>CAZPOG010000191.1:0-3597 GCA_964588105.1 uncultured Ruminococcus sp. | reverse complement strand
AATATGGGAGAGTTCCCGAGTGGCCAAAGGGGGCAGACTGTAAATCTGTTGTCAGTGACTTCGGTGGTTCGAATCCACCCTCTCCCACCAAAGCGAAAATCCTGTCGACGAGAGTTGGCGGGATTTTCGCTTTGTATTCTTCATTTTTAAGTTTTCAATATTCAATATTCATTTTCCTTGACAGGATTTTCTAAATGAATACTGAATACTAAAGAATGAAAAATGAATAATGGTTGCGAAAACGGATATTTTTCGCAATAATGCGAATGATACGATTCGTGTCGTCGGTGTGACCCCGCGTTTCTTGTACATTTTCATACCTTGTGTTACCTTTGGTACAGAAATACGAAAGGGCGTATGAAAATGAAAAACGCGAAAAAGATCTTATGCATCGGCGCTGCTTTGCTGACAGCGTTTACGCTATGGACGTTTCTGATTCAGATCGTCGACGTTCGACCGGTCGGACAAAACGGGACGAATATCGGGTTTGCTGCGATCAATGTTTGGTTCTTTCAGCTGACAGGGGTCCATATGGCAATCTATACCGTTACCGACTGGCTCGGGCTGGTGCCGATCCTCATCTGTATGATCTTCGGCGGGATAGGTCTTGTCCAGCTGATAAAAAGGAGAAGCCTCTTCAAGGTAGATCCGGATATCCTCCTCTTGGGCATATATTATATTCTGGTCATCGTCGGGTATCTGGTGTTTGAGATGGTCCCGATCAACTACAGACCGATTCCGATCGACGGATATATGGAGGCGTCATATCCCTCGTCCACGACCTTACTGGTGCTGAGTGTCATGCCGACGCTGAGCCTTCAGGTGAACAGGAGAATACAAAATCGCCTTTTGAGAACGGCAATTAATATATTCTCTATTCTGTTCTCATTGTTTATGGTGATCGGTAGGACGATCGCGGGCGTGCACTGGCTGACGGACATTATCGGTTCCGTTCTGCTCAGCGCGGGATTGTTTATGATTTATATGGGCTTTGTCTTGCTTTTTGACGGCAGATCAAATGCCTTATCGGAGGAATAGTTTTGGAATTCAATGAAAAGCTGCAGGAGCTAAGAAAGAGCAGAGGACTGACGCAGGAGGAGCTTGCACAGGCGCTCTATGTGTCGAGGACGGCGATTTCCAAGTGGGAGTCGGGCAGGGGTTATCCTTCTATCGACTCGCTCAAAGCGATCTCGTCGTTCTTCTCTGTCTCCGTTGACGATCTGTTATCAGGAGAAAAGCTGATCGATATCGCCGAAAAAGAGAACAAAAGCAATATCCGCACGGTGTGCGATCTGCTGTTTGGGATCGCAGATGTTATGGCGCTGACGCTCTTTATCCTGCCGCTGTATCCCGATTCGGTTGCAGGAGAGATATACGCGGTCGATCTGTTCAGATATTCACAGGCGTCGCCGTTGATCTTGGCGGCTCACTGGGTACTGTTTGTTCTGCTGTTCCTATTCGGTTGCGTCAAGGTCACGATGGCGCTGTTAAAGATAGAAAAGGCTCAAAAAGCGCTCACCATCGCATCGGTCGCTGTCGGGATCGTCACGGTATTCTTTTTGGCGCTGACGCGGGAACCGTACGCGACGGCGATGGCGTTTTTGCTGTTGCTTAGCAAAGGCGTGATCCTTCTTAAGATCATAAAAGCAGATAGATAACAGGAGCCTTCGTTCGTAATTTCGGACGAAGGTTTTTGCTTTTTCTCTCAGATAATGTTGGAAAAAAATCGGTTGTGTGCTATCATTAATATCGAAAGCGGATAAAAGCAAATTCCCACGCCGTTTCGGACTGATATCATACCAAAAAGGAGATATGATGATGAAAACAAGAATAGCAGCTCTACTGATTCTTTCCTGCGTTTTGTTATCAACATTATGCGGATGCGGGAATGACAAAAACAGCAATGAAACAGCAACGAACGATACCGCTCAGGTGGTGACGACCGGCGAAATCGGAGTGATAAAAGATGAAGAATACGGCAACGTGTTTATCGATATGACCATCGATGAGTTTAACGCTCTCGGCTTTGCTTTCGGCGACAGCGTCGACATATTCTTTGATAACGGAGTTACGCTGGAGGATATCCCTTATTACACCGGCTATTATGTACCTGTCGGCGAGCTGCTGCTGTGCGGATATCCGGATTCTCCCCATGTTAAGATCGCGCGCAATTACGGCGATACCACATGGGAAGAGTTTAACTTGACGGAGGATTCCAAGGTCACCGTTACGATGAACGAGAAAGCAAAATATCTCAGCACGGAGGAGCTGTACTCGCTCGAATACTCCGATAACCGCGAGGATTATGAATCGGATGTTGTATTTGCTAACTTCCGTGAGGTTCGCGGTGGAGCTCTCCGTGAAAAAGGCTTTTATCGCTCTGCTTCTCCCTGTGACAACGAGCACAACCGCGCGCCGTATGCCAACGCGCTCGCAGAGGAGTACGGCGTTAAGTTCGTGATCAATTTGTCCGACGATGAGACGGAATATCTTGCCTTTACCGTAGAAGACGGTTTTAGCTCGGTGTATTACAATGAACTCTTCTTAGAAGGAAATGTCCTGCTGCTCAATCTCAACGCGAATTACCGTTCAGAGGATTTCGCAAAGACGCTTTCTGACGCCTTCCTTCAGATGACGGATCACGACTCCCCCTGTCTGATCCACTGTGTAGAGGGTAAGGACCGGACCGGTTTTGCATGCGCGCTGCTCTTAGCGCTTGCCGACGCCACTTCTGATCAGATTATCGACGATTACATGGAGACCTACCGGAATTATTACGGCGTTACAAAGGAAGGCTCTCCCGACAGATATGACACGATCCTTGAGAACGTTTATGACTTCCTTTACTGTATGTGTGACGCGGATAAGGGAGCGGATATCGATACGTTGGATCTGAAAGCGGGCGCAGAGGATTATCTGCGTTTGGGCGGACTCTCCGAAGACCAGATCTCAAAGATTGAGGCGTATATCGTTTATTCAATCGTTGACTGACGATACAGCAGGAAAACACTTGGGAAAAATATATTTGTATTATTTCAAAGAATTATCACAGCGGGTGCAAGTCCACGACGGATTTGCGCCCTTTGTATTTGGCATAATTATTCATGATAAGTATGGACTTTTGACAGCCTGATGTGATACAATCACATTACAGTATTTAGTAATCGTAAATCGAAGTGATGACGCAGGAGGTACAGGATGCCGAATGGATTTGAGATAGAAAACGGGATACTGAAAAAGTATCAGGGTGAGGACGCTCATATCGTTATTCCGGACGGTGTGACGGAAATCGATAAAAACGTGTTTATCAGCCACAAAAACATTGTTTCAATCGATATTCCGGACAGTGTGACTAAGATCGGACGCGGGGCGTTCGCTTGCTGCTCCGCGCTGACTTCCATCAAGATCCCGTACGGCGTGACCGAGATTAAGGAAAGCACATTCTGGTATTGTTCCGATCTGACTTCGGTCACGATTCCGGCAAGCGTAACACAGATCGGTAATTACGCATTTTGCGGGTGCACGAACCTGAGCTCGATTACTATTCCCGAGAAAGTGACGAAAATCGGGAATGCGGCGTTCGAAGGATGTGAGAAT
>CAZPOG010000190.1:0-3605 GCA_964588105.1 uncultured Ruminococcus sp. | reverse complement strand
CTGCTGTCGACCAGTCTGTTTTTGAGCATCGGCAGGAAGGTGTCGGCGATCTTTGCATTGACCAGCAGCACTTCTTCTGCGTTGCAGACGGAAGGACGAGAGGTCTTGGCGTTCTCAACGATGGAGAGCGCCATTTCGAGATCGGCGGTGTCGTCGACATAGATATGACAGATACCGGTGCCGGTCTGGATACAGGGAACCGTGGCGTTCTTGACACAGGCGGAGATCAGACCCTTGCCGCCTCTGGGGATCAGCAGATCAACATAGCCGTTTGCGGTCATCAGATCGATTGAGCTCTGTCTGGTGATATCTTCTACAAGAAGGACAAAGTCCTTGGAAAGTCCTGCTTTTTCAAGGCCCTGTGCCAATGCGTCAACGATCGCCTGCGCGCTTTGATGCGCTTCTTTGCCGCAGCGCAGGACGCAGACGTTGCCGCTTTTTAAGGCGAGCGCCGCAGCGTCGGAGGTGACATTCGGGCGGGATTCATAGATGATCGCGACCACGCCCAGCGGAACGGAGGTCTTCTCGATCACCATACCATTTGATGCAGTGTGAGAGGACAGCACCTTACCTACGGGAGAGGGGAGAGCGGCGACTTCTCTGACGCCCTGCGCCATGCCCTTGATACGGTCTTCTGAAAGAGAGAGACGGTCGATCATGACCTCAGAGACTGTGCCTCTGGCTTTCTCGATATCCTCACGGTTTTTTTCTAAGATCGCGTCGGTGTTGTCGATCAGAGCGTCTGCCATCAGAAGCAGCGCCTCGTTGATCTTTTCGGTGGATACAAGACCCAAGTCGGCTTTTGCCGCTTTTGCCTTGGTTAAGAGTTCCTGAGTAGTCATGGTTGTCCTCCTGTTATATGGATGTCGGTTTGAATCTTGTACATACGCCGCCGCCTTCTATGATGTCATAGAGAATAGCGGGATTTTTGCCGTTGGCAACGACCATCTCGATGCCGCGGCGTGTTACCATCTCAGCTGCGTGGATCTTCGTGATCATACCGCCGGTGCCGAGGACGGAAGAACGATCCTGAGCAAGACGCCTGATATCGTCGGTGATCTCGCTTACGACCTCGATCCTCACGGCGTTTTCATCCTTGTTCGGGTCGCCGGTGTAAAGTCCGTCGATGTCGGAGAGAAGGATCAGCAGATCGGCTCCGACCTTGTTGGCGATGATTGCGCCTAAGGTGTCGTTGTCGCCGATCACGATTTCGTCTGTCGCGACGGTATCGTTCTCGTTGACGATCGGGATCGCGCCTAAAGAGAGCAAGCGGGTGAGGGTGTTGTCGAGATTCTCGGAATAGCCGTCGAGCTCCGCAAACGCGCCGGTGATCAGGATCTGGGCGACGGTGTGGTTATAGGTCGCAAAGCCTTTTTCATAGATGCTCATCAGCTCACACTGACCGACCGCGGCTGCCGCCTGTTTGGTGGGGATATCGTCGGGGCGTTTTTCGATCCTGAGCTTTCCCAGACCCAGCCCGATCGCGCCCGAGCTGACGAGGACGAGCTCATGTCCTGCGTTTTTGAGGTCAGAGATGACCTTGCACATCTCTTCCACCCGCTTGATATTCAGCAGTCCTGTCTGATACGCAAGCGTAGAAGTGCCGATTTTAATGACAATTTTCATATGATACCTTCTTCTCGGATGATGATAGTATTCTACAGCTATTTATCATAGCATATACGCTTTTATAAGTCAATTTATGAAAGCGATTTTTCTTTCTCTCTGTAAAATGTCACAGATAATATCTCATAAAAGAAAAAAGCCTTAGTAATCGCGTGAATTGACACTATTTGAGGCATTATGGTATCATACTATCGTAAAATGGGAGGTATAAATATGAGAAAAATTGCAGTAATTATGGGCTCGGATTCCGATTTGCCCGTAGTAACAAAAGCAGTGGACACCTTAAAATCCCTGGAGATTCCCTACGAAGTCCACATCTATTCCGCTCACCGCACGCCGGTAGAAGCGAGAGACTTCGCGCTTTCGGCAAGAGAAAACGGCTTCGGCGCGATCATCTGCGCGGCAGGTATGGCGGCGCATTTAGCGGGCGCCATCGCCGCGAACACCACCCTTCCCGTGGTGGGTATTCCTATGAAATCATCCGTGTTAGACGGTGTTGACGCACTCCTTTCGACGGTCCAGATGCCTTCGGGTATTCCCGTAGCGACTGTCGCGATCAACGGAGCTGTCAACGCCGCCTTGCTTTGCGCTCAGATCCTCGCGGTAGAGGACGAGGAGCTTCAGAAAAAGTTAGACGACAAGAGAAAGAATGACGCCGCCAAGGTGCTCGAGAAGGACGCGGCGCTGAACTTATAATGTCATTGTGAGCCCTTTAGGGCGTGACAATCCCCTTCTATCAGATGTCGGTATTGTTGACAGGGGGATTGCCGCGGGCTGATGCCCTCGCAATGACCGCTATATCATTTGGAGGTATTGTTATGGGAGGATTTTTCGGAATCGCTTCAAAGGATGACTGTCTGACCGATGTGTTCTTCGGCGTTGACTATCATTCGCATTTGGGAACCCGCAGGGGAGGCCTTGCGGCATATGATAAAGAGATAGGATTGCAAAGAAAGATCCATAATATCGAGAACGCGCCTTTTCGAACCAAGTTCGATCACATCTTTGAAGAGATGAGCGGCACTTCGGCGATCGGCTGTATCTCCGATACCTTTCCTCAGCCGCTTTTGATGCGTTCGCATCTGGGCGCGTATGCCCTGTGCATGACCGGTATCATCAATAATGCGGACGAGCTGATCGACGACTATCTTTCGAAGAGCGGCTGTCACTTCGACGCGATGACCGGCGGCAAGGTCAACGGCACCGAGCTGCTTTCGGCGCTGATCGACCAGTGCGACAGCTTTGTCGACGGTATTCGCTTTGCGCATGAGAAGATCGAAGGCACCGCTTCGATCCTGATCCTCAAGGACGACGGCACAATCATCGCAGCCCGTGACAAGGTCGGCAGACTGCCGATGCAGATCGGCAAAAGCGAGAACGGCTATGCCGTATCTTTTGAGTCATTCGCGTATCAGAAATTAGGCTTTGAAGAAGAGAGAGAGTTGGGCCCCGGTGAGATCGTGGAGATCACCGCGGACGGCGTCAAGGTGCTTTCTCCCGCATTGAAGAAAAAGAAGATTTGTTCCTTCTTATGGAGCTACTACGGTTATCCGACCTCTACTTATGAAGGTGTCAACGTCGAGGCGATGCGGTACCGCAACGGCGTGATCATGGCGCGAAACGATAAGAAGAACCGGTATGACGACCTGATCGACTATGTCGGCGGTGTGCCGGATTCCGGAACACCTCATGCGATCGGCTACGCCAACGCAAGCGGTCTGCCCTTCGCCAGAGCATTCATCAAATATACGCCTACCTGGTCGCGTTCCTTCATGCCGACCAGCCAGACCGACAGAAACCGTATTGCTAAGATGAAGCAGATCCCCGTGTTCGATCTGATCAAGGATAAGAACCTGCTGTTCGTCGACGACTCGATCGTTCGCGGCACCCAGCTTAGGGAGACTGTTGAGTTCCTCTATGAGAACGGCGCCAAGAAGGTCGCGATGCGCTCCGCGTGTCCGCCGATCATGTACAGCTGT
>CAZPOG010000189.1:0-3649 GCA_964588105.1 uncultured Ruminococcus sp. | reverse complement strand
ATTCTACCATAAGGGGGGCTTTTTTACTATTGTCCGTTTTTACTGGACCTGTTCATTTTAAGAGAGCCTGTTTGTTATTTACGGTTTCTTTTTGAAGATGAAGATTTTTGCGGCGATGTAATTGGATACGACGACAAAGACGTTGGAAATGATCTTGGAGACAAGGAAGTCCCAGTGCCAGACGTCAACGAACAGCAGCATCATACCCATCGAAATGACCAGCGAGAGGATCCTTGCGCCGAAGAAGGAGATAAATTCCTTGAGAAAGCTTCTTTTGCCCTCGCTGTGGGATTGAAATACAAAGAGCTTGTTGGTAAAGAACGCGAAGATCGTCGCGGAGACATAACCCGCGGCGTTGGATACGGAGGTGAGCAGCGCGTAGTGGATCGGGAGAACCTCGTAACACAGCGTCGAGATACCGATATCCACGATAAACGTCAGAAGTCCGAACGCCGTATACTTAAGCATTTCGATACTGACAAGATCGTGTTTTGTATCATCCCATACTTCTTTCAGAGTCCTGATATCACCACCGCCTTTCCAATCAATCCTAATATCTTATTATACCATATTACGGAGCTTTTCGCAAGTCAAAAACCACTTGTACAATTTGTGCATTTGTGATATAATACCTGATATCAATAAGGAAAGAAGGGAGAGTATGAAAGCGTTATCGGTCGACCTCGGTCATGTCAGAACGGGTATCGCGATATCCGACAGTAGGGGGACGCTCGCGTCTTCCCTGTGTGTGATCGAGGAGAGAGATGATGATCGTTTGGTCGAGAAGATTTGCGATATCATTAACGAACAGAAGCCGCAGATCGTAGTCGTCGGACTGCCGAAGAATATGGACGGCAGTGAAGGCGAAAGCGCTCAAAGAGCGAGGAAGCTCGCCGAAGAGATTACAGAGAAATCCTCAATCCCCACACATATGCAGGATGAGCGCGGCACCACCATCACCGCGCATGCGTTTTTGTCCGACTCCGAAGTGTACGGCAAGAAGAGAAAGAAAAAAGTTGACGCCGTAGCGGCGTCCATCATCTTACAGAATTATCTTGACAGTCTGAGATAGGAGATACGATCATGGAACTTTTGGAAGAGATCAATTATCTGGCAAAGAAAAAGAAAGAACAGGGACTGACAGAAGAAGAACAAAAGCGCCAGCAAGAGCTTCGACAGGAATACCTCAAGGGCTTTCGCGAGAAGTTTAAGTCCCAGCTTGACAACGTGGAGGTAGAATATCCCGACGGCACGGTGAAGTCGCTGAAGGAAGCGATGAAGAAAAAGCCGTAGTTTTTTAGTGAAGAGATAAGAGATAAGAGTGAAGAGTGATGGTCACTCGCTTCGCTCGAACAATCATAATACTGCTAAACGAAAAGCTGGAGCTTCGATGGAAACTCCAGCTTAATAATTTGTCCCAAATAGAATCGGGTGAGGGCGAAGCCCTCCCTTATCTATTCTCTCTTCTCTATTCTCTCTTCACTAACTCTACATATTCCTTCCGAAATCGCGAGGAAGAGGAAGAGTGTCGGGGTGGTGATCGGCTGGTAGAGGTTGACGACCGACTGGACAGCGTAGCAGAGAACGCCGCTGATGAATACGAGCGTCAAAGGATTTTGGAAAGATTTTTTGACGGCTCTGAATGTACCGCAGCCGAGCAGTCCGAGATAGGCGGCAAGTCCGAAAATACCCTGTGTGATCAGATAGTTGAGGTATTCGTTGTGGATACAGTCGGTAGACGAGTCGCCGAAGCGTGACAGCAGTTCCTCAAAATGCGGCTCAAAAACATGATAGAAGGTATCGGGTCCCGAGCCGAAGAGCATGTGAATGAAATCAAAGTCCGAGAACTCCTTCATGCCGTTGATCCACATGAAGCCTCTGTGCGTGCCCCATCTGTCGTCAAAGCGGAGCAGACGCTCGAGACTTCCGAGGTCGGTCGTTGTGTCGATGTTGGTAAAGTAGATAAACGCGCCGACAAGTCCCGTGACACAGACGGCAAACAAGGTGATGAAGATCCCTGTCATCAGCCGGCCTTTGTACGCCTTTTCCATCGGACGTCCGAGAAGGGTCATCAGAAGATAGATGAGCAGGAAGAATCCGATGGGGATAAACATATACGGGGAGAACAAAAGGAATTTCGGGATCGCTTCAAAGCTCTTTGACCGGTCACTCATGATATAGGAGAACAGCCGCAAAAGCTTTCCCGATCCGAAGAGGATCACCAGCCCGAGCATATAGTTTTTGAATTTCTCAAAATCTCTCGCGCAGAAGATGAGCATTACCATCAGGATCACTGCAAATCCCAGATATCCCGAGTTGGAGTTCGCGCAGATCAGACCGCCGTAGGCGATGCCGATGGAGACGCCCGAAAGGATTTTCAAATAACGCTTTTGAGCAAGCACGAACATCATCACCGCAACCGGAAGGAAGAGGCACATGAATGACGCGATGGTGTTTTTGTTGCCGATTGTGGTACCGAAGTCCTCGACCACATCCGCGGAGTATCCGTCGAGGATCCCGAAAGGATCGATATAGTAGAAGTTAAGTACCGCCAGCAACGCGACGCCGGAGGAGAATACCAGATATCCCGCGATGACATACTCCTTAAATACATAAAACCGCGATACGATGAAGTAAGCGATCAGGTACATTCCGATCAGGATCAGTCCGTTGTTTCTTCCTGCATTGCCGGTCAGCGAGTCAAGCGGATAAGCCGACAGCACGGTGGAGATTGCGGCAAAGCCGAAGAAACACAGCATACAGATATCTGTCGAAGTAAGCGGCAAAAGGAAATGTTCTTTGACGCCTATGCGTTTGTTCTCAGAGCTGTTGATGACCGTGGTCACCGCCGTGCCGATAAAGAGTATCAGCGTCAGCGCCATGAAGAGCCAGTATTTGTCCGTTCTCGCGTGCGCGTAGCTCTCCGTCAGAAACAGCGGAAAGAACGTGAACATGATGAGCAAATAGTAGCTCGTCAGCGAGTTGCTCACTTTATATTTCGGTTTGTTAATGGGTTCCGGAGTCATATGATACCTCGAGTATTTTTGCGGGGATCACCCGCGATATTACCACAAGATATTGTAGCTCTTTTTGCGGTTTCTGTCAACTGTAGATAGAACAGATATTAAAAGTAGGGGAGGGCTTCCATGCCCTCCCTAAACCTTGCTGTTTTATCAATGTCAGGGAGGACACAGAGGCCCTCCCCTACAATTGGTTTTATATCCTCTTCCTGATCAGTCGGACGGCGTTGAGCACGCACAGCACACAGACGCCTGTATCCGCAAAGACTGCCAGCCACATCGGCGCCATGCCGAGCGCGGCAAGAACGATGATGACCGCCTTGACCAGCAGGGAAAAGGTGATGTTCGCCTTAACGGTATTGATCGTGGATCGGGAGAGGCTGACGGCTTTCGGCAGAGCGCTCAGCGTGCCGGAGGAAAGCACCATATCGGCGGATTCGATCGCCGCTTCACTCCCGAGTCCCATCGCGATACCGCAGGAGGAACGCGACAGCACCGGCGCGTCGTTGATACCATCGCCGACAAAAGCGCACATCCCGTTTTGATCGATCAGCTCTTCGATCTTGCCGACCTTGTCTTCGGGCAGCAGCTCTGCGTAACAGCCGTCTAAGGAGAGCTTGGATGCGACC
>CAZPOG010000188.1:0-3652 GCA_964588105.1 uncultured Ruminococcus sp. | reverse complement strand
ACCGCTGTTGATGCTGCCGGTCTTGCTAACAGCTTCGACATCGACTTCGCTATTGCTTCTTAATCAGCTGGCTGATTAGTATTGCTTACTTACTTGTTTGAATAACAAGCTGATCTTTACACTAATATTATAGGATAATATTACTGTATAAGAGATTTCTCTTTAAATCATAGATAACGCCGCGGCGGTGAGTAACGCGCCGCCGCGGCGGGAAAAATCTGTGATGAGCCTCCGCGGTCCGACTTACGGAGGCGGGGACAGTTAATTATGAAAAATGAAAGATGAAAGATGAAAAGTGAAGGGCGAGCAAAGCCCGCACCCGATTCAATAGGAATCAATAATCCGCAAGGATTTTCCCATCACATTTCATATATCATATATCATATTTCATAGAAAGCGGTCCCTCATTGTCTGACCAATCGCCTCTCGCTCTGTGAGCAGAGGTCAAAACGTTTTGAACTATGCGAAAATGGAGTGTAGGGGCGGAACGGCAGTTTCGCCCGCACACGCCCCTATAATCTCTGTTTTGCCGCAGTGACAGCCTTTACCTGTGTTCGCATCAGCTGCGGACAGACGTAAGTGCTATCACACTGAAAGGGTTAATAAGGTATAATGAAAGTTTTAAAAAAGATATTAAACACGATCATCAATATTCTGATCATTGTGGTATTGGTAGTTTCGGTTCTGATTGCGGTATTCGCGCTGACCTCTAAGGCGAGCGGTATCTCCACGGTCTTCGGCTACACCATCCAGACGATCCAGTCCGACTCGATGAAGGGCGGCTCCGATGAATATGAGGGCGGCGACTTTGATAAGGGCGACGTTATCATCGGCAAGGCGACCGGATCCGACCCCGACGCCGAATACGAGGTCGGCGATATCGTTACTTATCTTAAGAAAGACGAAGAGCTCGGAACCACGATGCTGATCTGCCACAGAATCGTCGAGATCGGCGAGTACGGCGGAGAGAACAAGACCGTCTACAGAACGAAGGGTGATAACAACTATATTGCCGACCAGGAAGAAGGCGACACCTATTACTATGTTCCCGCCGACGATATCAAGTCCGTATTTTATGACAAGAATTATCACGGTACGATCATCAAAGGCGTAGGAAATGTTTTAGATTTTCTCCAGACTCAGCTGGGATTCTTCCTTGTCGTTCTGCTGCCGATGATCGCGTTCTTCCTGTATGAGCTGATCAGGGTCGTTTTCAACGCCGCAAGCTATAAGAACGAGAAGAAAAAAGAACAAGAGGCGCAGGAGAAAGAGTCCGAGGAAGAGCTTGAGGCGAAGAAACAGGCAGAGATCAACGCCGCTGTCGAAGCCGCGCTCAGAAAGCGTGACGAGGAGGCTATGAAGAATGCCGCTCCCGCCGCTGACGAAGAGACTCCCGCAAAGGATCCTTCCGCTGATTTTCCCACCATGACTGCGGAAGAATTCGAAGAGTTCAAAAAGTTCCAGGCATTCAAGAAAATGCAGGAGAACGAGGAATAACGATTAATGATTATTGATTGTCATTGCGAGGGCTTTTGCCCGCGGCAATCCCCCTGTCATTACTACCGGTTGCGAGAGGAAGGGGATTCTTCGGTCGCTTTGTTCCCTCTGAATGACAACAATCAGGAATCCAAAAATCCGTAAGGATTTTCCCGCCACTTTTCATTTTTCATATTTCATATTTCATAAGTTATTAGAATTTATACGAAAGCGAGCTGAATATACATGGCTAAAAAGAATATCGAACCTGAAGTTTTTTCTCCGGAACAGCTCGAACAATTAGAGAACAAAGGCGATAGGGACGTACAATTACAGCGACAGAAGGAATCCATATTTGACCGTTATTCGGCAAGACGCGACTCCAAGGACCTCGCGAAAGAAGTCAGATGGAAGAGAAGAGCAGGCGTTGCTCTGATTGTTGCTGTGCTTGTACTTCTTTTGCTGTGGCTTATTTCATGGCTTCTGACTACGGTCGGCGATCTTGTTATCGAGGTCGAGAACACTGCCGCTAAGAAGGGCATCACCATCAGCGAAAACATTGACGGCTCAGATCCGACCTTAAAGCTCTCTGCTGCCGCGGTGGAAGAGGTCACCAACATTACCTATGACTGGCTGCCCTTGACCGAGCTCGACGCCGACGGCGTACAGGGCCAGCACAACGGCAAAAACTACCTTGCGTATACATTCTATCTGACTAACAACGGCTCCGAAACGCTCGACTATAACTCCCAGCTAATTCTCACCGGTGTGGCGAAGTCGGCGGACGAAGCCCTGCGCGTCATGATCTATAAGAACGGCGAGGCTACCGTCTATGGCAAGCATAACATGGACGACTCCCCGCTCGAGGACATTGTCAACTTTGAATTCGTAGACGACAAGATCGTCTGCAACACTTCCTCCGAAGGTCTCAAACCCGGCGACGTCGACAAATATACCATCGTCACATGGATCGAGGGCAATGACCCCGAGTGCATCGACGAGATCATGGGCGGCTTCGTCAAGATGCAGTGGCTCTTCTCAGTGGATGGAGAACAGCTGTAAAAAATTATGAAAAATGAAAAATGAATTATGAAAAGTGAAGGGCGGGTTTCACCCGCACCTGATTATTGATTGTCATTGCGAGGGCTTTTGCCCGCGGCAATCCCCCTGTCATTACTACCGGTTGCGAGAGGAAGGGGATTCTTCGGTCGCTGTGCTTCCTCTGAATGACAACAAATAGGAATCCGAAAATCCGCAAGGATTTTCCCACAACATTTCATATTTCATATATCATATTTCATATGATTTTGGATTATCGTCTAACTTTTTCAGGACGTCCGCGTCTTTAGGGCGGATTTCACTGCTATGGAGTAGACTGTAATACATTTTTTCAAGGAGTATGCTTTATGGATACTGTATTTAAGTTTTTGTTCGACTTTCTCACCCAGTTCTTCGGATCCCTCTGGAGCGCTATCGCAGGCATCTTCAAGGGCATTTACGGAGCATTCAACATCCCCAAGTACATTGAGATCATCAACAACTACACCACCACCCTCGGCGGTCTTGCATGGGTGATCGCGGTTATCGCGATGATCCTGCTGCTCGGCGTTCTCTTCCTGATCGTATTCTTCCTGATCAAGGCGATCAAGAAGTTCGTCAAGTTCAAGAAGAAAGCCAAGGACACCAACGACCTTGTCAACGAGGTCAACGCCCTCAACAAAGAGGTCATGAGACTCAACCTCGAGAAGGATAAGATCCTCTCCATGAAGGTCTCTCAGATCGGTCTGAATCCCAACGAGATCTCCGAGCTCACCGGCGAAGAGATGGAGGCGCTCAACAAGGGCGAAGAGGAAGAAGAGGCTACCGGTCGTTTCAACAAGCTTATCACCATCGACGAAGAGTGGGCAAACTACGAGCCCGATCCCTATGATTGGGACGTTACTCTCCCCGATTTCGTTACCAATTTCCGCAACTTTGCATGCTCGAGAATGCATTACTGGTATGAGATCAAGCTGCTCAGATGCTTTGTCGCAGGTTTCGCGTCAGGCCGTCTGACGATCTTACAGGGTATTTCCGGTACCGGTAAAACTTCACTTCCTTACGCGTTCGGTAAGTATGTCTGCAACCCCGCCGTTATCGCTTCCGTACAGCCTTCATGGCGTGACCGTACCGAGCT
>CAZPOG010000187.1:0-3679 GCA_964588105.1 uncultured Ruminococcus sp. | reverse complement strand
ACGAAACACCTAAGACAAAAATCAAATCAAATTCAAATAAAGGGAGGTCATTACAATGACAGAGAGAAACAGGAACACCAACAGAAGAGGAACCGACAGAGCAAGAGCTATCACCGCCATGAAGAAGAGAAGAGCGGCAAGGAACAGAAAGATCGTCATCACAAGCGTTGCGGCCACCTTAGCGATCGCGCTGATCGCAGGCGTATCGGTCTTAGGATTCCACCTCGTCAATAACAACAGCGCTCCGGCGACCACACCCACCACCGTCACCAAGCTCGCGATGACCGATCCCACCACCCAGACCGGTTCCGCGACCCAGGCTCCCACAGAGAACAACAACACCGCGGTAAGCGATAACAATACAGGCAGCAACAACACCGATAACCAGCAGGCACAGCCCGCAGAGAATCAGGGCAGCGAAGACAAGGGCTACAGCGGCGGCGTTTCCTCCGACGGCATCATCTACGATCAGAGACACGAAGTCCCCGAAGGCACCGGTACTCCCCTCCACGTATACGAGACCGGTAAGAAGTCCGGCGGCAACTACGACTGGGACTATGACACCGACAACGGCAACATCTCCATCTGCTGCAACTACAACACAGTGAACAACCAGTATGATTTCATCATCTACGGCAAGGCAGAGGGCACCGCTCACATCTCTCTCTACTATGCAGCATCCGACACCACCATGGTTCCCGTACCCGTGACCGTCAACGTAGACGCAAACCTCAACGTCACTCAGGGATGATTGAGCGTCATTCAGAGGATAACGATATGAAATAGTATACATACAGGCGGGGGCATGACCCCCGCCGTTTTGTTTGGATAGGTTCGTAGGGCACGATGCCTCCTCTCAGCGAGGACAGCCCACCCCTCTGGGCTTTGCCCATCTTTCTCTAAGCGAGAACGGCAACCCTTTTGTCGGCTTTGCCGACATTTCCCCTATCAGGGGAATTTCCTGTCAGGGGAGTCTCATCGTGCCGAAAGGTTGATATTATCGCAATATTTATAAAAAAGGTTACTCCCGTTGGTCGAACAATTGATATATACGGTTCGATGTGGGCATCGAACCCTACGACCTTATACAACGCCCTACGGAGGAACGGTCAAGACCGTTCCCTACGGTGCTAAATAGGACAGATGATAGGCAAAAAACCTTTTGAAATCGGTCATATAAGCGGTTACAAACACAAAATATGGGGTATACGGTCTTTTTTTTCTAAAGAGAATTAACTATTACAAAGTTTCACCGTTATTATTCCAAAAAGAATTAACCGTTAATAAACTGATATGAGTATAGCCTACCTGTAACTGGAAATTACAGCCCCTGTCTGGTACAATATAACTGTAAGGAATTAGTACAAACATTCGAATAATTCCCGAGAAGAATTAAAAGGAAAACAGTGAAAATTAAGCGAATTTGAAAGACAAGGAGGTTAGCGTGATGCGTATTAATGTAAAAGGCGACAGTGTATCGGACAAAATCGTAAAGCTGTATGTATCGGAGCTGGTCAAGGCTCATCCCGACAAAGACATCCAGGCAGTGGACATTATCGTAAGCGGTGATTTCTTAAAGGTAAAGATGTTCCACTCACTCGAGAGAACCGCTTAATCAAACGTCTATTCCATCATCCGATGATAGAAAACCCCTAAAAATACATTAGCGCCTCAGCCGTCCGTCAGGGCGGCTGAGGCGTCCTTCTGTCACATAGGATTGACACCCGAAAAAAATGAAGTATAATAATATCCATCAGGATCGATACAAGGAGGATCATATGAGCTATCAATATATCACACTAAGAGAACAACCCGAGATCAAAAACAAAGCGGCGGCATGGTTTTGCTCCAAGTGGGGCGTGCCCGAAGAAGCCTACCTCGCCTGTATGGATGAGTATCTGAGTTATCGGACAAAATACGGCTGGTATCTCTGTCTTGACGGTGAGAAGATCATCGGCGGGCTGGGCGTGATCGAGAACGACTTCCACGACAGAAAAGATCTCTCGCCCAATATCTGCGCCGTCTATACCGAAGAGGAATACCGCTCTCAGGGGATCGCGGGAAAACTGCTCAACCTTGCGGTCGAGGATCTGAGGGTAAAGGGCGTTTCTCCGGTGTATCTGGTGACCGATCACACGGGATTTTATGAACGCTACGGCTGGGAGTTCTTCACGATGGTGCAGGGCGACGGCGAAGAAGAGATGACAAGGATGTATATCCACAGATAGAAAATGAGCCCTTCACTTTTGTGAGGGGCTTTTGATATGCTATTTTTTGATCCACATCGCGGGACGGACGCCGCCGTCGGGCATGATCACGCCCATGCTCATGATGGTTCCGTCGTAGCCGACGATCTGAACGTCGCCCTCAAGCCTCGCCTTATCACGCAGCCACCACATTGCGGCATTCTCGAGACCTTCTCCGAGCATCTCGACATAGGGGTTGCAGACGTTCTTGACCGTTTTGGCGTATAGGGTTGCGTTGCACACACCGCCGACGTGGTATTGTTTCTTCTCTTCCAGACTCAGCAGAGTGATCTCGCCAATGATCCTCTCCTGTTCCTGTGGGGTAAAGGCGCCTTTGAGAAAGGGGGAATTGAGCCACCAGCGGATATCGCTGAACTCGAACTCATTCCCCTGAAACTTCTCTTTGTTAAAGGGCATCCCGTCGATGACGTACTTACTCAGCAGGTACATCCTGTCCTCCTGCTCGCACAGCACCCGCCATTCGATCGGCTCTCCCTGCCAAGCCCCTAAGGTGACAGACCATATCTGCTGCACAGGGGTTTTCTTTTTTCGATTGAATAAGCCCATAACAGTCTCCGGTGTCGCTTTGATAAAAGTATTCTATCACAGATGGGGAATGTTGGCAACAGAAAAAGCCCCGAAGGGCTCTTTCAGTTATCAGTTTACAGTTATGATTCCGCCTTGCGTAAGTGATGATATGACCACTTCGCGGTTATAGTTGTTTCTTACAAAATAGCACTAGCAGTATTTGTTCAAGAATTCGTGCAATATCAAAAGTATAACAGTTTTTTCATACAAAACAAAAAAACTGTAACCGGAAAATAGTTGATAAAATGAGGTAAATGTGATATGCTATTTTTGTATTACAATACTATTAAACTGTAAGAGGAAAATAACATGGCGAGTAATTATGAAATTGCTAAAGCTGTCATTACAGAAAATGACGGTATTGCAACTACACTCCAACTGAAAAATGCCGGTCTTCAGAATTATGAGATCGGAAATCTATATAAGAGCAATCTGATCAGCAGAATACGACAAGGGTTTTATTGCCTTCCGGATGAACTGATCAGCGACGAACAGTTGTTGTCTACAGTATTGCCGGAAGGGATCGTGTGCTTGGAATCTGCGCTATATCATTATGGATACAGCGACTATGCGCCCTCGTCTTGGGCACTTGCAGTTCCAAGAGCGATCTCTCAATCAAAGCTAAAGATACCCGGTCTGGCTATTTCACCCCATTATGTTCCTGCATCAAATTATTCATTGGGAAAGACATCCTCTGATTTTAACGGATACACTCTCCTGATTTATGATAAAGAGAGAACCATATGTGATTGCTTTAAATATCGAAACCAAATGGATAGCGAAACATTTGCGAAAGCAATTAATGCATACTGTGCAGATAACCAAAAAAACCTGACTAATCTATC
>CAZPOG010000186.1:0-3694 GCA_964588105.1 uncultured Ruminococcus sp. | reverse complement strand
ACAACTTAACGGTAACGGTATCGGTGGTGTTAAGATAGGTCTGAGCGTTGCCGCTGAGCGTTACGGTACCGGAGGTTACCGTTAATGACTCTGTATAAGTGAAGTTAGTGTCAAGAACAGTACCTTTATAATTGACGACGTCATTGTCTTCAACATCGGAAACATCACGCAGGTTAGCATAGAGGGAAGTGCTTCCAGCCTTGATAACCTTGAAGTAAAGCTCCATCACAACAAAAGTCTGTGAACAGTCTCTGCCGGAGAACGATATATAGTTCTCTACATAACCGACAACACCGTTTGTGTTGGCAGTATCATATCGATAATAGCCGATGTCAGGGATTTCACCGAAAATGTTATCCAGCTCTTCCTGAGAGGGACCGGACAAGATAGTGAAGTTGACAGGCAGCTCGATCTGATAGGTTGCAAGCTTGGCGGTAGGATAGGTAAAAGACAGTTTGTAAGTAAGAACATCACCGACATTTGCGGTATAATTCTTACCGGCAACCGTGATAGTAGCGCCGGTTGCAGCGGATGCGGAAACGCTCCCGAACGCAACGATAGACGCAGCTAAAACAAGTACAAGCAACAAACTGATCAGTCTTCTACTCATATCATATCCTCCATTATCCTACAATTCCTATTCATTATATAATAAACAAATTCATTTTTCAAGTGATTTTCCAAAATAATTCTTAATTTCTATTATTCTGCATAATAATTATACAGATATGGAGTAATAGACAAAAATATCTGATAAATTTTGTGAATAATAACGACAGAATAATTCAAAAAACGAATTAAAATTTAAAATGATATAAATTTCAGAATTAAAATACGAATCTATGATTGAAACAGCATACCAATTATGATATATTAAATGTATAGGAAGGTGATGCGTTATGACGATGTATGATATCATTATGAAGAAGCGGCGCGGAATGGAACTCTCTGATGAAGAGATAGCATTTTTTATCAGCGGATATGTATCGGGAAGTATCCCGGACTATCAGGCTTCGGCGCTGTGTATGGCAATCTGTTTTCAGGGCATGAGCGACAGAGAGATCGCCACTTTGACCGACGTGATGGCAAAGTCTGGAGATATGATGGATCTATCCGCTTTCGGGAATCTTTCGGTAGATAAGCATTCTACCGGAGGCGTGGGAGATAAGACGTCGCTGATCGTCTGTCCGATCGTCGCGTCTCTCGGAGGAAAAGTCGCCAAGATGTCCGGCAGAGGTCTCGGTCATACCGGCGGAACGATCGACAAGCTCGAGTCGGTCCCGGGGCTGACTACTTCGCTCAGCGATGAAAGGTTTCTCTCACAAGCGAAGGATATCGGTATCGTAATAGCCGGTCAAACGAAGAATCTCGCTCCCGCGGACAAAAAGCTCTACGCTTTGCGTGATGTTACCGCGACGGTGGATTCCATTCCGCTGATCACGGCGAGTATCATGAGTAAGAAACTCGCAGGCGGAGCTAAGAATTTGGTACTGGATGTGAAGACCGGCTCCGGCGCGTTTATGAAATCCTACGATGACGCTCTTTGCTTAGCAAGATGTATGGTGAACATCGGAAAATCCTGCGGCAGAAACACGACTGCTGTTTTGACCGATATGGATCGTCCTCTCGGAAGGGCGGTAGGCAACACGCTCGAAGTTATCGAAGCGATCGAAGTTTTGCAGGGAAAAAGAAAAGATGATCTGTATGAGGTGTGTATCACCTTAGCAACAGAGATGATAATTCTTTTGAAGAATATTTCTCGCTCAGAAGCAAGGACTATGGCGGAAGAAAGTATCACCGACGGCTCTGCTTTTGCAAAAATGAAAGAATGGATCGCCGCACAGGGAGGCGACATTCAATATATAGAGGATACTTCAAAATTCCCTAAAGCCTCTCGTGTGATTCCTGTTATCAGTGATAAGGATGGTTATATCTCCCTCATGAATACCGAAGCGATCGGTTCGGTTGCCGTAACGCTGGGAGCCGGCAGAACAAAGATCGGGGATGAGATCGATTATTCCGCCGGTATCATCATTGAGAAGAAAACGGGGGATTACGTCAAACAGGGTGACACGATCGCGTATCTCTATACTAATTATAATACAGAGTCAGAATCGCTGACTGAGGCGTATATATCGGCGTTGTGTATTTCCGATACGCCTGTGGCACATTCAAAATTGATTTATGAAATCATCAGATAAAGGTAGATTTATATGGATATAAAAGATATTTTGAGCAAAGTTGACCATACCCTGCTGTCGCAGACCGCAACACGGGAAGTGATCCGACAGGTATGTGAGGATGGTATCCGTTACTCCTGTGCGTCGGTATGTATTCCGCCCTCTTATGTGAAAGAAGCCAAGTCTTTTGTCGGTAATAAGATCAAGATCTGTACCGTTATCGGATTCCCCAACGGATACCAGACGACATCTGTCAAGTGCTTTGAAACGCGTGACGCGGTTGAAAACGGCGCTGATGAGATTGATATGGTGATCAACATCGGTTGGCTCAAGGACAAGCGGTATGATGAGATTCTCGGCGAAATTAATTCTGTCAAAGCTGCCTGCCAAGGAAGGATTCTTAAGGTGATCATTGAGACCTGCCTGCTCACTGACGACGAAAAGATCAAGATGTGTGAGTTGATTAACGCTTCCGACGCGGATTATATCAAGACTTCTACGGGATTTTCCAAAGCTGGAGCGACTGTAGAAGATATCAAGCTGTTTTGCGATCATATCAACAGTGATAAAAAGATCAAAGCGGCAGGAGGAATCGCGTCATTGGAAGACGCTGAAGTATTTCTCTCAATCGGCGCCTCCCGCTTAGGAACAAGCCGTGTGGTCAAGCTGGCGAAGAATCTTTAAACATGAGGAGAGCTATAAAAGGGGATCATCACATTTTCGCAGTATATCGCGTTCTGAGGATATGAGATATTCCAAAATTATGCAATGGAATATGCATTGATATGTAAAGTAAACCGCCGCAAGCGTCGTGCCTGCGGCGGTTTACTTCCGTATATATCAATATACCTTCCAAAAACCTGAACTTTCCCGAAGGAAAAGTGGTTTACAAATGAATTATTCCTGCCCCGGAACCTTGGGGAGCTTTGCGACGGATGCTGCGATATCCTCATCGGTGGGGATATAGTCGGTCATTTCACCGTCGTTGAACTTCTGATAAGCAACCAGATCAAAGTAACCTGTACCGGTAAGACCGAAGACGATGGTCTTCTCTTCGCCGGTTTCCTTGCACTTGAGAGCCTCGTCGATCGCAACTCTGATCGCGTGAGAGGATTCGGGAGCGGGGAGGATACCTTCGGTTCTCGCGAACTGCTCTGCAGCCTCAAAGACGGAAGTCTGTTCAACGGAGGTAGCTTCCATCAGACCGTCATGATACAGCTGGGAGAGAACGGTGGACATACCGTGGAATCTCAAACCGCCTGCGTGGTTAGCGGAAGGGATGAAGCTGGAGCCTAAGGTGTACATCTTTGCGAGCGGGCAGATCATACCGGTGTCGCAGAAGTCATACGCGAAGGTGCCTCTGGTGAAGCTCGGGCAGGATGCGGGCTCAACTGCGATGATACGATAGTCAGCTTCGCCTCTGAGCTTTTCGCCCATGAAGGGAGCGATCAGACCGCCGAGGTTGGAGCCGCCGCCGGCGCAGCCGATGATCATATCGGGCTTGATGCCGTACT
>CAZPOG010000185.1:0-3699 GCA_964588105.1 uncultured Ruminococcus sp. | reverse complement strand
TATTTAGGGGTATAGCTCAGTTGGTAGAGCAGTGGTCTCCAAATGGTCAAGGAGGCTGCTTTTTTTATACCCTTTTACAGCCGACTTTGGCTTAAACACTGGGCTTTCGGCACTTTGCCGGGAGCCTTTTTTGTGCCTTAATTGTTATCATTTTGGGAGAAATTTTGCCCAAATTTTTCTCATAGCAGCTCCATAGCGTCATTCGAGCAGTACCTCTCGAAACCACATCGAAAACGCCACCGAAACAGCTCTGTTTCAGTGGCGTTAGTTATGTTCAAAATCCGTTTTATTAGACTCTGTAATTATAGATTGAAGGCGTCTGTCAATCCTTCTAATTTGGTATTGTCTTTCTTTACATAGTAAAGCTCCGTTATTTCTGTTGTGGTATGCCCGAGCAGGTCTGCAACCTGTTTCACGGTAAGGCTCTTGATGGTTCCGTCAGGCTGATTAATGCCATTGATAAGGGTTGTCGCAAATGTATGCCTGAGTGCATGGAGACCTTTCAGCTCATCTTCAGGTATTCCTACTGCTCTTTGCAGGCGATAGAATCGGCGGAGGAGATTGACAGGCTTCAGCACATCGCCGTTCTCGTCAGGTATAAGAGGACTTTCTTCGCCGAGATACATTTCCTCTCTCAGCCTGTTGATCATCTCTATTGCGGTATCATTAAGGGGGATGTCACGAACGCTGGTGGCTGACTTAGGCGTCCCGAGTTGAGTTTCCTGCCCTTTACCGCGCTCCATTCCGTCTCTGCGCCAATACTCCTTGGCTGCATGTCTGACATGAAGTACGCGCTTATCGATGTCAATATCTCGATTAAACAATCCGCATACCTCACCGCGCCTGAGTCCTGTGTTCAGCATGAGAAAGTATACAGCTGATTGCTTGTACATGGGCTTGCCGTTCCCGAATTTCTTAAATGCTTCTGCTTTGAGGCGTTCTATTTCTTCCGGTGTGAATACGGTTACAAGCTCGTTTTGAGGCTTGTTTTCTTTGCCCTGGGCAGTCAGATAATTTGTCTTTTTGATCATCTCTACATTTCGCATAGGATTCTTCTCAATGTGATCCTCCCTCTCGAGGTATCTGAAATACTCGTTGAGGAGGAGATATGCTTTCTTGCAGGAGGAGTATGATAACCCCTTCATCATGATTCCGTTCAGAAGTTTCTTGATATCGGCTGCGGTAATGTTACTGACCGGCTTGTTTCCGATGATCGGATAGATATGGTGTTTGGCTGTCATATCGTATCTGTCATAGGTTGTCCGCTGAACTGATGGATACTTGAACACCTCCAGCCAATTCTGCATACTCTCCTTCAATGGCTTGTTGCTTTCGCTTCCAACTGACTTTACTTCGTCATTGAAATGCTCAATGTATTCTCGAATTCTCTTATCGACCTCTTGCTTTGTTTTGCCTGAGAAGGATTTGCGTTTTCTCTCGCCGAATTCATCGAGATACCATACCGATCCGTCCCAACGACCTTTCTTGTTTTTGCTTGATGTTCCGTTCGTTAATAGCTTTCTTTGCACGGTTTCACTCTCCTTTCTTAGCCCCAAACAATACCACGTTTCTTTTACAATATCCAGCTAAAATGGCTCACTTTTGAGAAAAGTCTTTTCTTTGTTTCATGCGGTCCAGATTTTGACTAGGGTTCTGTCCCTACATAGACATTCCCCAGCCTTGTTCTTCATCCTCGTTATATTCTTCGTCATAATCATCGTCATCCATGTACTCTGATTCGTATTCAGCATAGGCGTTTTCAAAATCGAATTCTTCTGCAGAAGGAGCAACCTGTTCTGAGGAATCATTTTCGCTATTCTGATCACCGAGTGATATCAGGTAATCAAGCATGGTCAGGATACCTTCCGCAACTTGGCTGTCATAGACCTCATTGGCGTAATCAGGTTCGGCATCCGAGCCTTCTTTCTGTCCGTGGGCGAGCTTCTTGTTACGTATCTTTTCGCGCTCCTTGCTGTCGGCACGGGGCATCATCTTGTTCAGTTCGTCTAACCTTTTGCATGCGCTGTTGACGATTGCCTTCGCTAACATAGAGAACAGGTATCCTATACGCGCTGTGTTCAGCTTGACGTCAACGCTAAAGTTCATACTGAGCGCTGTCCTGATCAGCATATTCTTCAGCGATCTCAACTCAGTATTCTTTTCAATAGGTACGTTAGGTTTATCCTTAGTGTCATAATACAGACTCAGTTTCTCGCGGTTAACCTCGTTCCACTTCGCGTAAATTGAGGCGAGCTGTTCGTCTTTTGCTAACTCATGCAGGGCAAAATCTATGAGCTTCTTTGTCTTTCTCAGAAGATAACCGTAGAGCTTCTTCCCCTTTTGCTGTTGTACTTCTTCCTTAATCTTTCTCAACAGCAGAAGAAAATAGTCAGCGTTAGGGATTGATGGACGTGTCTGAAGCTGCTTTAGCAGCTCCGCCATCTGTTCCTTCAGCTCGTTACGATACCCTGTTTCTATCTTCGCCAGCTTGTATTGCTCGTCACGGAAGATATCCTGACCGAATGCACGGCGCAGTTCCTTGATCCCTATTTCGGAGAGAAACCCCTCCTGACCTTTCGAGAAGATCACCAGATGGATGTGCGGATGGTGGGTGGTATTGTGGAAGGCACCGTACCATTCGAGGTCTTCCACTTTGATCCGATGGGCTTTGGCGATCTCATTCATGTTGCGCCTGACGAGATTCTTCCACGCTTCTGCGTTATTGAAGTGGAGCCTTTCTGCATCCTCACGTCGCAGGCTGACCACCTCTGTCCAGATGATTCCATCGTGTGAAGCTACCCTATCGGCGACGGTATCGAGGTCAAGAGGCATATCTATCTGTGTAAACAAACCGTGAGAGCCGAGTTTCTCAACTCCGGGGCGGTTGGATATGTAGTTAACCAAGCTCTTTAATTCATCCGCGCGGTCAGCGTATCTTTCAGCGACGGCATCAAGGAATTCGCTGGCATTCTCCCGTGTAGGCATGGCATAGAAGTCCTCGTACTCGAGGAACTTTTTACTATTCGGGAAGTGTTCGGCGACGGAATGGATTAGATTTATCTGAGTGCGTGAGGCAAATTCGTATGACTTACTACTCGGCAGCTTCTCCACACCTTCTCGAGTACCCATGTATCTCACGAGATTCCCAACGCCTTTTGCACTCTTTTTGAATCGACAGGCGACAATAATCTTTGCCATTATTCATCACCAAAGAAATCTATGTCTGAATAATTCTTTACCTTTTCGAGATCCAGTACACCGTTATGCTCTGCGACAAGCTGCTCAGATACACCATTCAGATAGTTTAACGCAGCATCAGACAGCTCGCTGTTATACGCGGAAAGGATATTACTTTTGCTTACCTCGACAGCTAACTTGAACAACATCTCGGATAGGTTTTCTTCAAATCTGCCGAGCACCAGCTTGATATTCTGGTTAATGATCGGCGACAAGTAGCTGACGCTTTCTCTTGTAGCGAGATAGCCGAGGTAATAATCTACCGCTTCTCTTACCAAAGAGCTGCGTGAATAGCCCTGCTCCTTTGCAACAATCTCATCCAATTTGTCCAGCTGATCCTGCGTAAAGCTAATCGTAACCTTCTTGGTTTCTTCCATAATTACCTCCGAAAAAAGAGTAGTTCACACCGCGATCGCGAGCCCTTTTGCGTTGGCGGAGCGTGTCCTCAGAGCCGCTCCTGCA
>CAZPOG010000184.1:0-3780 GCA_964588105.1 uncultured Ruminococcus sp. | reverse complement strand
ATTTTGAAGTCCCTCTAAATGGAACCTTTCGATCAGATCACAAGCGATCTTTTCTCTGTTTGCTCGCTCTTCTCTGTGCAGTCCCGCTTTGATGTTTTGCAGTACTGTCATGTTCGGGAACAACGCGAATTCCTGGAACAGATAGCCGACCTTTCGCTTTTGCGGCGGGAGGTTGATCTTCTTTTCGCTGTCGAAGAGGGTTCTTCCGTTTAAGATGATCCTTCCCTTGTCGGGCTTTTCGATACCGGCGATACACTTGAGCGTATAGCTTTTGCCTGCGCCCGACGCGCCGAGCAGCCCGAGCGGATCCTTGTCGGTCTCGAACTTTATCCGCAGATCAAAAGACGAGAGGCGTTTTTCAATATCGACATACAGCATCAGACACCCCTCTCTTTCTTCTCGAGCAGGTTGATGATCAGCAGTACCGCCGCGGAGATCGCGATATTGATCAGCACCCATCTGAGCGCCAACTCATCGTTGCCGGTTCGCCACAGCTGATAGACCGCGGTGGAGACGGTGGCGGTCTTGCCGGGAGTATAGCCCGCGATCATCGAGGTCGCGCCGTATTCGCCGAGGGCGCGCGCAAAGCTCAGCACCACGCCTGCGATGATCCCCTGCCTGCAGTAGGGGATACGGATCCGCCAGAAGATGTAGGTGTTGGAGAGGCCCAAAGTCCTGCCCGCGCTCGCGAGATTCTCGTCAAAGCTTTCGAACGCGCCTCTTGAAGTGCGGTACATCAGCGGGAACACAATGACCAGCACGGCGAAGATCGCCGACCACCAGTTCATGGTCAGACGAATGCCGAACTGTTCATAAAAGAACGACCCTACCGCTCTTCTCGGTCCTAAAACGAGCAGAAGAAGATAGCCCACAACGGTAGGGGGCAGTACCAGCGGCAGGGTGAAGATAACATCTAATATTCCTTTGAGTATTCTCGGGAGCTTGGCGATGTAGTAAGCGGCGGCAATCCCTAAGAAGAACACTATCGCGGACGCGATCACCGCGATCCGAAGCGAGTTGAATAACGGGTATAGATCCATTTCTAATAATGAACAATGAACGATGAACGATGAACGGTTAAGGGCGGACGCTGTCCGCACCTATTTTAATAGTTAAGAGTGAAGAGTGAAGAGTTAAGGGCGGGATATCCGCACCCGATTCATATTATTGTCATTCAGAGGGAGTACTCACGACCGAAGAATCCCCCTGTCATTACGACCGGTTGCAAGAGGAAGGGGATTGCCACGCCCTAAAGGGCTCGCAATGACGAAAAAAATGTCATTCAGAGCGAAGCGAAGAATCCCCCTGTCATTACGATCGGATTATGAAAGCGGTGTAAATCCTACTTTTTCAAATACTTTGGAGGCTTCTTCTGTGGTGAGGAAGTCGAGGAACGCCTGCGCCGCTTCGTGATACTCGCTGTTCTTCAATACCGCGGCGGGATAGATGACCTTACCGCACATATCCTCGGTAGCGGTATCGACGATGGTGAGGTTTGCGGAATATGCGTCGGTCTGATAGATCACGCCGGCGTCGACCGCGCCCTCAGAGATCTGAGAGGTGACTTCCTTGACGTTGGAGCCGTAGGTGATCACGCCTTTTTCGGCGAGAGCCGCCTTGTCAAGCTGATAGTAAGCGAAAATCTTCTGGGTATACTGACCGACGGGAACGTCCTCGTTGCCCATCGCAAAGAGGATATCGTCGCCCTCGAGCGCAGTCGCGAGATCGTCATAGGAATTGATGTTCTTCGGGTTGTTCTCGGGAACGCAGAGAGCTACCTTGTTTTCGAGCAGGTTGATGCGGGTCTCGGAATCGATGAAGTCGAGTTTGTCAGGATTCTTATCTTCATCCTGTGTGACGTCAAGCTGATTCATCTGCTTCTGCGCGGCAGAGATAAAGAGGTCGCATACAGCGCCTTCTTCGATCTGGGTCTTGAGAGTGCCGGAGGAATCAAAGTTGAAGGTAAGAGTGACATAGGGATCGACAACCTTATACAGCTCTGCGATCTCCTCGAGTGTTTCGGTCATACTCGCCGCGGCGAAGATCACCAGCTCTATGCCCTCTGGATCGGGATCGGTGACAAAGGTTTCTTTCTGATCTGCCGGGGCGGAGGAACATCCTGCGAGCGAGGCGATCAGGATAACAGTGAGTAAAAGCGCGATGAATCTTTTCATTTTCTTACTCCTTTGCTATTGATAACACTCCTATTTTATCACTTTCACTGAAATGTAACAATGTTAATCGTTCGGTAATACAGAATAGATATACGGTAATACGGAAAAATGATTGAAAAATCAAGAAGATTATAGTATAATAATTTTGAGGTGATCACATGGAAGAACAGGCTAAGGTCAAATCGCTGTCCAAGGCGATGGATATTCTTGATCTGCTGTCTCAAACCAGCAAAGGCTTCTCTCTCTCTGAAATATCGGCGATGCTCGGCTATCCGAAAAGCACCGTTCACGCGATGCTCTCGACCATGCGGGACAGAGGTCTGATCCGCCAGCTGCCGTCGGGCGCCTATACGCTCGGGCTCAAGCTCTTTGAATACGGTTCTGCGGTGTCGCGCGGCTTTGATATCACCGCTGTTTCGCGTCCCTATCTGGAGCGGCTTTCGGCGGCGACGGGAGCGACCGCGGTCATCACCATGCTGTCCTTCGACGCGGCGGTATCATTTGACTACGCGCGATCCCAGGCGGGCGTCCAGATCATGCCGGAGATCGGATCCCGACTGCCGCTGCACGCAACCTCACAGGGGAAGCTCCTGCTCTCATCCATGAGCGAGTCCAAAGCGAGAAATCTATTGAAGAAGAATGGTATCCCCTCCTATACGCCGCATACATTTGCTTCCGATGATGAGTTGGTTAATTCTTTTAAAGAAATATATAAGCAGGGGTATTCCATCGAAGACGGTGAGTATAAGATCGGTCTGCGCTCGGTCTCCGCGCCGGTTTATGACAGCACGGGAGAGATGAAGTACGCGCTGACCACCATCGGCTTCTTCCGCAGAAAAGACGCAGAAGAATTCGTCAACGCGATTCAGCAGACAAAAAAAGAAGCTCTGCGCCTCTCACAGGCGTTGGGATATGTTGAAGTGTAGGGAAGGGCCTTGACCCTTCCGCCGCAGGACATCGTATAGTGACGTAGGGAACGATGCCCACATCGTTCCGAACGTTGTATTATATGACGTTTTTGTATGCAGCCAAAACCGACATTTGTTATCAACGTTCAGGGAGGGCATGGAAGCCCTCCCCTACAATTAATTCCAAACGGGCGGGCGATCGGTGGTCGTCCCTTGGCTCTGTGAAACGCTCTGTGGCGGAACGGTCAAGACCGTTCCCTACGGTAATAAATCATCACTTGCGATCCAGCTAATAAACTTCAAATTCATCGCGATACTCTTCATATTATTATTGAAACTCTCGAAGAAAACAAAATCGAAATCCCCCACACCCAGCTCGATCTCCACTCTCGTAAATAATATTAGCTCCCGTCCATAAAAGACTTTTCCACATCTTTTCCACCTTAACCATCTTGACATTTTGCAAGAAACGAATACAATCAAAAACATAAAGGTTATACACAAAACATAAACAGGAAAAATAAACATGAAAAAATCAATTAAATTATTGTACGGCGCGCTTTTTGGCGTTCTAGTTATGCCGATGTTAAGTAGTATAGCCGTGAATGCTGATGCTCCGCTCCCAAGTCCTTTTTCTGATCGCTGCGCGCGTTCAAGTCGAAGACCTTTTTGGCAAAGCTCCGCACGCCGCTCCACGA
>CAZPOG010000183.1:0-3783 GCA_964588105.1 uncultured Ruminococcus sp. | reverse complement strand
AATGAAATGATAAAATTCAATCGTTTTTTCATAATAATTTCCTTATAGCTTTTTTTAAGAAAGTGTGCTAAAATAAAAGTGAACCACACAAAATAACCATATACATCTTTATTTTACTATATTTTTGTGAATAATTCAAGATTTTTTCTTACTTTTAAGGAGATGAAAGCATGATTTTTATTACGGGAGATACCCACGGCGATTATGACGACTTAAGCGGCAGAAACCTCAAGCGAATCAAAAAGGGCGACAAGCTGATTATTACGGGAGATTTCGGCTTTATCTGGGATAATTCTCCAAAAGAAATAAAGAATCTGCAAAAGCTTTCCAAGAAGAAATTCGATGTGCTTTTTGTCGAAGGAGCGCACGAGGACTTTGACAGACTCAGAGAATTTCCCGAGTGCGACCTCTACCGCGGCAAGGGATATAAGATCGATCACAATATCTATTGTCTCAAAAGAGGCGAGATTTATCAGATAGAAGGAAAATCCATCTTAGCGCTCGGCGGCGGCCTCTCCCCTTATGACGACGACTATGACGTTGAGGGAAAAAAGTCGATGCCGACGGAGGATGAGCTCAAATTCGCGGTCGATAATATCCAGGAGCTCGGGAAAAGGGTCGATCTCATTATCACCCATGAGGCTCCTGCTTCGGTCAAGAGAGTCATCGACAGAAACGCTGTTGTCAATGATCTCAACATCTTCCTCGATACCGTTCTGCACAATACACGTTTCAAGAAGTGGTTCTTCGGCAGCCTGCATCAGGATCGGGCTGTTTCTCAGAACCTCATCTGCGTGTATCAGGATGTGTATGGGATAGAATAGAGAATAGAGAATAGAAAACAGAGAACAGAGAAGAGAGAAGAGATTTGGGAGGACTCTGTCCTCACCTGATTGTAATAATTGTAGGGGAGGGCTTCCACGCCCTCCCCTACGTTATGATATCAGTTCATTGTGTTTTCGGTATCGTCAAAGAGCTGTTTGATCTCGGCGCGGAGGCCGCGTAATGACGGATCAGAGAGATCGGGCGAATGCTCTATCAGGTCTTTTGCCGCTTCCTGTGACTGAGAAAGTGTGTCGGTATCGGAGAAGTCGGCAATCGAGAGCTTCGGCAAGCCGTGCTGACGGGATCCGAAGAAGTCGCCGGGACCTCTGAGCTGTAAGTCCATATCGGCGATCTCAAAGCCTGACGTCGTGCGGCACATCGTAGATAAACGGAGCTGTGTATTCTCGCCCTTGTTGTCGGAGACGAGGATGCAGTAGGACTTGTGCTCTCCCCTACCCACTCTGCCGCGCAGCTGATGGAGCGTGGAGAGACCGAACCTCTCGGCGTTTTCGATCATCATTACGGTGGCGTTTTTGACGTCAACGCCGACCTCGACGACGGTGGTGGATACTAATATGGATATTTCGTTTAAAGAAAATTGACGCATGATCTCGTCCTTTTCCTTCGCCTTCATCTTGCCGTGCAGGATCCCGACGGGGATGTCGGGAAACTCGGATAGCATCAGCTCGGCGGCGTAGTCGGTGGCGGAGGTCAGATCGGACTCGCCCTCTTCGACCAGAGGACAGACGATATAGCACTGTCTCCCCTCTTCCACTTGTGAGCGGAGGAATCGAAAAGCTCTTTCGCGCTTCTCGGAATCGATCAGAACGGTCTGAATCTCGGTTCTGCCGGGCGGCAGCTCGTCGATCACGGTGATATCCAGATCGCCGTAGATGATCAGCCCGAGGGTTCTCGGGATCGGCGTTGCGGAAAGTACCAGAACGTGAGGCTTCTCGCCCTTGGACGCCAACTTGCTTCGCTGCTCCACGCCGAAGCGGTGCTGCTCATCGGTGATGGCAAGTCCTAAGTTGTGGAAAACGGTACTCTCGGAAAGGATCGCGTGGGTGCCGATCACGATATCGGCTTCGCCTGCTTCGATCCGCTCGCGCGCCGCCTTCTTCTGGGCAGGTGTCATCGCGCCGGTCAGCAGTTCAATATGGATATCGATATTCTCAAAAAAGCTTTGGAAGGTCTCAAAGTGCTGGGCGGCTAATATCTCGGTGGGAGCCATAAACGCCGCCTGATAGCCGTTTTTGACACAGGTATCACATACCGCGGCGCAGACGACGGTCTTACCGGAGCCGACGTCGCCCTGGATCAGTCGGTTCATCGGTGAGGTCTTGTGCATCATATCATTGACGCAGTCGACGATCGCACTTTTCTGCGCATGTGTCAGCTCATACGGCAGGGATGAGATAAACGCGCCGGTGTGATCTTCTTTCAGCCTGATCGCGGTCTGCTCACTGACGCGGGATTTTAAAAGTCGCATACCGAGATTGAGGACGAGCAGTTCTTCGAATACCAGCCTCTTTCTCGCGCGCTCGAGGGACTTCAGATCAGCGGGAAAGTGAATATTCTCCAACGCGAAGGACAGCGTACAAAGGTCATATTGCTTGATGATCTCATACGGGATCGGGTCATTCATCACCTCGGGCAGCATAGACAGTGCCTGACGGGTCGCCTTGATGACCATACGGTTGTTCAGCCCTTCGGTCAGATGATAGACGGGCGTGATCGCGTCAGCTTTCTTCAGCTCGGAGAATTCCGGCGAAGTCATCTGATAGCCGATCGCCTCTTTCTGTACTTTTCCGTAGAAAAGATAGGTCTCGCCGTAGCGAAGCATCGTCGGGATATACTTGTTGTTAAAGAACACCAGATTGATGTAGCCGGAATCGTCATACACCGCCACACGGCACATGATTCGCCCGCCGGACAGGCGCACGGTCTTGACCGCTTCCGCGATGGTGCCTTTGATCACATTGCGTTCGCCGTGAGAGACGGACGCAATCGGCGTGACCTCGGACCAGTTCTCATAGGCACGCGGATAAAAGCGGATCAAATCGCCGACAGAATCCACCCCGAGCTTATGAAACTGCTCGGCGCGGCGCTTGCCTACTCCTGTTAAGTTGGTGATCGGTACGGAAAATAATGACATATATGCTCCTTATGAGTAAAACGAAATGAAACGTAATAATTATTATTAAGTATGCTTGGTATTCGCTGTGTTCGTTTCAGCATAAAACTTGTCAAGGATGCGGTAGCGATGATAATCGGCTTGCCGTTCCGATACCGCGTTTGTTTGCTCCAGTTGCAAAACCCATTGAAAATAATGGGTCAATTCGTGAATCAAAGAGGAAAGGATCTGTTCGTATATTTCTTCTAAAGAAAATTCTTTGAGTTTTTCCGCTTCGACCTTTGCAGGAATCTTTATTCTCGGCAAACGCTGCGGATACCAGCGAAAGCTGCCGTATGCCGATCTGCCGTTAAGGAGCTTTACCTTTTCCTGATTCAGAACATAAACGGTGATATGAACCGGAAAGCAATACCATTTTCTCAGCCATTTTGCCAAATTAACAAACGCCGTTTTCAGATCGTCGTCTATTCCTTTTTCATAATGAAAGGAAATGCCTTTGCTATCCGAAAAAATATGATTCTCTTTTTCAAATTGATCCCAAATGTTCATTTTACCTGATACTGTGATTTTTGGCGGTACGGTCAAGACCATACCCTACGGTTCTTTTCGGCACGATGAGACTCCCCAGACAGGGGAGATGGGCAAAGCCCAGAGGGGTGGGCTGTCCTCGCTGAGAGGAGGCATCGTGCTCTACGTCTCTTTTCAACCGACATAAAGGACATGGGGATTCTTCGGTCGCGAGCTCCCTCTGAATGACGGATACTATCTATCGGGTGCGGGAGTCTCCCCTGTTAGGGGAGGTGGCGCAACGCGCCGGAAGGGTT
>CAZPOG010000182.1:0-3911 GCA_964588105.1 uncultured Ruminococcus sp. | reverse complement strand
CTTCCCGCTCGTGGAAGGAATGGTGAAGGGAATACAGAACTTGACCCAGCCGCCTGTACCGACCTCGGAGCCGTAATTTCCGCTCGCGCTGCTCGGATTCGACTGACCCAAGGGATCCTGATAACTCCAGCTGAGATTGACGCCGAAGATGTTCGGGTCAACGCAGTCGACCGTCAGCCATGCATAGTAGGTCTTACCGGCTGTCAGCTCTCCCGTATAGTAGGTATCGTTCTTACTGCTCTCGCCGATCCATCCTCTGTAGATAAAATATCTTTCGTCTTCGGTGTAATAGATGTCCTGCAGCTTGTCATAATAATCTTCCGCAGAACTGCCGGGCGCGGGCGCAAATGTGCCCTTGATCTCAATGGTGTCGATCACGCTCTCATCGTCCGTATAAGTCAGCGGCAGAGAGGCGACCGCGCGCTTACCGTTAATAATCTCTAAATCGGCGAGCTGATTGTTGATATAGATTCTGGAACTGCTGTCAAAGCAATAGTTCTTCTTTGCCGTCAGATAGAACTTGATCGTGATCGGCTTATAGTAAGAAGTAAACGAGTAGCCCGCTCCCCTGCTCATCACATTGGAGCCGTAATCGAGATCATACGCCTCAGAGTCAACGCCGGCGTAGTCCAGATAACAGTGGTCTCCGATATAGACAGAGCCGTTATTGTTCCCGATCGAATACCCGATCGGATCCTCATCATACCATGTATTATCCGCGGGCGGAGTATAAGTGATATACTCATTTCCCACCGACCATGAAGCCTGTCTGCGTGTGACTCCCTCGACAGGGATCGGAAAGCCGTTCGTATATTCCACGCGCAGGGTCTTATTGGTTTCCCATAAACCATCCGCGTCAAAGACGGTATTGGTAGACGTATCTTTATAGACAAATCCCTCTTTCAGAAAATCGGGAAGATTTCCTTGTGAATTCATCCCATAGAAGGTTCCGCCGGTGAGGATCGCCTTGCCGTTCTTGCTCACAAACAGACCGCAGCTCTTGCTCAGATTGCTTTTGAATGTGCCGCCGTTGATGATGGCGGTGCCGGAGGAACTCACACCTACTGCATCACAGGAGGAATTGGAGTCCCACGCGTAGGAAACGCCGATATAGTTGCCGGAATTGATCAACGCGACGCCACCCGATCCGCAGTAGATCGCTCTGGCGTAGGTATCGGGAGTAACGCCGTTTTCTTTATTGGTACCCTCGATCGTAACTCCGCTGATTTCCAGAATACCGGGATTGGATATATAAAATATCGAGTTCGGAAAATCGTTTGTCGCGGAAAAAGTACAACCGATCCTGCCGGTACCGTCGACCTTCAGATAAGCGGAGACGTCGATCAAAGAATAAAGGAAAGGGTAACCGACCTTGCTGGAGCGAACATCAAGATCCGCGTTCAGCGTCAAATATTTATCATGATCAACTTCGATATCTACATAATTCGTACCGCTTTCTCCCGTAGGGGACGTAGGCGCAATATAATCAAGCCCCGCGGTATTCCGACAGGTATCACAGCGGATATATAAACCGTCAACAGGATATTCCAAAGCCGCTTTCAGTTCCTCGTAGGTATCGACGATGATCGGGTCCGCCTTGGTACCGCCGCCTGTGGTGCCGGGGATGAGTCCTTCTTCCGAATAGATCGTATATTCCGGATGCGGCGGGTATTCCGACAAGCCCGATGCGGCGAGGTCGTCATCCGGAACGATGTGGGCATCGTTCCCTACAGCAAAAGCGGTGAACGATACGGCGGATAATGCCAGAATCAGCGCGAGGATGATGGATAGAGTTCTTTTCATAGGGGGGTGCTCCTTTGGTTAGTGCAGAAAGAAAGTGATGATTGAATAATGATGATTGATTAATGGTTGCGGGAGGGCTACGCCCTCACCCGAGTTGGTAGTATCGTCATTCAGAGGGAGCTCGCGACCGAAGAATCCCCTTGTCATTACTGATGGTCAAAATGATAATCCCTATGCAGACAATCGTAAACGGAAGGGGATTCTCACGTCGGGCATTGCCCTCCTCAGAATGACTAAAATGGGTACTACGGTCAAGACCGTTCCCTACAGTGTTAAACAAATCGACCTAACGGCTAAAGGCTCCCAAAAAGGGAGCCTTGCTATTAAGGTTTGACTACAATGTTGACTAATTTGCCTTTGACATAGATTTCTTTGATGACGTTCATACCGCGGATCGCTTCGATTACCTTCTGCTCGGACTTGGCAAGTGAAAGCACCTCGTCCTGAGAAGCGTCCTTGGAGATCACGAGCTTTGCCTTGATTCTGCCGTTGATCTGGGCGACGATCTCGATGGTGTCGTCAACACACTTCGCCTCGTCGTACTCCGGCCACTTTGCTTCTGCTAAAATACCGTCGCCTAAACTGCTCGCCTCCCAGACCTCTTCGGTAACGTGAGGCGCGAAGGGATTGAGCAGGATCGCGAAGATCGCGAGCTCTTTCTTCGTGACCTTGCCGGTAGAATAGATCACGTTGATCAGCGCCATCAAAGCGGCGATCGCAGTGTTGAACTTGATGTTCTCGATATCAAAACCGACCTTCTTGATGGTCTTGTGGAAATCTTTCTCGACCTCTTTGCGGATGAAGTCGCCGTCACACAGCATCTCCTGCATATTGTAGAAACGCTCGATGAACTTGCGGCAGCCGCGGATGGAAGACGGGCTCCACGGAGCAGCCTTCTCAAAGTCGCCGATAAACATCTCATACAGACGCAGGGTATCCGCGCCGTATTCGTTAACGATATCGTCGGGGTTGACGACGTTACCGCGGGACTTAGACATCTTCTCGCCGTTTTCGCCTAAGATCATACCGTGAGAGGTACGCTTCTTGTAGGGTTCTTTGGTGGGGACAACGCCGATATCATAGAGGAACTTGTGCCAGAATCTCGAATAAAGCAGGTGCAGGGTGGTATGCTCCATACCGCCGTTGTACCAATCGACAGACTCCCAATATTTGAAGGCTTCGTCGGAAGCGATCTCTTTGTCGTTGTGGGGATCCATATAGCGCAGATAATACCAAGAAGATCCTGCCCACTGAGGCATGGTATCGGTCTCTCTGTACGCCTTTTTGCCGCACTTGGGGCAGGTGGTCTCGACCCACTCGGTCATGTTGGCAAGCGGAGACTCGCCGGTGTCGGTAGGCTCATAGGACTCTACCATCGGCAGTCTCAGCGGTAATTCTTCTTCAGGAACGGGAACATAGCCGCAGCAGTCGCAGTGAACGATTGGGATGGGCTCGCCCCAGTAACGCTGACGGGAGAATACCCAGTCGCGCAGCTTGAAGTTGGTCTTCTTCTCCCCTATGCCCTTTTCGGTCAGGAAAGCGATGATCTTCTCTTTGGCGTCTTCTACGGAAAGACCGTCAAGGAATCCGGAGTTCACCATGATACCGGTCGCGCAGTCGGTGAAGGCTTCTTTCTCAACATCGCCGCCTTTGACGACTTCGATGATCGGAAGATCAAACTTCTTCGCAAACTCCCAGTCACGGGTATCGTGTCCGGGTACCGCCATGATCGCGCCGGTACCGTAGGAGATCAGAACATAGTCGGAGATGAAGATTGGGATCTCGGTATCGTTGACCGGATTGATCGCAGAAACGCCTTCGAGCTTGACGCCGGTCTTCTCTTTGTTCATTTCGGTACGCTCAAAGTCGGACTTTTTCGCAGACTCAGCCTGATAAGCGCGCACTTCGTCAAGGTTGGTCAGCTGATCCGCCCACTTCTCGATGAAGGGATGCTCGGGAGACATGACCATATAGGTCGCGCCGAAGAGCGTATCCGCGCGGGTGGTATAGATCTTGAGCTTATCACCTGCGGTGGTGTCGAACTCGACCTCCGCGCCGTAAGAACGTCCGATCCAGTTCTTCTGCTGGAGCTTGACGCGCTCGGGATA
>CAZPOG010000181.1:0-3956 GCA_964588105.1 uncultured Ruminococcus sp. | reverse complement strand
TCACGCTTGCGGCGCTCTTGCCGGCGGGTCCGCCTAAAATCTCACCGTAGTTATACATTTCGGGATCCAACACATTCTGCCAGAATGTACAGTCTTCAGACGGAAGACTGATATGCTTTGCCGCGTCCCAGCGAACGCCGTCAACGCCTGCTGACTTGATGTTAGCGACAAGTGAGGAAACCTTGCTTTGCACATAGGTATGCTCGGAATTCAGATCGGGCATACCGATATTTTTATGGGTAACATCAAAACGATTATCATTGTTCGTACATGGTCCCAGATTATGAAAGTATGAGGAATTTTTCATATCGTTATCGATGTTGCCGGACCATGAACCGTTGTTGCTGCCCGCGAGATGATTTGCAACAACATCAACGATGATCTTGATGCCGTACTTGTCAGCTTCCGCACACAACGTCTTGAGATCATTGTAAGATCCCAGCTCGTTTCCGATTGAAAAGCCTTTAGGCTGATACAGCCAATACCATGTTGATCCGCCGTCATGCGACTGAAGCGGAGAAGTCTGAACGGAAGTAAAGCCCGCCTTCGCGATATTTGGAAGCTCTTCCTTGATTTGTGAAAGCGTCCAGTTAAAGCATTGAAGGATATTACCGTCTTTACAGCTGTCCAGCAAACCATAACTCGCTCCGGAAGAAGCAATATTCTCCGCTGTATTTGTTTCTTCAGCTGAAGCCGTAACGACTGCGGCCGCAGTAAGATATGAAAAAAACAGGCATAACGCAAGAAGTACACTGATCAATCTTTTATTCATAGAATCCACTCCCACATTACTATAAAATGAAGTTATCTTTCATAAATATAATTATAACAGCTTCTTTCAGCCATGTAAAGTGTAAAATGATTCTTTAATATTACAACCGTGAGAATATCGAAATAAAGAAAAGATGACCACCCGTATGACGGATGGCCGTAATTACATTTATATACTTATCATTCATCTTTCGGAAGTTTCGGTACGTCAATTTTCTTTAGAAACAGTCCTATTCCCTTTATGATATGTCCGTTAGCGAGTTCGACGAATGCCTGAGCGAAATTATACGGGAAGGTCTGTCCAGCTTCCATCGTCAAAGTTCTCGGGGAGTTGCTTTCCAGCATTTTTCTTAAAAACCGCGCTCCCTTGATTTTATTGACCTTTTCGGGACCGTCCAGCATCTTTTCCGCAGCCTTTTGCGACTTCTTGGGTACGGACATAACATAACGATATAATATACGTCCCATAAAGGTTTGTTGAAAATCGGTAAATCGGGATTCTATCGTAATAGGCAGTTTCGCAGGTTCTTCAAATACAGTGTATGTGTCGGGATAATCAGGCTTATCAACAGGTTCGGGAACGATCTCGACTGACTGACTCTCACCGGGATTTAAGAAAACTTTTTTGAACCCTCTCAGTTCTCCGTCGATATAGAGCTGAGCAACCTCCGCGCCGGAGCGATCGCCGGTATTAGTGATAGTTTCACGATAAGTATCACCCGATCTCTCCCATCCGGAATGTTCAAAAGTGGTATAACTCAGTCCGAAGCCAAACGGACAGCGTACAGGGATATTGTGTTTGTTATAATAACGATATCCGACATCTGTGCCTTCCGAATATACCTCGTTGATTCCCTTCCCGAAGGTCTGCGAAGAAGGTACGTCTTCATAGCGCATCGGCCATGTTTCGGCGAGCTTGCCGGATGGATTCTTTTCTCCGAACAATAGCTGTGCAGTCGCCGTACCGCCGTTTTGACCCGGCAGATACATATTGAGCACAGCATCGACGTCATCAAAGAACGGCAGTTCTACCGGAGAACCAGTGAAAAGGATCACAACGACCTTTTTGCCGCTGGCGCACACATCTTTGATCAGATCAAGCTGATCTTGAGGCAGACGCATATTCTCCCGGTCGCCGCCCTCTGTCTCATACTCGTCAGTCAGACCTGCAAATACAAGGATCGTATCACATTCTTCGATAGAATAATTCTTGATACCTCTTTCTCTGAAGACGTCTGCTGTCGTCGTCAGCATCGCCGAGTTGATCATAGAGCTTCCCGCTCCCTGATAGCGCATATTCTCAAATAACTCACCTGTGATATGAAGCTTTTCGGTACCGCTTAATGGGAGAGCGCCGTTATTCTTCATCAATACAGCACTTTGAGCAGCAAGCTCAGCTGCAAGCTCGTGGTGAGCTTCTCGATCTATCGGAGTAGGATCGGCGGGCTGTACATACTTGTCGATCCATCTAAGAATATTGCGGCATGCCTTATCCAGATCTTCCGTCAAGAGTGATCCGTCCGCAACGCTGTCAATGATCCAACGGCGACAGATCGCGGTATCTCCCGGCATCTCCAGATCCAATCCGGCTTTGATACCCTTTACTCTGTCCTTTACCGCGCCCCAGTCGCTCATCACAACGCCGTCAAATCCCCATTCGTCACGCAGAACGTCAGTGAGCAGCCACTTATTCTCCGAACAAAAAACGCCGTTGATCTGATTATACGCGCACATCAAAGAGGCGGGTTTAGCTTTCTTAACAATATACTCAAATGACTTTAAGTAAATCTTGCGAATTGTGTTTTCCGAGGCAACAGAGTTGCCCATAAAACGAAAATCTTCGTTATTATTCATAGCAAAGTGCTTTAAGGCTACACCGACGCCTTGGCTCTGTATGCCCTCAACTTCTCCTGCGCCCATCACGCCGGCAAGCAAAGGATCTTCGCTGAAGTACTCAAAATTTCTTCCGCATAAAGGATTGCGTTTGATATTCACGCCGGGACCGAGGAGTATATGTACACCGTAGTGACGGCACTCACGCCCCATCGCTTCTCCCATCCTGCGAGTAACGTCGGGATCCCAGCTCGAAGCAGTTGCCGCCGCCGTAGGAAACGCAGTAGCCGGCTCCGGAGGTCTGACTTCGTTTTCCAGAGTATCATTCTGCTTACGAACTCCGTGAGGACCGTCCGCCATACTCAGGCTCGGAATATCAAGGCGCGGAATCGGATTCGTATACATAGAATCCGTACCCGACACCAACGCCGCCTTTTCTTCAACTGTCATTTCTTTTATCAGTCTTTCAATATCCATAATATCCCCTTGTCATAATATAAACGATATGTTTCCGAACGATGAATATATGACTATTATAGCATATCATATAAATGATATACAATATATTTAGAACACATTAGATGTCATGAGATTATAATTTTATTTAATAGTTTCTTTCGTTTAAGTTGAAGATACAAGTATAAAAGTCTTTTTTTAAAGCAATCATAAATAAAAAAAGAGAATACTCACTATCCGATGTTGGCATCTTCCTATTTTCCCGGGCCGTCGCCAGCCAAGTATCTTCGGCACTACAGGGCTTAACTTCCGTGTTCGGGATGGGAACGGGTGGACCCCCTGCGTCATCAACACCAACTGTTGATAGTGAGTATTCTTTTGGCTCCCCAAGTTGGACTCGAACCAACGACCCTGCGGTTAACAGCCGCATGCTCTACCGACTGAGCTATTGAGGATTATATAAGTGACTCGTGCGGGAATCGAACCCGCGTTGCCGGCGTGAGAGGCCGGAGTCTTAACCGCTTGACCAACGAGCCATATTCTCAAGGGACTCATTGTTTTGAGCCCCCTGCTTGTCTTGGTGCACCATCAGGGGCTCGAACCCGGGACACCCTGATTAAGAGTCAGGTGCTCTACCAACTGAGCTAATGGTGCATATAGGGCATACACCCTGAAAACCGAATAAAGTGAAGTAGAAGGAGACAAGCGAAAAGCGGAACTGACCAAAGTCTCATGTGGTCAAGCCCTCGACCTATTAGTACTGCCAAGCTAAACACGTCACCGTGCGTACACACGCAGCCTATCAACCTCGTAGTCTACAAGGGGTCTTACTCGCATAAAGCGATGGGATATCTAATCTTGGAGTCGGCTTCACGCTTAGATGCTTTCAGCGTTTA
>CAZPOG010000180.1:0-3974 GCA_964588105.1 uncultured Ruminococcus sp. | reverse complement strand
CAACTTCGACGACAGCAACAGTGAAGATTTCTTCGAGAGTCTCAAGCGTGAGTTAAGAAAAGATCTTCCCGAAGAAGAATAATTTCATCTTATACTTATCAAATCAGCCTCCCTTACTCAGGGAGGCTTTTTCCGTCAATATATCAAGCGTTGCTTTCACCCGTTCATATTCGGTATCGGCAACCTCTATGGGGAGAGGGTTCTCCCCCTTTCCGATCTCGATCGTGAATCCCGGACGGCAAAAGCGCTTACTAAACCAATCTTTGAACCCGCCGCCGACCGCGGTGCCTGTCGGCTTTGTATAAGTATATCCCGAACGGGCAGCCATCTTCTCTGCCAACGCAGCGCTCTCTGGCGCGGAATCTTCGAAGTCGGCGTAGATCTCTCTGCCCTGCGAGTGGAGCGCGGCAGCGGCGAAGAAATCCCTTCTTCTGCAAAAATCGCACAGCGCGGCAACCTCGGGTTCCGACTCCGGATCCGTCCCACCGTATCGGGTCGGTCCTCTAAGGATAAAGCCGTTTTTGATCTCATTCTCCCGGAGACGGACTCTTCCCGCGTTGAAGTTGTGATTGAGATCGACGCCTCTCGCGTTTGCCTGCCAGCGGTAGGTATCACCCTTTGACAGTCGTTGAACAAGGCTGCGGTATCTTCCTGCCGATGACGCGCCGTACAGCGCGATCTCAGCTCCGTCGGGATTCATCAGCGGGATCGCGGTAAAGGAATACTCCCTTCCCTCTTTGTGCTTTCTCGCTTTTTCAAACAGATATCGCATCAAAACAGCGCCTGTCACCCGCTCCATCCCATGAAACACCGCTGTAATCAGCACGCCGTTGTCCTCACCGATCGTATAGGCGCACAGCTCCCGGTGCAGCAGAGAATATCCGATGACCTCTTTTCTGATAAAGGAATATTCTGTCAAAAGCGCTTTTTCATACGCTCTCAAAGCGGCATAATCAAATTCTCTTTCGGCGAAACAAGTCATTCTATCACCTGTTGCAAAAAGCTCCGGTTTATACTATAATAAAGAATATCTTATCCCCTCCGGCGCATTGCGCCACCTCCCCAAGGCTGTTGAGGAGGCTATTCGGTATTAATTATATGAAAGTATTTACCTCTTTAGACGAATTCGCAAAAACAGAATATCATACCTCTGTCGCGCTCGGATTCTTCGACGGCGTACATCTCGGTCACCAAGCGGTGATCAAAAGCGCTGTGAAAAACAGCGGCTCGCTGTGTTCGGCGGTGCTGACCTTTTCTGAGTCTCCGGCGAAAATTCTGACCGGCTGTGCGCCTCCCCTGCTGATGACTAATGAGCTCAAGCAGAAATACTGCGAAGTGTCGGGCGTTGACGCGCTCATCTTCGCGGATTTCTCCTCCTTGCGGGATTACAGCCCGCAGGAATTTGTCGGGATCATATTGAAAGAGAAACTGCGCGCCGAAAAGGTCTTCTGCGGCTTCAACTATCACTTCGGCAGCAAGGGCGCGGGCGATACCGATGCGCTCTCTTCCCTATGCGCTCGGCACGGGATCGAGGTACAGGTGTCCGATCCCGTCTACTACGAGGGCGAGGTCATCTCTTCCACACGTATCCGCTCCTGTCTTTCGCAGGGCGATATGAAAAGGGTCAGAGCGATGCTCGGTCGACCGTATATTCTCAGCGGTAAGGTCTCACAGGGGAACCGTATCGGCTCCGCTCTCGGATTTCCAACCCTGAACTTTGAGATCGATCCGTCCTGCTCCGTGCCCCGATACGGCGTGTACGCGTCATGGGTGATGATCAACAGCAGATTCTACAAGGGAGCTACCAATATCGGCGTCCATCCCACCGTAAAGGAGAACGCGACGCCGCTGTGCGAGACCTTTTTGCTCGACTTCGAAGGAGGCGATCTGTACGACGCCGAGGTCTTCTGTCAGCTGCGTCGGTTCATCCGTCCGGAAAAGAAGTTCTCCTCTCTGGAAGAGTTGCAGGAGCAAGTGCAAAACGATATCAAAACGATCAGCCGCGTATGAGACACGGCTGATTTCTTTTTTTATGTTATTTGATCAGTTTCTGCGTCAGATCGGAGCTGTACATCCCCTTCATCAGACCGTCGTACGCCTCCTGCGGAAGTACGGCGCGCATCAGGACCAGTCCTCTTGCGCCGAAACCGAAAAGATAGCGGGCTTGGGGACGCTTGACGGTGGCGGCTTTGAAGATCACCTTCGCAGTCTTCTCACAGGAAGTGAGCATCTTGTTCTTTTCTCCGTAAACCTTGCTGTACACATCGGCGACGGCGGTTCCCTCTTTTTCGTATATCGTGTTCCCGACGGAAGTTCTCAGGTTCTTTGCGGCTTTTTCGCCGAAGCCGGTTCTTACCCCGCCGGGCTCGATCGCGACGACACGGATCCCGAACGGTTTCAACTCCATCCGAAGACTGTCGGAAAGCGTCTCCATCGCATATTTTGACGCGTGATACCAGCCGCCCATATAGGTAGTCGCCCTGCCTCCCGCGGAGATCACGTTGATGATCCTGCCTTCGCCCTGCTCTCGCATGACAGGCGCGCAGAGCTTTGCCATTCTGACGGCGCCGAAGACAACGGTGTCCATCTCGCGCTTTGCTATTTCTTCGCTGACCGTCTCAATAGGACCGTACTCGCCGTAGCCCGCGTTGTTGATCAGAATATCGATCCGTCCTGTCTGCTCATAAGCGGCTCGGACAAAATCCTCACAGCTTTTCTGATCCGTGACGTCAAGATAGAGCGTCTTCGCTCCCAATATGGCAAGACCTTTCATCGGATCTGTCCGTCTTGCGCCGGCATAGACGGTATATCCTTCTCTCAAAAACAGCTTCGCTGCGGCTTTGCCGATACCGGAGCTCGCTCCCGTAATCAATACCGTTTTTCTCATTTCATCATCTCCGAACCCTATGATAGCAGATAAAATCGTAAAATACAATTGACTAATGAAAAAAATAAGGTAGAATAGAATTAACTTATACCAACAAACCAACAACCGAAACGGAGTTTTATATGATCGATATTACATTCATCGGCACGGGCGCGCTGATGCCGATACCCGACAGAGCGCTGATCAGCATTTTTCTCAGGCATATGGGCAAGAGCATCCTCTTCGACTGCGGAGAGGGTACCCAGTCCGCGGCAAAAAAAGCAGGCGTCAACCTGCAGGGAGTCGACCTCATCGCGCTGACACATTATCACGGCGATCATATCCTCGGGCTGCCGGGACTTTTGCAGTCGCTCTCGTGCTTCGGCAGAGAAGAGCCTCTGTACATCACGGGTCCCGAGGGACTGAAAGAACGCCTCGCTCCCATCCTCGCGCTGTGTACGGATATCCTGTTTGAAGTCAGGCTGATCGAGATCCCCGAAGAGGGACTGGATCTCTCCCTGCTCGGCTTTGATCCGGGCGCGCATCTCTCCGCTTTCCCCGTCAATCACAGTGTCGTGTGTCAGGGATATGTCTTCACGCTGAAACGAAAGGGAAAGTTCCTCAAAGAAAAGGCGGACGCGCTGAATATCCCTCCCGCCCTGCGCGGTATGCTCCATCGCGGAGAGAGCGTCGAGCTCAACGGCAGGACGATCGAACCCTCTGATGTGATGACCCCCGAGAGAAAAGGACTCAAGGTCGTCTATTCGGGCGACACCACCCGCTGTGACAGCCTTACCCGTAACGCCGCGGACGCAGATCTCTTCATCTGTGAAGCGACCTTCGCAGAGGACGAGCACACCGAAAAGGCGCTGGAACGCGGTCACATGACCTATCGTCTGGCGGCGCAGACGGCAAAAAAAGCGAACGTTAAGCATCTTTGCCTCGCTCACTTCTCTCCCCGCGTCACCGACCCCTCCGAATTTATCACCAACGCGACAGAGGAATTTGAGAACGCTTTCCTTGCGGAAGACGGGATGAATTTTACTCTGTATTTTGAAAATACAGAGTAAAATATAGAGAAGAGAGAAAAGAGAATAGAGAATAGATA
>CAZPOG010000179.1:0-4032 GCA_964588105.1 uncultured Ruminococcus sp. | reverse complement strand
GTCCATATGTCTAATATAAGTAATATTACAACTTATAATGATAAATGAAGAATGAAAAATGATAAGTGAAGGTTACTCGCTTATGCTCGAACAGTTATAGGAATCAGGTGCGGACAGAGTCCGCCCTTTACTTATCATCTATCATTTATCGTTTTTCGTTTTATTATGATAAATTGAAGTGATAAGATGCAGTATCTATATGCTTTTTTAGCGGGAGGAGCGCTGTGCCTGATCGGACAGGTATTGATCGACAAGACACGGCTGACTCCTGCGAGGATTTTAACAGGGTATGTCATAGCAGGCGTATTGCTCTCCGCAATAGGGGTGTACGCGCCGTTTGCCGAGTTTGCAGGCGCGGGTGCAAGCGTGCCGCTGTCGGGCTTCGGACATCTGATGGCACAGGGGGTGAGAGACGCGATCGACGAGCAGGGAGCGATCGGGATCCTCACCGGCGCCTTTTCCGCCGCCTCCGCCGGAATCGGCGCCGCGACCTTGTTCTCTCTGCTTGCGGGCATCATTTCAAAGCCCAAGGAGAAATAGCGAACTGTGCCGCCAAATATAGAAAACAGCCGATTTTTCCGAGAACTTGTCCACAAGATATTGACATTTGTTACAATTGCTGGTATTATCAAAATGTAATAATTTTTACTTTAGGAGGTACTGCTATGTTACAGAAATTTGATCCGAATAAAATCAATTTTAAATTAGTAATCATCATCGCGTCCGCGGTAGCCGCTGTGGTTGCTGCCGTTACTGCTTTCTTCATCATCAAAGAGAAGAAAAAGAAAGATGACGAACAGCTTGAGGAATACCTCGATTATTCAATACAGTAAGCAAAAGGAACCGAAGGGCAGCAGTCCTTCGGTTCCTTTTTTGTTCGAAGAGCTCTCGCTCGGCGCTTCTGATAAAAAATAAAGCAGAACGCAAAGTTCTGCTTTAAGGTTATCAAATTCTTTTTACGCGGACGCGTTGAGACGCTTCTGCAGAGACGATTTTGCTCTGGCAGCTGTGTTCTTGTGCATGATGCCCTTTGCAACAGCCTGGTCAATCTTCTTTACAGCAAGACTTACCGCCTCAGCCTTATTATCAGCGTTGGTGTCAACAGCGATATACGCTTTCTTGACATAGGTCTTTAAAGCGGATTTGAGCGCTTTGTTCTGTGCAGTTTTGGTTGCGATAACCTTAACGCGCTTCTTTGCTGATTTAATATTCGGCATTGTCCCACCTCCTTAATTATGGTTGACAGCGGCTTAACACGGCGCCTCTGTCTATGTTGCATAATTTTACGCATTAGATATCATACCATCATCAAGCCTAAAATGCAAGTGTTTTCTGGAATTTCAGGGAAAATTTTTAGAGAATAGTGTTTTTCTTTATATGACCCACAAGATATGGTATATCTATTATTTGCCTTTGGTTTTATATAGAATAAACCTGACAACACATACGATCAAAACCGCGATGGCGACGCCTCTGAACACCCAGACATACCATCCGCCGAACAGATTGACGCTTTTGATCAGTTCGTTGGCGACCGTCCAGCCTGCCGAGAAAAGGAAGAATCCCGCGGGAACAAAGAAAAAGCGGGATACCTTGATCCCCAGATAGATCGTATAGGCGGCGAGCGCCAACCATAAAATGAGATAAATATAACCGGAAATCATAATTATTTATCCTTTCTGTTCTTTTTCTTGGATTTGGTATGCGTCATAAACATGATGAAAATATAATAGATGATAATCAGTATCGTACCGATCTGTCCGACATAGGCAGGCAGCTGAGAAGTCGGGTTGATTTCAGAGATCACAAAGGAGAAGATCTGCCACACACCGACAAAAATCAGATAAAACGCCATCGGATGAAGCAGCGGGATCTTTCGAAAATACGGTGAAAACATGATCGCTGCGGCGATAAAGCAGATCGCCGCCGTAACAATAGTCAATATCAGCATATGGTTCCTCCCATAAAAAACTATATATAGTATAAAGCGAAAAACCCTGTCTGTCAATCTTCACGCCGTGTTTGACAGGCGGGATTTTCCCATTTTACAAAAAATTCACAATTGAAATGTTGACTTTTCCTGACATTGTGGTTATACTATATACCAGAGTTAGCACTCGGATAACGAGAGTGCTAACAAGAAGCGCCGAGGTCCGGAGCCCTCAAATATTGACGGGTGAGACGGGACCGTCCGATAAAAACTCTTCCAAAGAGTTCGTTCGGATGGTTAGTCGAGCAGGAGATATTTGAGGAACAGCGTAGGACAACGAGGCGTGACAAGAAGCGCCGAGTTTCAGCGGAGAATCGGGACCCAAAGATTCCCCGAATCTTTGGGAGAGGAAGAGCCGCCCGAAAATGAAGCCTTGCCGCTTTGCGGCAAAGCGAATACCAAGGGCGAGTGATGACGAGAGGAAGTGACAACAGTGGAACATACCAGAAAAGAAAGGATCCTATCCGCTGTTGTGAAGAGCTACATCCGCACCGGCGAGCCGACCGGCTCCAAGGCGGTACTCAGTGCTGCTGACCTCTCCGTGTCTTCCGCTACCGTTCGTTCGGAGCTAAGCGCTTTGGATATGGAAGGCTATCTGGTTCAGCCGCATACCTCGGCGGGCAGGATCCCTACCAAAAAGGGCTATCGTTACTATATTGATAACCTGATGGACAGAGAAGCTCCCGACGAGAGAGTCAGAGAGTACATCGAGCGGACCGTTCGTTCCACTTCCGCCTCACCGGAGGTCATTCTCCAAAGAGCGGCAAAGGTGCTCGCAGAGCTCTCGGGCGTCGCGGCGGTTACCACCACGCCCTCCTCTGAGGACGCGAGAGTCCACCGGATCCGCTTTGTTTCCACGGGACGGCACACCGCGATGGCGGTGCTGATTACCTCTAACGGTATGGTACAGAGTAAGCTCTTCCGCTGTGAGTTCGTCCTCACGCCTGAGCTCTTGGCGATGTACGATAAAGCGCTTAACGATAAATTCGTCGGGATCCGCTTAAAGGATATCAACAAAGCCTTTTTACAGTCATCCGCCTCGGGGCTGGGAGATCTGACGTTCTTTATCTCCGACGCGCTGATGGCGCTGTATGAAACGGTGTTTCAGGCGATGAAGGTTTCCGTGACCGTAGCGGGAAGTACGAACCTGCTGTTCTGCGACGGTTATGACTTAAACGGGGCGCGGGATGTGCTGCGGTTCTTATCGGATTCCGAAAGACTCGCGCAGCTGTTGAACAACAGCGTGGAGTCGAGGATCTATCTGGGTACGGAAAGCTCGCAGAAAGAGCTGCAGGACAGCGCGGCGGTCGTCTCCCGATATGATATCGCGGGGCAGGCGGCAGGCGCCGTAGCGGTGATAGGACCGCTGAGAATGGACTACAAAACCGTCTTTTCACAGGTGAAATATACCTCGATCGTCGTCTCACAGGCGATAGGCGAGATTCTGGATCAGTAAAGGAGGCACACAATGAGTAAGGAAAAGAAAAAGACCAAACCCGAAGAGGTCGAAGAGGTTACCGAAACCGAAGAGACCCCACAGGCAGAGGAAGAAGAGAAAAAAGAACCCTCCAAGGAGGAACAGCTCGAAGAAGAACTGGGCAAGCAGAAAGACAAATATATGCGTCTGTGCGCCGAGTATGATAACTACCGCAAACGTACCGCATCCGAAAAAGCGGCGATCTATGACGACGCTACCGCGAGAGCGATCACAGAGATTTTACCGCTTGCCGATTCGGTCACGATGGCGCTCTCCCAGTTCGAGGGCAAGGATGTCCCCGAGGAATTCAAAAAGGGAATCGAGCTGATCGGCGAACAGCTGAAGAAGAGCTTTGAGAAGCTTTCGATCGAGGTGTTCGGCGAGATCGGCGACAGCTTTGATCCGAACCTGCATAACGCGATATCGTCCGTCGAAAGCGAGGATCTTCCCGAGAACTGTGTTGCCGCTGTCTATCAGAAAGGCTATAAGGTGAAGGATAAAATCATCCGTCACGCGATGGTACAAGTTGCAAATGTCTAGACATTTGCAAAATGAAGAATGAAGA
>CAZPOG010000178.1:0-4040 GCA_964588105.1 uncultured Ruminococcus sp. | reverse complement strand
ACATCCCAAGGGCTGATTGCGGAAGTAGATCGGATTCATCGTCTCGACCGAGTCGATACGGTGATGGTCGATTACCTCGACCACCTCGGCGGAGCGGATACCGTCTACCGCCTGACTCTTCTCGTTATGATCGACGAGGATCACCTTCTGACGCGCGATATCCAGAAGATTTCGCTGAGAGATCATGCCGACATATTTGTCATCCGCGTCAAGGATCGGGAAGTACCGGATGCGCTTTTTAGACACGGTCGCCTTGACCTCCGTGACCAGATCTTCTTCGGAGAAGGTCACAAGCGTTTTGTGCATGATATGACCGACAGGGATCGCCTGATTGATGAGCTTTGACACGGTATAGGTATCAAGAGGAGTGATGATAACGGTACAGCCTGCTTCCTTTGCGATCCTCATGATCGTGTTGGATACAGTCGCGCCCAGACAGACGATAATACAGCCCGCTTTCTTCTCAATCGCTGAGAGCTGAGAGTCGCTGCGGTTGCCCAGTATCACCAGATCGTTTTCCTCGATATATTCCTCCATCATCTCGGGATTGGCGGCAGCAACTACTACCTTGCCCTTGGAGAAGATCGCGTCGGGGTCGCCGACAAGGATGCCTCCGTCGATCGTATCCGCAATATTGCGGTAGGGAGTTTTCGCTTTGGAAAGTACGGCGGCGTCGAGATCTTCCATATAGAAGCGCGCCTGATCGCCCAGCGTGACGACGCCTTTGATCTTGCCGCGTTTGGTGAGGATCGGTACCGTCTGGAGGTCGTTGTCGCGCATATACTCCCACGCTCTGCGAATAGAGATCGTCGGCTCGATGCCGTTTACCTGACGAAACTGTACATCGGAGATCCTCGGCTCTAATGATTCGATCAGCATCGGCGGTTCGATATTGAATTTGTCAAGAATGAACTGCGTTTCACCGTTGAGCTCGCCCGCGCGGCAGGGGATATACTCCTCTCCCGTCAGCTTGCGTTTCAGATCCGCATAGCAGATCGCAGAGCAGATGGAGTCGGTATCGGGATTTTTGTGGCCAATCACTAAGGTAGGTTTCATCGGTCATCATCCTTTTTTATAAACGATGGTTTAGTTTTATTCCTCGCCGACGAGGTGAACGATCACGGGCGTTCTCTTCAAAGCGGGGAGGATCTTCTCTGTCAGATCAGCTGTCTTGAAACGGATGGAAGAGGTGTTCTCGCACGGATGACAGCCGAAGTATTCTTCTTTTAAGACATCCTCATCTATCAAGAGTGTGACCTTCTGTTCGGTATCATAGATGAGCGAGAGGATCGATACGCTCCCGGGGTGAACGTCGAGCAGATCGACCATAAACTCCTCCTCGCCGAACGAAAGGCGGGAGATACCCATCTGATGAGACAGTTCTTTGGTCTTGAACGGCTTGTCCCCGGGCATGATCAAGAGATAGAAGGTCGTCTTCTGACGGTTGCGAAGGAAAAGATTCTTGCAGATGCGCACATTCAGCACCGCGTCGACCTCAGCGCATACCTCCATAGTGGTCGCGGGAGTATCGGGATGATCGGTCCTGTTAAAGCTGATATCCAAGCTGTCCAAGAACGAATAAGCGCGTCTTTCGCGTTCGCTTCTGAGAGAAAGATCTTCGGGAGATCCTTGATATAACTGCATCGATCTGCTCCTTCTTATCATACTACTCTCATTATATACTACCAATGCGGACTTCGCAATATGTAATTCAAAACAAAGTCAGGTTTTTTGCGATTCACGGCAGGATTTCAGAAACCACTTGACACCCGAGGGGATTTTATGTAAAATAGATGTTGCAAACAGGATGGCGGGAGTCGAACACCAATCGGTTTTTAGCGGCATATTTTAGCCTACTCTTCGTCAAAATCCTCGTGAATACGTCAAGTATTCACTGTGGTTTTTCCTCGATTAGACTTAAATCTGCTCTCTAAAAACTGCTTCGCACCGAGAATGAGATATTTTTCTTGGATTTCTCGGTGCAGAGGAGGAGTAACCCTGACGGGTTGCGATCGACGATAAGCCGATAAAGGCAGAAAAAGACTCATTATCGGCGGTTGGGGTTCGACTCCCGCCATCCTAAGCACGGAGGCTTAGCTCAGCTGGTGAGAGCGCCTGCTTCACACGCAGGAGGTCACTGGTTCAAGTCCAGCAGTCTCCATAGCAAAAGCCCTGTCACGAATGTGGCAGGGCCTTTTTAAATGAATACTGAAGACTGAAAACTGAATAACCGTAAAATGATTACACACTCAATCCGCTACGGCTTTCTTCATTATACTTTACCAACAGAAAAAAGAGCGGATTTGAGGATGTTGGGGATTGAAAAGCAGTGATTGATATGGTAAGATAAAGATACCACACAAAATCAAAGATGAATGATACTCTTAAATGGGGGAAGTATACCCTTTAGAGCAGTTTTTCCTTTTGGTAAAAACGTATTCCCACTGCTGCTCTAAAGAGTATCGGATTTTGTGTGGTAACAAATAGGGCTATGCGTTTTTCGGTGTGTAGTTCTGTTTGGGACTACACATTTTTTATTATTATGGAGGTTTAGTATGAACGAAAAATTTGTTAGAAATGATGGATTCTATAATCAGGTATTTATAATCGAAGATGATGGTATATACATTACTGATTACAATTTGCGTATAGTTGAAAAACGCGCTATGTTTTTTCCTTGGGGCAGCATTAAGTCAGTAAAGAACTCTTTAGGTTCTATTGATATTTTGGAAATCACTAACACTGTTTTTCGCAAATTTAATGGTGAAAAGCAAGACCGAAAAAAGATAATGGAATTGTGGAATACTACATTATCAAAGAAAAACGCAGCGGCAAAACCTTGTACATCTAAAATATGTGATATTAAAACAGGAAAACCTTTTGACTTCAATAAAGAACACATTGTATATTGTAATATTTGCGGAAATATTTTTTGTTATAACGAACAAGATATAATTGAAAACGAAAGACTAAAAAGGCTTGAAAGTCAAACAAGAAAAGAGGCTGTGGTTAGCGCACTTGGCGTTTCAACAATTCAGAGTAGTTTAGATTCTGCGGAAGCAGACAGGTATAAATCCAGAATTGTTGATTATAACAAGTGTCCAAAGTGTAATTCAACAAATATAAAAGAAATAACTGAGGACGAAAGAAAAGCATTAGAGGCAAACAAACAGAAAGATTCATCTGTTGAGGAAATCAAAAAATTCAAAGAACTTCTTGATATGGGAGCGATAACACAAGAGGAATTTGACGCTAAGAAAAAACAACTTTTAGGTCTGTAATGATCAATGATCCGGAGCGCGTCGCAAGTCACGCTCTTTTTTATCCTTCCGACAGTCCTATATGACCTCCTGCGTGTGAAGCAGGAGGTCTATCTTATATCAAAGCCCGCGCCGTTGCCGGTGCGGGTTTTTCGCTTGAGTTGATACACGATTATTTACGGATTATCTTCGGTAGGCGGGTTGTAAACCACGACGAAAGTGTGATCCGGATTGACTAAGAGGTAGTGGTCGTTGTCGATCGGATAGATGCCCGGTTCCAGATAGGTGGTCGGTTCGGTATTCTCTTCTGCGTTGGATGAGGAAGCGGTGACGGTTGTCATCTTTTGAGAATCGGCTGCCGAAGCGCTGAATACTGCCGCAGCGCCTATTGTGGAGAAGACACAGACCATAGCCATTACGATACCGATTGCTTTTGCGAATACTTTCTTTTTCATTTTGATTACTCCTTTTTAGTGTATTCGGAGGGGGCATTTTCCCTCTGTTGTGACAGCAGTATAGCAAATTTACTATGACAACAACATAACAAAAACAGGAGCAATTCAAAATGATAGAAAATCAACCGATAGACCTGCCGGATGAGTCGATCATAAAAAACGGCTGTTTCAGTCCCAAACCTATGCGGTCGGACTGAAACAGCCGTAATATCATATTGTATTTAAGATAAGTTTACTGCTGATAGGGAGGAATCTGACCACCCTGAGGAGGAGTATACGGAGCGCCCTGCTGAGGAGCGGCATACGGTGCGGCCTGCTGAGGAGC
>CAZPOG010000177.1:0-4104 GCA_964588105.1 uncultured Ruminococcus sp. | reverse complement strand
TGGAGACTATTGGAATCGAACCAATGACCCCCTGCACGTCAAGCAGGTACTCTAACCAGCTGAGCTAAGCCTCCGTGTGCTATATACTTTACCACATTTCAATCAAAAATGCAAGTATTATTTTTTCAAACGTCTATTCACGATATTTTGAATAACTTTCCTCGCATTTGTTCATACTAACAGCGGAGGCGTTATATATGAAAAAATACAAGCACAGCAGGAATGCTCCCGATCGCACGGGATTCTATGTCGCGTTATCGATTTGTCTGATTGCCGTAGGGCTGGCGGTGTGGTCGGCGTATTCGGGATTTTCCGATTATCTGGATTCCGGCTCCGATGAATATTTTGCTACCCTTCACCCCGAGACTCTTGCGGCGGTAGCCCAGCCGATGACCGGCGTCACCGAGCCGGATCCTACCGAACCTGCGAGCGAGACATCCGCGCCCACAGAGCAGGAGACACAGGGTAAGAAGAGTATCAATATCTATGAAAGCCCCTCAGAGGAAGACGAGGACGACACCTTAGACGCAGATTCCGATCTGACTTCTCTGCAGGCGGTGCTGCAGGTATCGGATTCTCTGATCTATCCTACAAAGAACCACAGCGTATTAAAACAGTATAGTGAAGAAGCCGTATACAGCAAGACGATGGAGGATTATCGCCCGCATACCGGCTGCGACTTTGACGCGGCAGAAGGGGAGAGCGTTTATGCGATGTGCGACGGCGTTGTAAAGAATATTTCTTCTTCAGAATTATACGGTATCATTGTTGAGGTGGATTGTACCGACTTTTCCGTCTATTACTGCGGGCTGTCCAACGAGCTGAATGTCAATAAAGGCGATGAGTTGAAGACCGGCGATACGATCGGTACCGTATCACTGATCCCGTGTGAATCCAAGGATGACCCCCATGTTCATATCGAGATCCGTGTGGGAAACAAGCTTATCGACCCTTTGAATGTCATTAATACTTCACAATGAGCATAGAAATAATTGAGATGAAGTCATTGCGAGGGCTTTAGCCCGTGGCAATCCCCTTATTCTTGCAACCGGTAGAAATGACAGGGGGATTCTTCGATCGCTTGATCGCTCTCTCTGAATGACATTATCTGACGATTGAATTCCTGCCCCCGTTTCGCTTTTAGGGGCAAACACAAAACGGCGCCGAAATCTTTCATCGGCGTCTTTTTGTATATGCCATATATAATATGTAAGGCGGGATCGCTCCCGCCCGTTTGTTAATAGGATGCGCTTTCGTCGTAGTTTTTCAGCATATTGCCGATAGAAATACCATAGCCTCTTTGCGGCGAGTTGACAAAAACATGCGTTACGGCGCCGACGAGCTTGTTGTTCTGTATGATCGGACTGCCGCTCATCCCTTGGATGATGCCTCCGGTCTTTTCGAGCAGTTCGCTGTCAGTCACCCTGATGATCATGTTCTTTCCCGATACGTCGCTGAGGGAAAGGGTTTCGATTTTGACAGAATACTCCTCTGCGCCGCTGTCATCGATCGTTGAAATGATCACAGCGTCGCCTGTTGTGATTTCATCGTTGGCTGCCGTCTGTATCCTTTTGCCATCCATCGTCTGATGATACCTGCCGTAGATACCGAAGTCGTTGTTAACGGTGATCTCTCCGATAGGCTCGTCTTCCATATATCCGACGAGGCCGCCGGCATACCCTTTTTGCGCTTTATTGATACCGGTTACGGTAGCGCTCATGATCTCGCCTTTGGAGAGAGGCATCAGCATACCTGTCTCGGTATCACAGATCCCGTGACCTAAGGCGCCGAACGACATCGAACGCTCGTCATAATAGGTGACCGTACCGATACCCGCGGTAGAGTCTTTGATCCACATTCCTGCGGTGTAAACGCCGTCTGAGGAGATCTCGGGGGTGAGTGTAACGGATATCGGGCTCTTACCCCTGAAAACGGATAATTCGATATCCTTACCCTCTGAGCTTTCGATGATATCTCTGAGCTGTTCGTTGGATGTGATTTTCTCGTCGTTCGCTTCTTTGATGATATCATTTGTTTTGATACCTGATTTTTGGGCGGGAGAGTCATAGGAGTCGTCCACGTTGACAACAAGAACGCCGTCAGAGAACAGCTTCATTCCAAACGGCATACCACCTAAGATCAGTGTGCGTCCTGTCTCGCTTGCGGAGATACTCATCGTTGTTGTGAAGATCAGGGCAGCGCAAATCAAAATCGAAATGATGATTTTACATTTTTTGATAATTTCACCTCCCTTATTTATTATTTGAAGAAAGGTGTATAATAAATTGGAAACAAGCTTATGAAAAATAGTAATTGGAAAGAATGATATCGTCGTCTCACAGAGCAAGAGGAATATCTATTTATATTTCTAATTACGAATAATAAAAATAATTTTACAATTCTTCCGAAATTTATTGTATCTTAAAATAAATGATGATATACTGAAAAAAACAGTTTCTTTGGTGGATTATGGATATCAGGATGCCTCAAGGCGCACAGTTTATCATCGACAGATTAGCACGGCACGGCTATGGCTGCTATGCCGTGGGCGGCTGCGTGCGCGATTCTTTCAGAGGCGAGGAACCGAAGGACTGGGATTTTACCACCGACGCGCTGCCTGATGACATTGAAGCGTGTTTTGAAGATTGCAAGACCGTAGCGGTAGGGAAGAAGTACGGCACCATCGCGGTGATCCTCGACGGTAAGCAGTACGAGATCACTACCTTCCGTATGGACGGCGAGTATAAGGACTCCCGTCATCCCGAAACGGTAACTTTTTCCAAAGAGCTCAGAGACGACCTTTCCCGCAGAGATTTTACCGTTAACGCCATGGCGTACAGTCCGCAGACCGGTCTGGTAGATCTGTTCGGCGGCAGAAATGATCTGGAATACGGCGTGATCCGCTGTGTGGGTGATCCGTCACATCGTTTCGGTGAGGACGCGCTTCGTATCCTCAGAGCTCTGCGCTTTGCCTCTGTGTTGAATTTCACGATCGAACCTCAGACACAGCACGCGATTCTGCAGATGAAGGACACTCTCTCGGATATCGCGTCGGAGCGTATTGTCGCGGAGATGAACAAGCTGATCTGCGGAGAGAATGTCGCGTCTGTTCTGCGCCGGTTCAGACAGGTATTCGCGGTGTTTATCCCGGAGCTTACGTCGACGTTCGGCTTTGAGCAGAATTCTCCTCATCATAACCGTACGGTTTATCGCCATATCGTCGCCTCGGTGAAGAATATCGAGCCCGATCCGATCCTCAGAACGGCAATGCTCTTCCACGATATCGCGAAGCCCTTGTCACAGACCACGGATGAGCGCGGAAAGAGTCATTATAAGAACCATCCGATGCTCGGCGCGGCAATGGCGGAAAAGATCATGAGACGTCTGTGCTATCCGAATCACTTCATCGATGAGGTTACCACGCTGGTCCGTCACCACGATGATCGTATCAAGCCAGATACGGTTATCATCAAGAAATACCTCGGTCTGCTCGGCGCCGATTTGATGAAAAAATTGATCAAAGTCCAGCGCGCCGATATTTATGCCCAGTCGATGTATCAAAGAGAAGAGAAGCTCTCAAACCTCGATGCGATCGAAGTGGAGACAGAGCGTATTCTCACCTCCGGTGAATGCTATCAGCTCAAGATGCTCGCCGTATCCGGCAGAGATATCATCCATCTCGGCGTCGCTTCCGGCAAGCAGATCGGCGAGATCCTCAATACCTTATTAAATATGGTCATCAAAGGTGAAATTAATAATTCCCGAGAAGAATTATTAATCGAAGCAAAAAAGTTGATCTGACTCCTATACATCAATTCATCACCGTAGGGCAAGGTGCCCTCGACTTGCCGAGCCTCCCCAACAGCCTTGGGGAGGTGCCGCGAAGCGGCGGAGGGGTTACTCTCATATAAAAGAAACTATTATTTCATTTGACAAATCCCTATATATACAATATAATACACACGCGAGTAGATCAGACGGTCGCGGGCAGTACGAGAAATCCCCTGTCCGAGGAAAGTCCGGGCTTCACAGAGCGAGGATAACGGCTAACAGCCGCCGAGGGCGACCTTAGGGAAAGTGCAACAGAAAAGAACTACATTCTGT
>CAZPOG010000176.1:0-4107 GCA_964588105.1 uncultured Ruminococcus sp. | reverse complement strand
AAAACAAATATTTTCTTTTCTGCTGTGGGAAGAATTGCAAAACTATAAGTCCGAGATTCCGTTATTGCAGTTGATCAAGTACAAGGTGCAGACTGCGTGGCAGGAGTATGTTCGGGTGAATTGCGGCAATTTTCAAATTGATAACCGTCATCAGTATTTATTCCTGAAAAAGATAGCGTATCTTTACTACCGGAGGAAAGAAAACGCTGAACCTCTGTCGCAGATTATTTCGGAGATTTCAAAGGAACTGAATCTGACAGAGGAAAGCGTGGAGGACTATATTATCGCGGTGTCGACCTTCAAGCCGAAATACAACGCGGATTTTTACGCAAGCGAGGATGATGACGATTACTATTCTTCCTCGGTGGATTCCGTTGAGAATAACTTAGATACAGAGAGGATTTATTTCAAGTTATGTCAACAGGAAAAACTGATAGACGCGCTCGCCGAGTTAAAAAAGCCTGAACGGCTTCTGATTGAGTATGTCTATGGCATCTGCCCGAAATGTTTGAAAAACAAGGAGAAGAAAACGTTGCGCGAGGCGTCGCTGCTGTTAGGCTTGACCGAGGACGGCGCACAGAGCAAGCTGAAAAAGATTCTCGAAAAATTGAGAAAAGAACTGCAAGAATAAAGGCTGAGGAAGCATTCTGCGCTGTTTCCACAGCCTTCGATTTTTGCCCCACAAACCGCGACAAATCGCCTGTGTCGGCTTTGTTGGGCGAGGTCGGGTACGTTATCCGACCGATTCTTTCGCGCGACACGGGGCGAACCAGGGCGCGTCAGGTTTTCTCGCTGCTCATCGCTTCAACCATCAATCTGACAGCCAAAGAGAAACCCCGGACAAACGCGTCGCGTTCTCCGAGGTTCATAAGTTCAGTGTGGTTGTCTTTGATTTTTTGGAGTATGGCGTTCTGCTTCTCCGTCAGCGTAGCGGATAATTCCTGCTCGTGGCGAATTACCAGCTTTGCGGTAATGTCGTACTCACTGCCGCGCATGACTTCATATTCGTGCGGAGCTATATTGCCGTAGTAGAGATTTTCGAGTGTAGTCATTGTTTTCACCGTCCTTTCTAAGCACAACACCATATCACAGGGTGTTGTGAAAGTCCAGCGAAAAAGGCAGAAGAAAAACGGAATTTTTTTCGTTCTTCTTCTGCCTATGTTGGTTTAGCTATACCGAAACCCGCTTAGAGGTCAGCGGTTTTCTTTGTTGATTTGCATTTATTTCAAATTTGATAATGTGTTATTTGACCGGAATAAACGGTAACTCGTACTCGTCATATATGACGGTTTCTCCGATTTTAAATGTGTTTTCGTATTCTGCCAGATACCGCTGAATCTGTGTCGCGTCGGTAATATTCAAGCCGTCGCCGTCCACATCGGCGGCTCTCTCGTCAAAAGAGGGCGTCGGGATCTCGGCAAGCTTTTTCTGGATACAGGTCACATCCATGATCGTAACATGACCGTCGCCGTCCGCGTCACCGCGGATATAACTGCTCGCGGCAGATACCGGAATAACCATACCGACAGCAGTCAAAAGGCAAATCAAAGCTAATACAATCAATACAAGTTTTTTCATTTTTTATTTCTCCTGAGTATTCATATCACTAAATCAATTTCATCGTCTCCGTCCTCTTCGTCCGAATAGATAAACTGTCCCTCTTTCGGCTCTTCGGGCTTTCTTTCGGGAGCCGGAAGCATAAAACAACACGCGGTACCGGCAAAGCCGAAGTAATACAGCACACGGCTGACCAGCGTGAGCTTCAAGCTCTGCTCGATGTTCATCCGATACTTGATCATCAGCACACATTCCAAGATGAAATGCAAGGTGAACAGCACAACAGCGATCGTCATCAAGGTGATAATTACCCTCTGCATTTGCTTCTCGGTCAAGTCAGCTCGGATCATCAGATACCCCGCCACCAAAACGAGTGTGCCGAGCTGTGACAGAATATACACCACTGCGTTCAGCACCGAAGGCGGGTTTGCAAAGCTCACATTAGCGAAAACCGTTCCTATACTCAGCAGCCGCATGGTAAACAGCAGTACAAGCCCCGCGACCGTCAAAACGGAATGAGCGGTCCACACGCTGTCCTTCTCCGAAAAGCTGAGAAACGACGCGACGGTCAGTATCAAATAGAACGCGATGCCGATCAGTCTGCCTATCCTGTTTGTGTCAATATTAACCGCCAAATAGACCTGATAGACGGTGAACAACGCAAATGATAACGCTGTTACCAGTCTGATGATCGTTTGAACGATTCTGTTGCTGAAAATTGATTCCTGCACGGATCTTCCTTCTTTCTGCGTAAATCTATGTATCAATCATCAATCGCGCCGATCTTTCTGAGCCTGCCGATCGCCTCATGTACATCGGCTTTGATATCCTCTCTGTCGCCGTCAAAGCGAGCGCAGAGGGTATCGACGATCTCGTCCTCGGTGGTATCATCTTGCAGACACTCCGCGATCGCCGACAGAGTCTTGTTGCCCTGTATCAGACCGTGAAACTCCGCCCCCGCGGTGGGGACGATGACCGTTTGTCCGGCAACATCATGAGATAGAAAATGTTGGTTTAATTTCAAAAAAGCACTTCCTTTATACGGACATTCGATAATACCCGCTTTTCGGATACTATTGAATATCTGCAAATTGTCTGCGCCGCCGCTATGAGTATTGCGCTCAAAACGGCGGCGCGTTCATTAATATCGTTCAGATCATCCTTTGTTCGGTAAACAAAGATTCATTACAGAACGGATCACAGATTAACGGGCATTTCCCACTGATTATCAGGGTTGAATCCCGGAGGCGTATTACCGCTGGGAGCAAGACCCGAGGTAGTGATAACGTCCTCTGTGTCAAATTCGGTCACGTCCATCAAAAGACGCTCATAAGTTTCTTTATTCATCATTCATGCACGTCCTTTCTGTCAGTTCTGGATAACATTCGCGCCATCTTCAATGGTCACGGTTCCGCAAGTGCCTGAGTAGCCTGCGCCGATGGAGTTGGTAGCATTGCTGCCCTTTGTCGCGGTGACCGAGGTAACGGTGCCGGCAATAGTGATATCGCCGCAGTCTCCTAGGTAACCACTTCCTATACCTGCTGCTTGTCCGTCTCCGGTAGCCGTTACGGTGCCTCCGGTAATGGTGATGTTTCCGCACGGAGTACCTTTTCCGGATCCGATACCTGCGGCTTTGTCAAGTCCGGATGCGGTTACGGTGCCGCCGTTGATAGTGATGTCTCCGAACATTTTCGTGCTGATCACACCGTTAGAGGCACAGCTTCCTATGCCGGCGCATCCGTTACCGCCGTAAGCGGTGATGGTGCCGCCGTTGATCACAAGGTTGCCGCCCGCAACTGCGCCTCCGCTAGACACGTTTCTCTTTCCGCCGATGCCGCAGCTGGCCGGCGAATCAGAAAAAGAGGTAGCGGAAAAATCACCGCCGGAATAAGCCACAAGTGAGCCGGTGCCGTCGATCGTGAGAGTTTTGTTCGCGGGAATATAAATGCCCGGCATACGTCTGTGACCGCCCTTGACGGTGTTCGTACCCTCTAAGAGGATGGTCGCGTCGCCCAAGGGGGTGATGCCGGCGAAGGCTGCATCTGTGGTCAGGCAGGTGATCGTCGCGTCTCTGAGAGTGACAGTCGCGCCTGCTGCTATAGTGATCTGATAGTCGCCGGAGAGTGCATTAATCAGCACGTCGCCGTCCTGCGCTTCATAAGCGGCAGTCAGGGTGCTGAGGTCTACGACGTTCTCTACCGGAGCCGGAGCCGCGTCAAAGTAGTCGTTCGCGGTCATGTTGTAGAGATAGAGAGCCTTGGCGAGGTTCTGCTGATCGGGTTCCATTTTGGTGCTCTCTACAACTGCCTTTGCGTAGTCGAGCGCGGAGAAGGTGAACTCTGTGCCGTTTACGTTGAAGGTCTGCTGGTTATCCAGCTCAGCCGCGGGGATGTCCTCGTGGTCTACATAGTAATAGTAGCCGGACAGGTTGCCGTCATACGCGCCGGCGTTGGGAATTTCGCCCGGGTAAGAGGTCGGGGTAAAGTAAATGCGCAAGGTGTTCTTTGACAGATAGATCAGCGAGTTGGTGTAATACTTCGCGCCGAGCTG
>CAZPOG010000175.1:0-4132 GCA_964588105.1 uncultured Ruminococcus sp. | reverse complement strand
TTAAAAACATCTACGCTTCGGGCGACGTTATCGACAAGAAAATCCCGAAGCTCACGCCCACCGCGGAGTTCGAATCCAACTATATCGCGATGGATATCCTCAACCCTGTGAACGGCAAGATCGACTATCCCGCCGTACCGAATCTGGTATTCACGCTGCCTCGTATTGCTCAGTCCGGCGTCAGCGTAGCCGAAGCCGAGGCGCATCAGGAGCTGTACCGCGTAGAGAAGGCTCCCATCGGCCAGACGATGGCTTGGCTGAACAAGAACCAGCCCGCGGAGCACATCACCTTCATCTTTGATAAGAAGAATCACCTCGCCGGCGCGGCTGTATTCAGCGATCAGGCGGGCGAATATATCGATCTGCTGACGATCATCATCAACCAGAAGCTCGGCGTCAAGGAACTGTCAAAGATGATCTTCTCCTTCCCGACCCAGACTTACGGTGTGGTCGCGACGCTGATCCCGCTTTTCTTGAAGAAGTAAGGTTGTTGCGCGATTTGAGCCAACGTTTGATATGAAAGAAGTCAGAAAAGCCGTGAAAACATCTTTGTAAGGAGAAATCAATATGAAAATCGCAGTCAGATATTACACAAAAACTGGAAATACAAAAAGGCTTGCCGAGGCAGTCGCGGAAGCTGTCGGTGCAAAGGCTCTTCCAATCAGCGAGCCTATAACTGAGCAGGTCGATATTCTCTTTCTGGGGAACTCCTACTATGCTTTCAGCATCGACCCCGAGGTAAGAAACTTTATCCGTTCACTCGACAAAAACAAGGTCGGTCGTATCGTCAATTTCGGCTCCGCCGCGATGCTGAACTCAACTCTGAAAAAGGTAAAAGCCGAAGCGGATAAGGTCGGCATCAAAACGGATAACCGGGAATTCCATTGCAAGGGCGAATTCAAAGGCGTCCACAAGGGCAGACCGAACGAGGAAGACTTAAAGGCCGCAAAAGAATTCGCAAAAAGTATTATTGAATGATTTATAAAGAATCCGGAGATTTGCTATGAAGCTGATGCCCGCTTAGCCTGAAACGATATTTGATATCGCTTATCTTATATTTGCAATAACGACAGTAATTGTTCTTTTGATAAAAGCTAAAGACAAAACCAGTGTAAAGCTGTTCGGCGCGATGACGCTTTATTCAGACGAGCACTACATTCAGTTATCGCTTGATTGTTGTAAAAAGCAAAAAAGCTGCAAAGCGAATGATGGTTTCAAAACAACACAACCCTGATTTTGAAAATGCAAACCCCGGATGCAAGGTTTGCAAGCAAATGATTACAAAAACCTCCGTTTGGAACTAATCCAAGCGGAGGTTTTCTGATAGTTAATGATTCTTTTATTCGCTGTCTTTTGCGACCTGTTCTTTGTAGCCGGTACCGAACTCTTCCATGCTCTTGATGATTGGGCGCATACTCTCGCCGAGGTCGCTCAGGGCGTATTCCACTCTCGGCGGCACTTCGGGATATACGGTGCGAATAATGATGCCGTCCTCCTCCATCGAGCGCAGGCTGTCGGTCAGCACCTTTTGGCTGATGCCGTCGAGCGACTTTTTCAGCTCGTTGAAGCGCCACGGTCTGACGAGCAGATTCCGCAGGATCAGCAGCTTCCATTTACTTCCGATCAGGCTTACGGTGGTTGCGACGGGGCAGTCGGGTAATTCGGCTTTCGTTTTCATAACGCTCCTCCAAAGGTATATAAAAGAGTGTAATATGTTGATTTGAATATAGTATAACAGAACGGATCCGGTTTGTCGAGTAGTTACAAAAAGGTGACTTGGTAATAGAAAAGTGCGTACTTGTTGAGCTGTATTTCTCCTTATATAATGAAATCAGAAACTATGAAAGGAGAACAGCTATGGCATTATCAAATATCGCTTCTTGGACAAAGGGCGGCATGAGTTCTGCTTGCGGTACATCCGACAAGGCTTGTGCTTGCGGTACCTCGGATAAGGCTTCTGCCTGCGGCACATCGGATAAGATGTCCGCTTGCGGTTCTGCCTGCGGCTCCGGCGACAAGTGATCTTGTCCGTAATGCCCTCTGAGTATTCTGAGGGCGATTATGTAATCTTCAACTAAAGTTGTTAATATACGAGGTAATCATTATGAAACCGTATTTTTCTTTTCAATGGCATATCACGGATGAATGCGACCAGCGGTGCAAACATTGCTACATCTTTTCGGACGGTAAGCACAACTGTCTGAAATCTATGACATGGGATCAAATGCAGGACACCTTCTACAACTGTCTTGACTTCTGTGAGGTATTCGGGCGCACGCCGTACTTTTATCTGACAGGCGGTGATCCGATCCTGCACCCCAACTTCTGGCGGCTGTTAGAACTGTTCCACGACCACGACGTCAAGTTCACGATCCTCGGCAATCCCTTCCACCTCAACGACCAAGTGTGCCGTGAATTAAAGTGGTTCGGCTGCGAAAGGTATCAGCTCTCGCTCGACGGCTTACGTGAAACACACGATTGGTTTCGTAAGCCCGGCTCATATGACTGCACGCTCGAAAAGATAAAGTGTATCAACAAAGCGGGTATTCGCTCTGTGATTATGACGACGGTTTCCAAGACAAATATGAGCGAGGTCACGGGCATTATTGACGCGGTTGCAGAAGCGGGCGCAAATGTATTTGCCTTCTCACGTTATGTACCGAGCGGCGGTGATTTGGATTCGAGTATGACGGCGCAGGAGTATCGCAGTCTGCTTGCTTCCTGCGACAAGAAATTCAAGGAATATGAAGCCGAGGGCTGTCAAACCTATTTCAATAAAAAAGACCACCTCTGGACGCTTTACGAATATGAAACAGGTGAGTTCACGATTCCCGAAAACGCCGAAAAGGGTATGATCTACGGCGGCTGTAACTGCGGAGCGTGTCATATCACGATCCTGCCGACAGGTGATATCTACGCTTGCCGCAGAGTTGCAGACAGCAAGGTCGGGAACGTGTTTGAGGACAGGCTCGCCGACGTTTGGCTGACTTCGATGGAGAGCTATCGGGAGTTCACCAAATTCAGCAAGTGCTCAAGGTGCAAGCTGCTTGCTTGGTGCCGTGGCTGTCCTGCCGTTGCAAAAGGTACAAACGGCGACTTCTATGCCGACGATCCGCAGTGCTGGGCAAGTGTAGAGAATGGACTGATTGAGGGGTGAGATGATGAAAGCAGTTGTATTGACGAAGCCGACAAAGGCAGAGGATATTGTTCTGTCAGAGGTAGAAGTGCCAACGGTCAAGCCCGGTTGGGTGCTTGTAAAAATCAAAGCGTTCGGACTGAATCACTCGGAACAGATTTTAAGAGAATTTGAAATAGAAAATGACTATATCAATAAACCGATCATACCCGGTATTGAATGCGTAGGAGAAATCGCCGACCCGTCTGACAGCGGCATGAAGGTCGGGCAAAAGGTCGTCGCTCTGATGGGCGGCATGGGACGTTCGTTCAACGGCAGTTACGCGGAGTATGCTCTTCTCCCGATACATCATGTTTTCCCTGTCGAGAGCGAGTTGTCTTGGAAAGAGATGGGCGCGATCCCAGAAACCTACTTTACCGCTTGGGGTTCGCTGTTTCAATGCCTGCGGCTGAATCCCGACGATAAACTCCTGATCAGAGGCGCGACCTGCGCTCTCGGTTATGTGGCGATTCAGCTCGCCAAAGCGCTCGGCTGTACCGTGATCGGCACAACCCATAAAGAGGACAAGCTGCCGCTTCTTGAGCAGGCGGGGTGTGATGAATGTATCCTTGACAACGGTACGATGAAAGGCAAGGTCAGCGGCGTGACAAAAGCGCTGGAGCTGGTCGGTATCAAGACAGTTAGAGATACGATGTTTGCGCTCGACGAGGGCGCGGTCGTCTGCAACACCGGCGTGCTCGGCAAGGTGTACGAGTGGGACGGCTTCGATCCGATCAAGGACATCCCCAACGGCGTGTATTTGACAGGCTTTTTCTCAAACTATCCAACGCAACAGATGATACAGGATATTTTCAACTTTATGGACGAGCATGAGCTGAAGCCGCTGATTGGAGCGGCATTCGATTTTGAGTATATCAAAGATGCGTGTATCGCGCTTGACAGCGGAAAGGTGAATGGTAAAATAGTGGTAGAAGTTTGAGAAGGTGATACTATGAC
>CAZPOG010000174.1:0-4169 GCA_964588105.1 uncultured Ruminococcus sp. | reverse complement strand
TCCCGAGATAATAACGATTGAGTAAACACTTAAAAGCCGCCTCGGTTTGCGGTTTTTACCGAATGTTCGGTGTGATAGGGTTACTTGATCCTACATTCATTCAGCGCTTGTTTGTCGCGGCGATGTCATCGTCTGCTGTCTTTTCAAACGCTTGAAATATACGGCGGGTTTTTGAACGATCCCGCATCTGCGAATACTCTATGATACTTACAGGAGGAAAAAATGAAAAGATTTCAGAAACGATTGACAGCGATCCTGTTAGCGCTTTTGATGGTTCTCTCCATCATCCCCGTTACAGTTCTCTCCGCCGCTGCCGATGACGCCAGCACCGCGACCTTTACGGTCTACGCGGTAGAGCTTAACGATCTGTACAAAGGTTTGCCGATCGCTTTGTCTACAAGCGGCGAGCAATTGGACAGCGGAAAGAAACTCAGCGAGATCCTTCCCAATGTCATCACGTTAAGAGCGTCCTCGGCAAAGACAAATCCTTTCCTCATTTTCGCTCTGGAAAATAACGGAGAGGTGATCGGCGACTACACTTTGCCGAAGTATACTTCTATTCTTGTTCCTAACGACGAGGCGAATACCTATTATTCGGTCACTCCCGGCGACGTTACAATGCCGGATATGGTCTCAAAAGGTCTTGTCCCCGCAAAGGCGTCCGGACAGTCTGAAGAAGAGTGGCTGGCGTACGCGATGTACACTTTATTGGGAAATACTGTAGCCTTTAAGACCCTGACCGTGAGCGGTAAAATCACATTCTCCGCAATGTCTCAGATGAGCGTCGGCGCTTATTACTATGCCGGCGATGTGCGTGATTCCTCACTGTATAACGCGGGTATGCCCTCCAACGCGATCTTAGGACCCTACGGTCTGGTTACGTTAAGCTCGGGCGCAGAGCTCAATTTCACCAATGCCGGTATCACTGACACCGACGTTGACGCTTTGACGCTTCCCGATATAGAAGATTCCAAGCCTGTTGTTAAGATGGAAAAAGGTTCCTATCTTTTCGCGTGGGGCTTTATCAACGGCGCGGGCACAGTGAAAATCCAAGACGGCGCTAACGTCTACGAAGACTTCCAGCTTTCCGACTTCCCGGATATGGAGACCGCGATGCAGATGATGGAAAGAGATTCCGAAAGGCAGCTCAGCGGCGTGTTCCCGGTTTCTCAGTACTATGTACAGAACATCGAGGCTAACATGAACATCTACGCGGGCGGTACCGAAAAGATCCACGCCTGCCTCGCGCTTGGTACCAAGAAAGTACCGATCGAGGTACCCTTTGCCGGCGGCGAGGATAGCGGCAGCATGTTCATCGTGAAAGGCGGTTATGTTACCAAGTATTTTGAGCCCTCCCCGCTCTTCAAGACGAAGTTCATCATCAACGGCGAAGCCGAGATCGCGAACCTTTCGATGAATCTGGCGGGTCTTGCGGATATCAGCTCATCTGACTTCCAGCTGCCTATCACCAATATTGATATCGTGGTAACCGAAGAAAGCTCCCTCGCGGTTACCCAGGATATCCAGCTTTTGCCTTACGCGTCCATTACGGTAGCCGAAGACGCTGTGCTTGACGTCCAGAGCACGATCTATGTTGTCGACGCTCCTAAGGAAGGCGATGACAGAACCTATCCCGGCGTCAGAGACGTTATGCTTTTGAGCACATCCGAAGGTCTCGGACTGGATCCCACCCATCCCGAAGCTCCCTTCACCAATGTTAAGCAGGTAACGGATGATAGCGGCGCACAGTTGATTGTCGACGGTACCGTTACGATCCAGAATATGGGAGAAGATTCACCGGCGGGTATCGCTTATGTCGGCGACGAGGCGATCTCCGGTACAGGCTCGATCATCAACTATTCTCCCTATGAAGTTCCCCCGATGAACATCATGTCCTCCGGCGCTCCCACTACCGAAGAGGCTGTGCTGGAAGCTGTCATCGTTTACGATTATGATCAAGACGAATATGTCGTTTACACAGCCGACGAGGATAACCCCGTAGGATATAAATACAGCGAAGATTATGATGTCTGGTATCTTGAAGGCGAAGACATTAATATTGTCTTCAAGGATTGTATTATTTATGATGACGAGGGAAATCCGATCGGTGAACCTGATGTAATCGATGAAGGTGTATATGAATTCGGCGAAGATATTAATTTCCCCGATGATCCCGAAAAAGAAGGCGATCATATATACACCAGTTATGAGTTCAAACGATGGAAAGCTTCCAACCCTGCCGCTATGAAGGATGGCGCACCCGCCACTAAAGCGATCGCTTCTACCGTCTTTTACGCGGAGTATGAATTCGGCGATTTAAGAGAATACGACACCACCTTTAAGGACACAGACGGCACGATCCTGCAAGCTACACAGACAAAGCCTTACGGCAGCCATGTTGAGTTCACCGGCACAGCGCCTTCTCCGTCGGCAACACAGGATTGGAAGAATCGCTGGGATGCGTATGATCCGGCAACCGATGTGTATCTGGGATGGTTTGCTAATCCTCTGAGCAGTTATACGGTAACTCAGGACGTCGTATTCAAGCCGCACTATGTTGATAAGCAATTTACTGTTAGTTGGTTGGATCATACCGGTTCTGTTTCGTCTACGACAAAAGACACTACTACAGAATACGGAAAAGCAGTAGAGTCGAATTATATAATTAACTCGGGCATCAATTATAACGACGCAAAGTATTACAATTACACGGTTTCAGGCTGGTCATATGAAGGATATGACGTGGTGAATAAAACCGCAGTCTCCGGAACGGTCGAAGGCGCGACCGCCGAAATCACAGTCTACGGCGACACCGCTTGTACACCGATTTTCACCGCCGAAGCGATGTCGGGCGGAGAGGATCCCTTCATTTGTGAGAGCCTCACCCTTAACGGTGATATCGACGTCAACTTCTTGATCCAGCTTCCCGCCGGATACAGCGCCGATGATTGCAAGGTTGAATTCAGCTGGGGCGGCGAGACCTATACCGACTCCGAGCTGACTGCTGCAGGATCCACCGATTACGGAACCACCGCAGTCGCTTCCGTAGAGATCGCGCCCAAGCAGATGATGGATACCATCACCGCGACCTTGAAGAAAGGCAACGCAGAGATCGCTTCCACTACCTATCACGCAGCCGACTATGCTGTCAGAGTTCTGACCGATCCCGCTGTTGCAACATATCTCTCCACAAACAAGGGATATTCCAACAGAAAGATCCAGAAGCTCAAAGATCTCTGCGAGTCCCTCCTCTGGTACAGCTTAAAGGCGCAGACCCAGTTGAACTACACTGCCACCGACGCCAAGCTGGTTTCTGATGTTTCAGCGCTGGTCGCAAATTACGAACCGCTTGATCCGCACGAAATCACGCTGTACCCGTCTGATGTGATCGATTTCACTGCTTACGGTCTTGACGGATATGTCGGATCCACCATGCAGCTCAATTCCGAGACTACCTACTCGATCTTCTTCAGGGTGACGGATGTAGAAAGAGCTTCCGCGGTAACGGCGACAGCATTTATCAACGACAAGGAGTATGACACAGAAGCCTATCTGGTAGAGGATACTAACGGTGTTCAGAACGCCTTCCTGAGAGTGGACATTAAAGATATCCCCGCAAAGGAGATCACCGATGTGATCACGGTCACCTTTAATGAAACAACGACATTTTATGTATCTTCCAAAGCCTATATCAAGAGCGCTCTCACATACGGCGATGCGACACTCATTGATACGGTCACCGCAATATACACCTATAATCAGAAAGCCATCGCGTATTTTGAAGAAGCATAAAGGAGGTTAATATGAAAGAAACATACGAGAGAACCGAACTGCAGGTTACACAATTCGAAGCAGAAGATGTTATCACAACATCTTTTGTCCAAGGTGATCCTGTAACCGGCGGCAGCGGTAGCAAAAGCAACGACCTGCCCTTTATGCCCAACAGCGGCGGCAGCGGCGGCGTTTATATGTAATCGAATCAACAAAGGGCTGACCCTCGAGGTCAGCTCTTTTTTTTGATGCCTCCCCAACAGCCTTGGGGAGGTGCCCAAAGGGCAGAGGGGATCAACAATCAACACTGTAGGGGATGGTCTCGACCCTCCCGCAATACCAAAACTCGTAGGGCACGATGCCCACATCGTGCCTAAATAACGCAAACACCGTAGGGG
>CAZPOG010000173.1:2037-4184 GCA_964588105.1 uncultured Ruminococcus sp. | reverse complement strand
GTTCAACCAAACGGTCAAGCGGCGCTACGTTATATCTCTGCATCAGAACAAACCGCCCATACCGCCGAGATTCATCCCGCCGGAGATTTTGTTCATGGTTTCTTCCTTATCGGTGTTCGCGGCGCGGATCGCCTCATTCACCGCGGCGGTAATCAGATCGGAAAGCATCTCGATGTCCTCGGGATCAACAACGTCGGGATCGATCTCCATCTTTTTGATCTCTAATTCGCCGGAAACGGTAACAGATACCATACCGCCGCCCGCGGAGGCAGTATATTCTTTCTGATTGAGTTCTTCTGTCGCAGCAGCCATATCGTCCTGCATCTTCTGCGCCTGACGCGCCAACTGCTGTAAATTAGCGGCGCCGCCGCCACCGTAACCCTGCGGTAATCTTGCTTTCATGTTATTTCACCTCAAAAATATAATTAAAAGTCATTCAGAGGGGCTTCAGCCCCGAAGAATCCCCTTGTCATTACTACCGTGATCAAAACGAAGGGGATTGCCACGGCTCCTTTGGGAGCCTCGCAATGACAAATTTTTTATTCTTCTGTCACCGACACGCCCATATCCCTGAGTTTATGGATAAACGTATCGAGTACGTCGTCCTTCTTTTCCTCAGTCTTCGGCTTGCGGTAAGGCCCCAAACGATAGGTCTTGCCGGTGATCTCTCTGACCGCTCGCTTGACATTCTCGCGCTGTGACTGAACCTTCAAGAGAGAAAAGGCAAATTCTCTGTCGGAAGCGATCAGAAGATAGTCTCCGCTGATATACGCCGAAGAATCGGAGAACGCCTCGGCGATCGGCTTTGCGTAATCTCTGAGGCTCTTGATGACCTCTTTCCACTCGGTAAACGGCTTTGCATTCGCATATAAAACGTCCATATCCGGCGGACTGGAAGCAGCTGCGGGCGCTGTCGGCGGGATCGCAACGATCGGCTCCGCCTTCTCAGGTTCCGGTTTAGCTTCTTCTCTGACAGGCTCGACAGGCTGCGGGATCTCCTCTTTTGCGACAGGTTCTTCCACGGCAGGAGCTTCTGCCTTTTTCTCTTCCTTTACAGCGGGCTTAGGCTCAGCCTCCTTCGGCTCCTCCTGCAGAACGACCGCCGCCTGAGGAGGGACATTCCCCGCAGAGAGCATCTTCACCGCTTTTTCGAGAGCGGTCACACGCTGGAACAACGCTTCGTCGGTGCGGTCGAGCTCGGGAGCGCATAGCTTGACGACCGCCATCTCCAGCTCGGCTCTTTCGGAAAGCGCCTTGCCCATCCGCTCATAAGCGCGGGCAAGAACGTCGATATCAAAGATGATGTCCGCAAGCGACAGATAGTCCGCCTGCGCGTAAGCGGCTTCGAACTCCTTTTCGGACAGCACCAGCATATCCTTGGGATTCTTCACCGTCTTGATCAGCATCAGCGATCTGAAATGAGAGATCAGCTCGTCACAGAGCCGCGTCATGTTCTTCGACTCTTTATACAGGCCGTCGATCATTTCCAGCGCCGCGGCAGGATTTTTGTTGATCACGCAGTTGCAGATCTCAAACAGATATTTCTTGGACGCAAGTCCTGCGGCGGAGCGAACGATTTCCGCATCCACTTCACTTGAAATACCGATACATCTGTCCAAAAGCGAAATCGCGTCTCTCAGCGCGCCGTCGGCAATTACCGAAATCAGCGTCGCCGCCTCATCGGTGAGAGTGACGCCTTCCTGCTCACAGATATATTTGAGTCTCTGCGCGATATCGGCGGGCTTGATATGATGAAAGTCGAATCTCTGACAACGGGAGAGGATCGTCGCGGGGATCTTATGCACCTCGGTGGTAGCGAGGATAAAGATCACGTGCTTGGGAGGTTCCTCAAGCGTTTTTAACAGCGCGTTCCACGCGTCGGTGGTGAGCATATGCACCTCGTCGATGATATAGACGCGGTACTTCACCTTGGCGGGTGTGAACCCGACCTCGTCGATGATCGAGCGGATATCGTCGATACCGCGGTTGGACGCGGCGTCCATCTCAACAACGTCAAAGATCTCTCCGGAATCGATGCCTTTACAGCTCTCGCACTCACAGCAGGGATCACATCCGTCAACAGGAGAGAGACAGTTGACCGCCTTGGAGAGGATCTTCGCGCAGGTGGTCTTGCCGGTGCCGCGCGA
>CAZPOG010000173.1:0-1937 GCA_964588105.1 uncultured Ruminococcus sp. | reverse complement strand
AAGAAGCCGCAAGCCGCAGCCATACGGCTGTGGTGTGAATAGAGGAACGACAGACTTACTGCATCGCATCCCGAAAAACGCTTAATGCTGCTCGCTCCCGCGCCTGACATGGTTCGCGTGTCAGAATCGCACAGGGCCTGTCGTTCGTCTATTCACACATAAACGGCTTGCGCAACTGTCATTGTATCATACTAAGATTATAAAAGCAACCACTTTTTCAAGAAATCGCCGATTGGATTATTCCAATCCCCTGATCGCGGTCGCAATCTCGCACAGCCTTTCAAACCCGAGTCCGGAAAGAGTCAGCTCAACTTTGTTCTCGGAAAAATAAGCGGTTCCGATCTCTTCGTCGTTTAGAACAACCGTAAAGCTCTCGGTAGGTTCTGCCGCCTCCATCATTGCCTTGGCTTCTTCCGACAGTCTGAAAATCATCTGGGCGCTGTCATCGCTGCCGCTGAGCGCAAACATCTGGATATCTTTTTCATTCAGAACGGTCACGCCGTCGGAGTCGTTGAAGTACAGCTTGCAGTCTTCAACGGGGCACCACTCGAGCTCGGGCTCAAGCTCTGTCGGCGCGATCGTATGCACCTGCTGCGCCTCTGTAACAATGATTTCTGTCACAGGGGCCTCTGTCGGCTGGGTATTCTCCGAGCAGGAGCACAGCAATACACACAGCAGGACAGCCGGTATCAATAGGAACAGTTTTTTCATTTTTCTCACCATTTCCGAATTTTAATATTATTTCTTCTGCCAGAGCTGAACTTCACCGTTCTTGAAATTCACGCTGTCTTTCAGCTCGTAGGAATCTCCCATCGCCTCTACCATCGACTCTTTGGCTTTGTCGTCGCCTGTGTTGACCACATAGTAGTCGGTCTGTTCCAGAGGCTTATAATAATCGGGAACCGTCCTGAGCTCTGAGATATAGTAGAGATGCGGCGCAATATAATGATCAGCAGTTACAGACGCGTCCTCAGGGATCTCTTCCAGCAGCTGATCGACCGCCTTCGCGCTCGTGTTCACGTTTTTATAAGAAGCCGAATTATTTGAAATCTTAGGCAGGACAAACGCGGCGCTGGTCAAGATACACATACAGATACTCATCAGCATAACGACTCTCTTGGGAGCGGTCCTGAGCTTGAGCACGGCGAAAATCGCGCACATGATGATCAGCGCTCCAACGCCGTAGGTGTACTGGTAGGTGATGTCATACTGATACTGCCAACTCTGCATCAGGTTGATCGGGATGATCGGAAGCAGCAGGATCAGCGAAGAGATCTTCTTCGTCATGAACGGAGCGAACATCACCGGCAGGAGCATCCAGATCAGGAAGGGGAACTTATCGGCGGTGAACATCTGCTTGAACAGGAATCCGATATCGAAGATGATGCTCTTGAGTACCGAGAAGTAGCTCTGCTCGCCGTTGACAAAGTAGTCGGAGAGTCGCCACATCATAACGCCCTCTTCTCCGAACGAAGCGACGATATTATTTGCGATGATAAAGTACAGGATCGCCATCAAAACCATCAGAGCGCCTTTGATGATCTTCTTGCGGTTGATCATGACAAACAGTCCGATCACGATCAGATAGATCGCCGCGTCCTCCTTGATCGATAGCAGCATCAAAGAGAAGGCGAACGTCTGCCATGTTTTGTTCGCGATAATGAAGTAGAACAGCCACAGGATCACGACCGTGAGGAACTTGTTCTCATGGAAGTCATAGAAGGTGCCGCCGAACATCGAGGGATAGAGAGTATAGATCAGCTCAAAAGCCAGCGTCATCTTGCCAGACAGCCCGAGGCGTCTGCTTATCATATATACGGCAAACACGCCCGCCGCTACCGCAGAAGCCTGCACATAGCACAGATACAACGGAGAGCGGAAGATAAAGTATCCGGGCAGAAGCAGATAGAAGAACGGCGAGAAGTGCACACCGAAAT
>CAZPOG010000172.1:0-4244 GCA_964588105.1 uncultured Ruminococcus sp. | reverse complement strand
GGGCTCTTCTGTATTTTCTGACCGCCTTATAGCCCGAATAGAGAAAGAATACCTCCAAGCGATTGCGCGCCGCAGGATCCTTATCCAGATAGGCGTCAAGGTCGGCTTTTAATGTTTTGAACATGTTTTTCACCTTGTATTAGCGTCATTGTCGATTGTCATTCTGAGGAGCAGGCAAAAAGCCTGCGACGTGAGAATCCCCTTCCTCTTGCAAACGGTATTATTGACAAGGGGATTGCCGCGGTCGCTTTGGCTCCCTCGCAATGACAGAATAAAAAAGCTACATCATCCCAAGGGACGACATAGCCGTGGTTCCACCCAAATTCAGCGTATCATAAAATACGCTCTTATTTCCCTTAACGCGGGATCACGCGCTCGCATTTCCTCAAGCGGGCTCACAGGCGCATTTCCATAACACCTTCCACAGACGTCTTTCAGCATATGACGTCCTCTCTGAGAGGTCGGCAAAACGTACTTTTCCTGCTCACAGCCTTTTGATATTTATATCAGTAATTATTATATACGAATGATCTGAAAATTGCAACAGAAAAATGATTGTCATTCCGAGGAGGGCAACGCCCGACGTCGGAATCCCCTTCCTCTTACTACCGCTTACTAAGACAGTCTTGTCTCCAACAGCATGAACGACAAGGGGATTGCCGCGGTCGCTTTGGCTCCCTCGCAATGACAGTTATATTACATATCCGAGATAACTTCCTTATTATCCTTCAGATAAATGATTCCCGAGATGATCGTGATGATCGTGACGATCCAGATCAGGATGTCGCCGGCGAGGGTGAAGATCCCCGGAAGGAGAGAGGTTTCGGGATCAACGTTGACGCCGAACAGCTTGAGGAAGTCGATCAGTGCCCAGAAAGCGTAAATAAAACCGATCGCAGTGATCTGCGCGATGGTCTTGAACTTGCCCCAGACGTTGGCGGCGATCACCTTGCCGTTCGCGGCGGCGACCAGACGGATCGAAGTCACGGTAAATTCGCGGAACAGAATGATGATCAGCGGGATCGCGCCGCACAGCCCTGCCTTCAAAAAGCAGACCAGCACGGAGATAACCAGTATCTTATCCGCCAGCGGATCGGCGAACTTGCCGAAGTCGGTGATGAGGTTATTTTTGCGCGCGATATTGCCGTCAAACGCGTCAGTGATCGCGGCGGCGCCGAACAGCAATCCCGCGACAAAGTAGTTGAGCGGAAAGTCGATCAGCATACACGCGACGATAAACGGCACGATGGCGATCCTGAGCAGCGTCAGCTTATTCGGAAGATTCATTCGTTTCAGCATAGCAGTTCTCTCCTAATTCCTAATTCCTGATTCCTAATTGTTTTCTACCATCTCTCCGACCAGATCACAGTCGAGAAAGTCGGTGATCTTTACCTTGACCATCTCGCCCGATCGCGGTTTTCTCTCACAGGTGAAGAAGACGCAGGGGTCGACCTCCGGCGCGTCAAAGACAGATCTGCCGAAGAAGCACTCGGCGTAGCGGTCAAAGCCGTCTACCAGTACATCGACGGTCTTTCCGATCTGCTGTTCACAGAAGTCGGACATGATATACGCCTGCTGTTCCATGATCAGCTCGGCGCGGTGGTTCTTGACTTCGTCGTCGACCTGTTCGAGCAGCGCGGCGGGAGTGTCCTCCTCCTGAGAGTAGGCAAAGCACCCGAGCCTCTCAAAGCGGGTCTCTGAAACAAAGCGGGAAAGCTCTTCAAACTGCTCGTCTGTTTCGGTCGGAAATCCCGCGATCAGCGTGGTTCTGAGCACCACATCGGGGATGATATCCCTGATCTTTTTGATCAGATCGGTCAGCTCTTCATAAGAGCCTCTGCGGTTCATCTTCTGCAGGATATCGGCGTTGCAGTGCTGTAAGGGCAGGTCGATATACTTGACGATTTTCTCTTCATCCGCGATCGTGTGGAGCAGCTCGTCACTCAGACGGTCGGGATAGCAGTACAGCACGCGGATCCATTCGATCCCGTCGATCTTGCACAGTTCTCTGAGCAGCTCGGAGAGCTTGAGTTCTCCGTAGAGATCCTCGCCGTAGCGGGTGGTGTCCTGCGCGATGACGTTGAGCTCTTTCACGCCGTTTTGCGCGAGGACTTTAGCTTCTTCGATGATGTTCTCCATCCTGCGGGAGCGGAAGCGTCCCCTGATCAGCGGGATCGCGCAGTAGGTACAGCAGTTGTCGCATCCGTCGGCGATCTTCAGATACGCCCAGTGCGGCTCGGTAGACTGAATCCTGCCGCCCTCCAAGGGGAGATTCATCTTATCGGGGAAACAGGCGTATTTCGCGCCGCTGAGCGCCTTGTCTACCGCTTCGCAGATATCCTCGTTCGCGCCGATACCGATGGCGGCGTCAATCTCGGGGATCTCCTTGATGAGCTGGTCGCTGTAGCGCTGGGCGAGACATCCGGTGACGACGATCGCCTTGATCTTACCTTCCTTCTTGAGCTCGCACAGCTCTAAGATCTCGTTGATGCTTTCCTGCTTGGCGGATTCGATAAAGCCGCAGGTGTTGATGATCGCGACGTCACACTGCGCGGGATCCTCCTTGAGGACATAGCCGCCCTTTCTTAAGTTGTACATCAGCATCTCGGCGTCCACGCGGTTCTTCGCGCAGCCCAAAGAGATGATGCCTACGGTCTTGTTATTCATAAAATTCCTCTGTATCTGTATACGCTCTCATCGCCGATTTGATGACAGAATAGGAGTATCCCATCCGCTGCAAAGCGGCAAAAGCGCGCCTCCTGCCTTTCTCATCGGACAGGACGCGGGCGTATTTTTTCTCGATGATCTCTTTGATCTGTTCTTCTTCGTCGACGTCAAATTCTTCTAAGACCTCGTCGATCAGATCTCTGTCGATGCCTTTTTGGAGAAGTTTCTGCTTTACGCCGTTTTTGGAGAGGTGCTTGAGGTGGAAGAGATCGGCGCTGTAGCGGCGCGCGAATCGCCCGTCGTCGAGCAGACCTAACTCCTCACAGCGCAAGACGGACGCTTCTGCCGCGTTCTCTCCGAAGTCCTTTTTGAGCTTGTCAAAAAGCTCCTTTTTCGAGTAGTCTCTGTAGGAGAGCAGCCACATCGCCTTATCCTTACAGCGCTTTTGAGCGGAGGCGTCGACGACCTCTTTGAGCTGTTCGTCGGTGATCTCGCGCCCTACGTCAAAGCGATAGGCAAGCAGGGTCTCGGTATCGAGTTTGAAAGCGAGTTCACCGTCTATGAAAAGCGCCGAGAGCCCCTTACGTCGGGGCTCAATTGCGGTAATATTCATCAGTCTTCTACTAAAATATCAATGTTGGATTTTTTCGCGGGAGCGGCGGGAGCAGGAGCCGGAGCGGGAGCGACAGGAGCCGCCTTCGCGATCTTCGCGCCCTTCTTCGGGTTCTTCTGGAGCTTGTCGAGATTCTCCCACAGCTCTTTTTCGATCTTCTCTCTGAGGGCGTCGTCGTTCTTCAAGACTTCCTTGACGTTTTCCTTGCCCTGACCGAGGCGCATATCGCCGTAGTTGAACCACGCGCCCGCCTTGCCGATGACGTCCGCCTTGACAGCGAGGTCGATCAGCTCGCCGACGCGGGAGATACCCTCGCCGTACATGATATCAAATTCTGCCTCTTTGAAGGGAGGCGCAATCTTGTTCTTGACGACTCTCGCTCTGGTGCGGGAGCCTACCATCTCGCCGTTGACCTTCAAGGTCTCGGTTCTGCGGATGTCGATTCTGACAGAGGAGTAGAACTTCAGCGCTCTGCCGCCGGGGGTGACCTCGGGGTTGCCGTACATCACGCCGACCTTCTCTCTGAGCTGGTTGATGAAGATCGCGACACAGTTGGACTTAGAGATCGCGCCCGCGAGTTTTCTTAATGCCTGGCTCATCAGTCTTGCCTGCAGGCCGACATGAGAGTCGCCCATCTCGCCCTCGATTTCCGCCTTGGGAACCAGCGCTGCGACCGAGTCGATAACGATGACGTCGATCGCGTTGGAGCGGATCAGCGCCTCGGCGATCTCCAAAGCGTCCTCACCGGTGTCGGGCTGAGAGACGAGCAGGGAGTCGACGTCAACGCCTAAAGCCGCCGCGTAGACGGGATCGAGCGCGTGCTCTACGTCAATGAAGGCGACGTTGCCGCCGTTCTTCTGACCCTCCGCGATACAGTGGAGAGAGAGGGTGGTCTTACCGGAAGACTCGGGTCCGTAGATCTCGACGATCCTGCCTCTGGGCAGACCGCCGATACCGAGCGCGA
>CAZPOG010000171.1:0-4254 GCA_964588105.1 uncultured Ruminococcus sp. | reverse complement strand
AATGCTGCGTTATCGGCAGACTTTTGTTTCTCTTCAATTTCTTTGATACTATTCTTGATTTCAGTTGTTTTCTTTGATAATTCATTTATTTTGTTTTTACTCTCTTTAATCGTGTCGCTTTGCTTTTGTAATTCCGTATAACTATCTTTTAAATCTTCGATATCTTTTCTTTCTATAGCATTAACGATATTTAGTCCAGCCCATACGGCAATAGCAATGCCAATGATTGCAATGCCGCTGGCTAATAGAGAGCTTTCTGCTATTTTTTCATAGCAACGGAAAGAAACATTGTTTACAATGGATATTACAAATAGGAATATGATAAATAAAACTTCAAGTAGAGAAATGATTACGATTAATATTGACACCCATTTCGGGAAAGGTCTTATTTCTTTGACTTTATCTTCAACATTAGGTTCTTTTTTGTCAGCCATTTGTTAATAACTCCTTCCTCAAATGACAATAAATATTATGTATATAGCTCAACGATGGCTTTCTTTATTGTACCATTCTCAAATGAAACGGCATAAAGGTGATTATCATCGCACGGTGCAAAATATCCAGATTTATCGTTTTTTAGTTTTTGAAAATCTCTCTTTCCGGTAACATCGCTGTTCTCAAACTTATCATAAATCTTAATAGCATCTAAATGATACTTTTCGCATAGTAACTCGACTACTTTTGAAACAGGGAGCTTGCAATCGTTTTTCAGTACTACCTGCCCTACAACAGCCACTCCCTCATTAGTATCGAAAGCTGTTATTTCCCATTCAATTACTGGATCATTTACATCAAGAGAGTATTCGATATCAAATAAGTAAGCTGTTTTTCCGTTTTCATCGATATATGAGTCAGAGGCTCTTCCGAGAATGTTATATGATCCGTCTTCGTTTTGAATAGCGATATCTCCTGTCACGCCCCATCGAATACCATTCTCATCATAATACCATCGTTTTTTCGTTGCCTCTAAATCATTAAGATATCTATCCGCAGCGGCGGGACTGGAAACCTCTAAGAATCCTCGTTGACCTCTAACTAATATATTTCCGTTTTCATCAACTATTTTTGCTCGGATACCCGGCTCAACCGGATGCCCGGTTTCATTCGTTTTAGTTTCCTCGTCCATAAAATAACTGCAAATGGTACTTGAGCCATCCTCAGCAGCTCCTCCGCCGATAGAAAACCGAACCTTACAGCCGTTCATCTTCAACCATTCATCAATTAGACGAACATTACTGACTGTAACGGGTTCGCCACCGGACGACGGTCTGGTAACTAAAGCGAAGGCATCTTTTGATATAAAGCCTTTTGCTACACCAGCTAAATAAAAGCTCGGTGCCGCCGTTATCCATTGGCATTTTGAATTCATCACATCTTCACCAAAGGATTCTTTATTATAAATTGGTTGAGGAACCATCGTTTTGCCGCGTGCCATTTGCAAATAACCACAAAATCGTTCCCCTGTTGCGTGAGTCAGGGGAATAACCTGAAATACTCTTTCGCCAACATAGTCTTTAGTTACAACACCTATATGTAATTCGATAAGAGCATTTGCAGATTCTTCTTTATATACAATGCACTTTGGTGCGCCTGTAGTCCCACTTGTATAGGAATAACTTGTGTCTCTTTCAATATCTACAGGTCCTCTATATAACGGTTTTAGATTGCTTTTTCCTAACTGAACGACTTCATTCGTTGTAATGAATCTAATACAATTAATCTGAGAGATTTTTCTGACACAATCTTGTTGCTTTGTCTTATCGTCGAATATCTCCCGTAATTTCTTAGGTAGTTTTGATAAGTCATCAAAAATGTGCTTCTTATTGCTTGGTAGATAATCTTTAAGATTTGTTACAATAACATTTTCAATTTTGCTATCTTCTAAATAATCTACAAATGATGGAAGATACGCATCAAGAGTTACTATTGTCTTGGAGCCTTTCTGACGCGTATATAAATCAAAGTCATCTTTTAGGAACAAGTAGTTTACATTGTTGGCAATTGCTCCAATGCAGTTTAGCGCAAATAACATTAGCATATTCTCTATGCTGACGGGTAAACACAACGTAACAACATCGTTTTTCTTTATCCCTAATTCTCTCAGTCCGCAAACATATTCATTAACCTTATCGGGAAGTTCTCTATATGTTATTACCGTTCCATAGTAATCAATCGCCGGCACATCAAGATTCTCTTGGTTCCACGACATTATATTCTCAAACACATTCATATTATATATTTGAGTTTCATTTACTGTTTTTACCACTTTAGCCCAATCTGGAAGATGACGAACTAAATCACAAGTTCTAACCTTTAAAATCGACATTTTTAATATCCCCTTTATACAAAAAAAGACGCACAATCCGAAGACTGTGCGTCAAAAAACACGTTGCTCCGAAATTGTCGCCAAACAAGTTCACAATATCAATACGCAAATCTGTCAAAATAAAGATAGCATGATAAAGCAGAGCATAGCGTTTTTATTAAGATAAAAACACTATACTTTATAATGACAGAACCCACGCGGAATATGCACGAATCAACGCAGAAATATTCCGCGGGCGGACCCATCCCCCGCACTTTACGCTAAAAAGCGTTTGCGTATTTTAAGTTGTGAACAAGTTGGCTCTTTTATCGTACCATATCCGACAATAATTTGCAACAAGGTTTCTTTTTAAAACACTGTAATTCTATTTGTATTTATAGACGTTTGTAATATCTAAACCGGCATAGTCATCAATTCACCTCGCTCAGTGGTTTTAAGATATCAGAATCCAACTAAAGAGCCGTTTCCAACATCAAAGGCATTACATTTCAAGATTGAAAAATAGGCTAACAAATTTGTTTAACCTCATGTGAAATCTCAGCATTGACTTTATATGTGAAAAACGGCTTAAATACTGACTTTCTGAGCTGAAAGTATTCATTTTATCAGCTTTTCGGAGGCAAAATCAAAAATCATAGTGAAATTACCCTACCTTTTCCTAAAAACGCGATACAGCTAAATTCTGGACGTTTTAGAGCTGTTTTACAGCACAGTTGGACGATTTATAATCCGATTTCGAATTTGTTTCTCGGATGCTTTGTAGTAAGTATCGCCTTTTGCTTTCCGATACTCGTATGAGTGTAGATCTGAGTGGTGGTGATGGAGCTGTGTCCGAGCATTTGCTGAATATACCGAATATCCACATCTTCTTCAAGCAACAATGTAGCAAATGAATGTCGGAACATATGAGGGGTAATATGCTGCGAGACTTTAGCATTCTTTGCATAATCATCAATCATGTTTCGCACAGATTGCTCAGAGAGTCGGTGGTGAAGGCGATTAATAAAGAAATACTCATTTTCTTTCGGATCAATAGCAGTTTTGTATTTATCAATCAAGCGCCGAACATTGACGTTACATATTTGGATCAACCGCTCCTTGGAACCTTTGCCATATATTTTGATAATATAATCATTGAAGTCAAACCGGCCCGCCTTCAGAGAACAAAGTTCAGATATTCGCATTCCTGTCGCAAATAGCAACTCCAGTATCAATATGTTCCTCAAAGCAACCTTTCTGCTATATGCAGTGGTTGCTTTTTTGTAATGCTCATAAGCGTAATTGATGATAGCTTCAATACTGCTGATCGGTATGGTCTTAGGCAAGATAAAAGGTTCTTTGTATTTGATTTGAATTTTATGAAAAGGGTTTAGCCCTATAATATCTTCTATCTCGAGATAATGAAAGAACGCTTTGAGTGACGCGGTTTTTCGTTTCACACTTTTCGGCTTATACTTATTATGCATATGATCTATGTATTGCTCAATCGAGGATTTCTCAACACATTCAAGCTCATTAAGCTGATAATAATCTCCGTATTGACGCAAATCAATCTGATAGGACTTAATCGTCTTCTGATCAAGGTTCTTTCTGTTTTGACAGAAACTAAGATACTGTTCTGTTAAACCTGTATAATCAATTGTCATTTCCATTGCATACTCTCCTTAATGCCAAGCTAAGATGATTATGCAATAAAAGATTATTTGAATCTACTAAAACTTCACAATCAGCTTCGAAATAGCAATGTTCACAAATCTGTTTATCTTTTTCGGTATACCTTGCACAACACAGGCTTTCCATATTCTACAAATCCGTGCATTTATCGACATCGTTCATTGGAGTATAATAGTATCGTAAGAAAGTATAAACATTAATAAAGGATAACTAGTAATTATCTTTATCAGGAGAAAGTGAAATGAATAATAACA
>CAZPOG010000170.1:0-4279 GCA_964588105.1 uncultured Ruminococcus sp. | reverse complement strand
GGAGTGTTCGCGTTCTTGGAAGGAGCAGTAGTCTCGGTGGCGCTGGTAGCCTCGGTAGAACCTGTGGGAGCTACGGACTCGGAAGCGGTCTCGACAGTGGTCTCGGCGGTAGTCTCTTCGGTTGTCTCAACGGTAGTCTCTTCGGTTGTCTCGACAGTAGTAGCGTCGGAATCTTCGGTTGCGTCAGTAGTAGCTTCAACGGTTTCGGTAGCAGCAGCGCCAACTTCGGCAAGATCTTCATCTTCCGCAGCGGAAACTACCATGGCGGTCATTGCGAATACAGATACCATCATAACCATCGCTAACAGGATAGCCATGACGCTTTTAGAAAATTTAATCATAACAATCTCCTTATTATTTTAATTCAATTTTGCAGGAATACGGAACTGCGATGATCGCTCGACTTCCGCATTCACGGACTATATTATTGCACTGTTTATCCCAAAAGTCAACACTTCTTTGTTATATTCATATCTTTTTAACAAATGAACGATTTTCTCCGACAGCGTCATGAATTATTTTCACTACAAAACGGTAACAAATCGCCTGTGAGTATAGCAACTATGCCAAAAAACACCCGATAATGTGCATAACTGCTTGTTTTATTTGAAATGATATTGTTTTAGCGTGTGCCTAAAAAATTAGTGGAATTATATCAAGATTTGTGGTATAATGAATTAAATTGATGATCCGATGACGAGTACGGTTATCGGAGAGTACACACGATTGATTTAGAAAGATCCCGGAGGAGTATTCATGGATGTCACACTGAGAAAAATTGAAATCAATTTGCGAACGCTCGGCTTGGGCGTGATTGCGTTCGGCGCGTGGGCGTTTGTCAAGTATATACTGATGTTCTTTTTCTACGGATCGTATGTCGATGAATCGTTATCGGATAACGAAAAACTGATTTTGAATATCATATGTTGGATCGTTGCTTTGCTGGCTTTGTTGATACGGGTTTATGTCGGCGTGTCGGCGCAGTCGGAAAGCAAGGGGAAGAGAAAAACCGGATTTTATATCTTCCTGACCGGATGGCTGGCGTTTCTTTCTTTATCAGGAATCCTCTTAGAGATCTTTATCATAATTTTTGTGTCGGAGCATTTGCTGAATCTCATCATCAATATGGTGATCGATGTGACTTCATTAGTGATCATGTTAGAGTTGATGGTCAACGCGATCCGACTCCGCAAGCTCAGAAAGGAAGTGGCAAGAGCATGAATCCCGACTTTCATTATTACGCAACCTATTGCGCCGCTATTCTTGCGGGTTATTCTCATGAAGAATCTTTGAATATCGCATACAGCGATCAGTTTGTCGATCTGTGCAGCGAGACGCTTCTCAACAAGCTCAAGGCGCCCAGCGCCGCCGCGACTACCCAGCTCCAGCTCGAGCTGATGGACGCGCGCACGGATATTATCGGCTTGCAGAAAATTACGCGTATCTGGTCTTCCTTCCACTTCTTGCCGCGTGATTTAGGCGCTGTTTTGCCCAAACGCTGTTCTAAGCGTTACCTCAACAAATACCGTTTGATCTGCGGTCCTAACGGAGAACTGGTGAAAAGCACCGTAAAGCTTGCTAAGGGGAAAGGCTCTCAGGCGGTCGGCGTTGCGATGCACGTTCTTTCCGATACATGGGCGCATCGGTATTTTGCCGGCACGCCTTCGCTGGTGATCAACAACACCAATCCACTGTTTTTTGAGCTGTTTCCCGACGGAACGGAAAAGAAGATCACCTTTCGTCACAGCGCTACGCTCCCGGACGATTTGGAGAACAGCCGCTATACTTCCAGCCTGTTTGTCAGTGATGAGAACTCCATCATGAATCTCGGTCACGGACGCGCGGGACATCTGCCTGACTACAGCTTTATCCGCTACAAATACCTGCCCGCGTGGGGGAACTTTGAGGAGATCGTCAAAGATAATCCGTCCGACTATCGTCACGCTTTTTGTCAGATGATCACCGCGTTGAAATATCTGAAAGACGCTGACGGTGATTTTTCATGTGATCAGTACGACTTTGATGCTATCACCGATATCGAAGATGAGCTCAACATGATTCTGACGAAACGCCAGACAGACGCGAGCGCGGACTGGAAAGCGCTGGGCGAAAAGCTCTCCGGATGTGAGATAGAGTCGTTTGATCTCAACAAATATCAGGAGGAGTATATAAACGCGTCTGAAGACGAAAAAGATGCTACCTACCTCGGCCGGTTTATCCTTGCCGCTCTCGCGCAGAAGAGTATGGTCACCAACCGTATCTATTCAACAGGGAACAAATTAGCGGGAGATTCCGTCGACTACAACGGCAAAGGATTCAAAGGCATCAAAGCCTATCGCAAATTAGTTAAGGAGGAAAAGGTATGAACAGATTCCAACGAATCAAGGATATTATTGCCGGAATCTTTGCGATGCTGGTCGCGATGGTTCTGTTTATTGTTCCGGAAGAGAGCTGCGCGCTGGTTGCCTTGATTATCAGTGTTTTGCTGTTAGTGTACGGCTTTCGTTTGATGTGGTATTATTTTTCGATGGCGCGGCATATGGTAGGCGGAAAGATGACCATGGTCGAAGCGGTCATCATACTCGATCTCGGTTTGTTCACCATTTCAATGGCGTCATTGAACCATTTTATCATCCTGTTCTATCTGTCGGGCGTGTTCGCGTTCTCCGGACTGATAGATATTCTGCGCGCGTTTGAGTCCAAGCGGGTAGGCGCGTCTATCTGGAAGATCAAACTCATCACCGGTATCGTCAGCGTTTCTTTGGTGCTTGTGATGATTGTCCTCGGTATTATCCTCGGAAAGAAAGAGTTCCTTGTTTACGGCTACTGCCTCAGCCTTGTTTACGCCGGAGCGATGAAGATCATCACCGCTTTTCGTAAATCCGCCATTATCTATATCCAATGATTTTTGACCCGTAAAAATGCCCTCGGCCGTTTTGACCGAGGGCTTGTTTTATTCCTTGCTGTACTTGTGCTTGAGGATCATATAGGTGATAACGGACGCGCCGGCTATGATCGCCGCGCCGCCTGCGATTGCTTTGCGGATAAAAGGCACGTTATAGTCCAAAGTCGCGTAAGAGGGATTGATCATTCTCTTTAAGAGAGGGAAGAGAAGATTTCTTCTTCCGTCAAGAGGATCATTCTGCATATGCGGATCGTCACAGAAGATCATCGTTGCGCGATTTTCCTCATCATAGGCGTCCCAGCAAAGGCCGTCTGCAGAAGGATCGCCGGTGCGGGAGAAGTTCGTCCACATCTGCATCACGAGATCGCTGATCTTTTCATCCGCGTGGTGACCTGTGTAGAGAGATTCTTCCCGATTGCCGAAGACGTAAGAGAGCTCCACGGCGTGACAGGCTTTTCTCATCGGCAGGGAAGAGGGGATCATCCAATAATACATATACGCTCTACCGCCGTTTCTTGCGTGGTACTGCGCCTGCGCGATTGCCGGCAGACGGAACATCATCTCATCATAGAATCGCGCCATCCGCCACATGCTGTGACCTTTCATCTTGGAGAGAAACAGCTTAACACGCTGTTTCTCTTCCTCTGAAAGGATCTTCATATCATTCTCATATTTGATGGGAATAGTGAAGCGGAAGGGGATGATACCGCCGATCTCTCCGATCCAGTAGTTCATCTCTTCCGAGTTAGTACCGATCAAAATATCAACGTCCTTACTCGCTCCCTGTTGATAGGAAAGATAAGGATTGACCGGGATCAGCCTGCCGTCGCGCTGGGGAAAGTTGTTGTACATGTTGAGATTTTCGTTGAGCTTTTTCAGTTCCTCTTCGCTAAGCGCGAGCAGATCGCTCATGCGGTTGGTGTTCGCGTCCTGCATCAGTTTTCTGGTAAATTCGTAACATTCCTTTTTGGAGAAGGTCAGCGCAACCGATCCGCTTTCTGCGATCACACGGCGAAACAATCCTTTTGCCTGCGCAATGATCGGAAGCAGCGAGACGGATCCGCCGCCTGCGGATTCTCCAAAGACGGTCACATTATCCGGATCTCCTCCGAAAGCCGCGATATTCTTCTGTATCCAGCGCAGCGCCTCGATCTGATCAAGCAGCCCGAGGTTCGGCGCGTCGGGGTATTCTTCTCCGCCTTCGAGATAGGAGAGATCCACAAAGCCCATCAATCCGGTACGGTATCCAACCGTCACCAGAATGATATCCGGCTGTTTTGTGACAAAATTCTTTCCGTCGTAGATCGGGTCTGCTGTTCCGCCCCAGCCGTAGGATCCGCCGTGGAAGAATACCATCACGGGCTTTTTCTCGGT
>CAZPOG010000169.1:0-4292 GCA_964588105.1 uncultured Ruminococcus sp. | reverse complement strand
GATCAAGAAGAAGTTATAGAAGTCTCCGCCGACCGTCTTGGCGGGATCCATCGAAGCGTAAATATCAAATTCATGCCGATCGGGGAACGCGGGGAAGACGTCCGGAAGAGAATTCTCCTGGATCATAGCGGCGATCGAAAGCTCCGCTTCGATCCTTTCCTTATCTGCGGTGGCAGTGGTGAGATTTTCAATATAGGTGATCATATCCGTTTCCATGGAGTCGATAGAGCGGGCAAGATTCAGGATAACGTCATATTTGCCGAGGTCGCCGAGCGGCTCGCCCTTGGCGTTTTCTTTCGCAAAGCGGGACGCTTCTGCCGAAACCTTTTCGATCGGTCTGATGATCGCTCTTTTCAGGAAGAAGGCTGCCAGCAAGCTGATGATGATCACCATGATGAAGACGCCGGCAATGATCATCAGATAATACGGTTTGAACGCATTTTCCATCTCACTGATCGGACGCTGAACACAGAGAATCGATGTGACTTCGCCGGCTGTGTTCTTCACGGGAACCAGCGTGGTGATATGCGGATGAGATCCGTCGTTTGTATGCAGGCGGAATACCGTCTCATAGTCCGATCCTTCTTCGTAGATTGCTTTGTATTTTTCTTTGTATTCATCGTTGGTGGTATCGCGCTTGTGTCCGAGCTCCCATTCCGAATAGTTGGAATCATCGACGCTGTTGTTGACAGAGTTAAAGACGGAGACAAATCGACCGTAATCGCTTGTGTCCACCTTGATGACATAGATCAGAGTAACATTCAGCTTCTCACAGCAGACATCCAGCTGATGTTTTGACGTTTGATATTCCTCTGTTTCCTCACCGTCAAGGTAGGCGTCGATATGATCTCCTTTGACAAACGACGCTGCCGAATCCGCCATATGATAGGTGACGGTAGAGTATTCATCCATAAACGCGTTGACAAAGCATAGATTACCGATGAGGCACACGGCGAGTCCGAATAACAGCATCAGGCTGACCAGACCGCCGATGACGTTCATCGACATATTGGAGCGGATCTTTTTGAAGAATTTCATTGTGTCACCAATCTCTCTGACTGTTTTAGAATGAAACGGAGGGATAACTTCAGGTGCAGTATAACATATTATTTCAAGAATGTACAGAGTGATTTTGCTTTTCGCTTGTTGTCTATCCCAAAAAACAAGACTATAATAGTTTCGGCATAAAATTCATAGCGGGTGTTATGATGAAACACCGCGCGAGATACCCGGGTCATGTTGACGAAAGGTATTGATTTTCATCTCAAAGTATGATACTTTAATCATGTAAAAAATGTAGGGGATGTTGAAATGAAAAAATTCGACAAAATCATCAAGAACAAATACGCCGTATATGTTTTTGCGGCGTTGGCGGCGGGAATCCTGTGCGCGGCTGTGATCTTTTATCTGATATTGATCAACGTCAATTCGATCGCCGGATTTATCTCTGCCGTTTTCAAGGTCCTTTCACCGGTTATCATCGGCTTGGTGCTGGCGTATATCATTGATCCGGTAGCAAAGTTTTTTGAGAACAAGGTTTTCAAAAAGATGAAAGCGGAAAAGGCGAAGCGTACGATATCCGCGATCATCGCTCTGATACTGGTGCTCGCGCTGCTTACCGTCTTTATCGGTATGCTGGTACCGTCGCTGATCAGCAGTATCTCTATGCTGATAGACAACGCTGACACCTACTACGCGACGATAGAAAGCGTTGCCGAAAAGATCAATTCTCTGGGCTTTGGACTGAATATCGACCTGCAGGCGATAGAAGAATCTGTCAAGGATTGGCTCGGTAATCTGTTTGTCAACCTGTCCGAGAACTTCTCATCGATCCTCGACACGACGAAGAGCATCGGCTCAACGGTCATAGACGTCGTTATCGGTATCATCCTTGCGGTGTACTTCTTGTTCAGCAAGCAGTTTTTGGTCAGCGGATTACAGAGACTGCGCAAGGCGATGTACACCCCCAAGAAACTGGAAAAAAGCACTCGCTTCTGGAATCGCTGTCACGAAATCTTTACCCAGTATATCGGCTGTAATATCATCGACGCGATGATCATCGGTATTTCCAACGCCATCTTCATGCTGATCCTCGGCATGCCGTATACCCCGCTGGTATCCTTTGTGGTCGGTTTGGCTAACCTGATCCCGACCTTCGGACCGATCATCGGCGCGGTGATAGGAGCGCTGCTGCTGGTCTTGGTCAAGCCCTCCTACGCGCTGTGGTTCTTGATCTTTACCATCGGTATCCAGATATTGGACGCCTATGTGATCAAGCCGAGACTTTTCTCCAGTTCATTCGGTATTTCCGCCGTCTGGACGCTGATCTCCATCACGGTTGGCGGCAAGCTCTTCGGTATTGTCGGCGTGCTTCTGGCGATCCCCGTAGCGGCGATCCTCTCCTTTATCTACGACGAGCGATTTGTCCCGTGGCTGCAAAAGAAGAGCGAAGCCCGGGCTTTGAGAGCAGAGTCTGCACAAGCTGACGCTGAAGCCGGTGAGGTTCCTCCCGAGGATTCGGATCCCGATCCGGATGAAGAACAAATCTCAGAGTAAATATCTGTATAGAAAAACGATGCCGAGCATTTCGGCATCGTTTTTTATGTTATCTTATTGTTTGATCTGATTGGTACGGGAGGCTTTGCTGTTGCGGATCAGAAAGACCAGATAGACGATGAACAGCGCGACCGCCGCGCTTATTCCGATGATGTAAGAGATCGTTTGGTTGATGCTGAAACCCTCTTCGGATATCATGAGGTAAGTGACGCTGACCGCTGTCATAAACGCCGCAGGAAACGCGGCGATCGAAGCGCCCTTGTGACGGGAGCTGATCATACCGGACATATAGTCGTGCACAGCGCCGCCGAGGATCGAACCGAACATGATCCAAAGGAATACCACCGGTCCGAACACCGCGCCCATCAAAGCGCCGAAGATCGGGCCTGTTCCCGCGATGTTTAACAGCTGGATCAGAAACGCTTTCCACGTTTTCATCGGCACACAGTCGACGCCGTCGTTGATAGCGATCGCGGGCGTCTGTCTGTCATCGGGGGCAAAAACCTTCTCGGTCACTTTGCCGTAAACAAAGAATCCGACAACCAGAACAGCTAAAGAAATGAGCAGAGAAATCATAGTATCCCTCTTTTGAACTGCACCATTTTATGTAGACAGCACAAAAACGGCGTAACGGAAGAAAAGAAGGCAAAGAAAACAGGATATACTTCTGTTGAACCGAACGCACAAAGCGTATCTTCGGCAGATGAACTGAAAAAGTACAACGATTTACTGAAGGCTGGCGCAATTACGCAGGAAGAATACGACGAAATCAAAAAGAAACTGTTATAAATCCGTTGCCTACATTATTTGCATTGCATCAAATAATAGATGATAAGAAATTACCGACCGCATAGCACAACTCACAGGTTGTTCATTGCTTATAATTCTAAATTCGCATTAAAAAAGCAAACGCTCTGTTTTTCAAAAAGAGAAACAGGGCGTTTTTACTTGATTCATTATTCATTTTTTATTCTCTTTTGCTGTCTTTAGTGAAGATATCAGAATCCTTTTTATTTCAAGACAATCGTTGATCAGAGATTTTGCAAGCGGTTCATCGATATACTCTGACAGCAGTAGTAGTTTTAACCAATACTCCGTTTCAGCAGTCTCCTTTAAGGATATTTGGAGTTTTGAGATAAAATCGGCAGTACTGACGCCATAGACTGCTTCGTTTGCGTTAGCTCCAATGGAGGTTCCGCTGCGTATGATTTGTTTAGAGATGACCGATTCATGCTTTTCGTTGACTAAATATCGGTGCAGTTTAACGATGCGAGCCGCGAACCGTAAGGATTTATTCAATAAAAGGATTCTCATTAGTCATAATTATTCTTCTTTCTTAATTGAATAAAGAAAAAAGAATAAAGAATATCGAATAATACAGAAACGCCTCAAAGGCACATATCTTTCTGAACTATTCTTTATTCATTATTCTTTCTTCTTTGAGCCATGCGTCAGCATGGCGTTTCTGACGGAGGACAAGGGATTTCCTCTCTTGCGGTTCCCGAATCAGACTTCGAAGATAAATCTGCTTGTCTTCTTCGACCGCTGCGCCATAGCCGTTTTCGCTGTATCGTCCACCGGACGCGCTCGACGGCTATGCTCCCGCCGCAGAAGCGGCGCTCGGGAGAAACCGCGCTCTTTGAAATCAAAAAGGCTTACGCAGAAGCGTAAGCCTTTTTGATGACGGAGGACAAGGGATTTGAACCCTCGCGCCGCGTTAGCGACCTACTCCCTTA
>CAZPOG010000168.1:0-4299 GCA_964588105.1 uncultured Ruminococcus sp. | reverse complement strand
ATCCATCTGTTCATCTTTGCTGCCGGTCGTACCGTCGGCGGTGTTGTTCGCGCGCTGAGCCGAGCCGGTCAGCGCAACGGAGCCGTCATCCTTATACAGATCGCGGTCGATATTCTGATATACCGACACCTTCTCCGAAGCGGTCAAGTTGTTTTTATAATCTTCGTATACCTTTTTCCAGCCTTCATCGTTAGTGAACGCATAGTTGATCAGATCCTCCAGATTCACAAAGATCATACCGTAACGCTGTCCCTGTGAAAGCGCCGCCGCCATCGGGATGAAGATCTCGTCATCCTTGGGATCGTTTTCCTGAAGGAAGAAAGCGAGCAATTCGCCTTTTTTGTATTTGCAGCCCTCGTAGTTTTTCAGATTCTCATAAATCTCACCGATCTTAAGCCACTCCTGCTTTTTGAACAGCGCTTTTTCGTCGGTTTTTGAGTCGCCGAAGGTCTTTTCGATATCCTCTGCGGTCGCCGTATCGATATGCAGATCCATCTCCTCATAATCCAAAAGCTTATTGCGAAGTTCCAGAACATCCTCGCCGAGAAGCGCGGCTTCCAATCCATAAAGATTCTCGATATATTGTTTGCGCTTCGTTTCTGTATTGAGCTCGGGACGCTCCTCCTCAACCTTGTCGAGCAGGGTGTCGTAATCCGACTCGGCAAAACGATCGATCCAGGAATTATCAGCCGTATCGGTCGCCATCGAGAGCAGTACCTCGATCGACTTGATGACCTGCGCGTTGCCCTGCATCAGGATGGTGACGAGGTCGGGGAGGTGCTCGTCGTTATAAATATCGACACTTTCCTCAATGCCTACCTTGTCCTGTAGGGTCTCTTCGTTGAGCAGATCGCCCATCCCCTGATTGAACTCGTCCTCGATGTAGTTGTTGAGGACATCGTGAACGTATATCGCTTTTGCCTTGCCTGCTTTGAGGTTTGCGCGGTATTCCTTGATGACCGCCATGAGTTCGGTGAGGGAATCCGCGATCTCGGTCTTCTGATCTTTCAGCAGTTTTTTGTAATCCTCCACGCTGTAGTCGCCGCGCATATTCATCACGGCGAGATCGGTGATGGATTCACGGATATCACGGGTTATCTTGAAGCCCATCATGGCGTAGGTCTTGCCGCCGTCGTTGAGGTTGCCGTCGACAGGGGTGAAGCCCTTTTCGACGAGTGTATTTCTCGCTTCGTTGGCGTCTTTGCCGTAGGCGACATAGACCTCGGAAACGTACTTGCCGCTCGCGGCTGCGTATGTTTGCAGGGGAATGATCAGTGCGACCGATAGGATCAGTATGAGCGCGACGATCATTTTGATGCATTTTGACGCTTTCATTGTGCGGTCTCCTTATTATTTGGATTTGTATTTATCTTTCCTTTTTTCTTATATACGATGACTAAAACGACGATTACGACCAGATAGGTCACCATCGGCAGAGCGGCGCCGAGATACTTATAGTCAGACTGGATCAGGCTGTTATAGACCGAATGATAGACGATCGCCTGCGATAACAGCGCGAAGGAACCGCAGAGAAATATCTTCTTCTGATCACGGATAAACGAGATGCCCACACCCACCGAGGTCGTACACAGGCTGTGGAGCAATCCCGCGCCGAGGGTGCGGATCAGCGCCCACAGGATATCGACCGAGCCTTGCTGCAAAACGGTCTCGACGAGTATCGTGGAGTTTTCCAGCAGGGCAAAACCCAAGCCGGTCATGAACGCGATCGTCAGCAGCGTTTGACGTTCTGAGGAAATAAACAGTGCATAAATCAATATCGGCAGCGCTTTGATCAGTTCCTCTGTCATCGGCGTGATATTGGTCGTCAGATAGAACAGATCCTGATTGATGAGCTTGTTGAGTAAGCCGTTGATCTCGGATATAAATAAACAGCAGCACATGCCGATAAACGTGAACAGCAAAACCTGACGCGTCTGTTTTTTCACGATCGGGATGCCGAGCACGAACGGCAGCGCAAAACAGATGAATACGATATAACTTACGTTCTCCATTGTTTTGTCCCCCTTTCCAAAGCCGGCGCCAGTGTTACCATCGCTACAAACAGAATGGTATAAGGAATATACCAGATCGCCTGAACACTGACCTGATAACACCAGATAATATCCTCGGCCGTCACTCCGACAGCCAATACAAGAGACATGATATGGAACACTCTCATACCTGACAAAAAGTCGGAATACTTTTTGGGGATGATCAGATGCTTCAAGCTGTAATAGGATGACGCTCCGGCGAATAATACCTCGATCACACAGGCGATAATCCTTCCCGGATCAGAGGGCGAAAACAATATGGCAACAGCCGCCGCAATTGTCACCGCAGGAGCTGCCAAAGCGGTCAGCCGATACTTTTTGAGTTCAGCTGAACCGTCGTCGATCAGCGAATCGATCGCGCCGTAGTTCGCCGAGAAAAGGAACATAAAGCAGCCGATGTTGCCGAAGGTCCCGATCTGGAAGAGCTGGGGAATATCTCCCGCAACCACATACTGAACGATCTCGTACAGGCGCTCGATGAATAAGCATCCCAGCGCGCAGCCTACCATTTTTTTATACATGGCTTTCTTTGGTCTGAAGAACGTGATCAATGAATACACAAATCCCGCCAGAGCTCCCAGACAAAGCAAGCTGTTGCAGATGATTTCAACTTCATAGATCAATCCCGTTCACCTCCCGAATTATTATCCGAATCAATATCAATATCTGAAATAATATCCTTCATCCTGACGCCGAGCACATTCATCAGCTTACCCATATTGAAGCCGTCGGGGATCCTTTCGCCGTTCTCCCAGCGGTAGATCGTCTGAAAGGATACGTCTATGCTGTCGGCAAGCTCTTTGACAGACATGCCGCGTTCTATTCGGATGCTCCTGAGCCGTGCGCCCAGAGCTTTCGCGTCTTTGACGTCGTCATAACGATAATTGTCTATACTGTGCTCCGGAGGGAACCTCAGCTTACCGAACGACGTCCTCAGCGCTTCCTCCGAGACGGGCTTGACAATGAAATCGCTGACAGGTACGGAGAACGCCTGCAGCGCGTACTCCGGATAGCCTGTCACAAAAATGATGTTCAGCCGCGGTTTGATCTGACACATCAGCTCCGCAACCTCGATCCCGTTCATACCGGGCATATCGACGTCGAGCAGGGCGACGTCGACGGGGTTGTTCCTGACATACTCGATCGCCTCGCGCTGTTTGGTGAAGCACTCGCATACAGCGTCGGGCTGTACTGACATCACCTGCCGCTTGATCTCGGCGATGATCAGCTTGTGGTTATCAAGGATGATAATTTTCATATTCTATCTCCTTTTAAACAGCAAAACGCACCCCACGGGGATCATCCCCCGCAGAGTACGCTTGATTTTTTATCGAAAAGGGCGCAGTGATACCGTAAGCAGGCAAGTTAGACAAGGTAGAACGTAAGTTGATCATGGATTCTGCTGCTCCTTTTCGGTCAAAGGTCGGATTTCTTTTGTTGTTTGCTCCGGAACATAGACCGTCGCTTTAGTACAGCCCGGACGGCTGGTGATCTCGAGCTTGCCGCCGCACTGCAATTCCAGACGTGTTTTGGAATTCTCCAGTCCGACGCCGAATGCCGTGTTTTCAACGTCAAAGCCGACGCCGTTATCTTCTACACAGACGGTATAGCCGCCGTCTGTCTTTTGGGAAGTGATCCTGATGACGCCGCCGCTCTCCAGCGTACCGATCCCGTGGATGACCGCGTTCTCGACCAGCGGTTCGACGGTCAGCGGAGGCAGCAGGAAGTCGACCGCTTCGGTATCGAATTCCACCTTTAATCCTGTTTCGTCATCGATGTTTTCAATGTTCAAAAACGCCTTGATATGATTCAGTTCCTCGCTGAACGGAATCAGCTCATTGGACCGCATCGCTTCGATATTCCGCCGGATGTACAATGAGAAATCATCGACCGCGTCCGACGCCTGCTTCTGATCCGTCCAGATCAGGGCTTTGATGATGAACAGCGCATTATAGATAAAATGCGGCGAAATCTGATTCTGTAAAAGCCGCACGTTGGTATTGGACAGCTCCAGCTCCTTTTGCGTCAGGGCGAGCTCCTTTTTCAGGCTTTCTTCACGGATTCTCGACTGGTAGACGAAGTTCAGGAAGAAATAATACAGATAGATATCAATAATCTGCACATACTTGACGATACCGCTGACGATTCCGAAATACTCCAGCAGGCAGGAGATAACTGTTGTGACCGCCAGATACATGATAATCGAGTTGTAGCCCAGCGTTACGTCGTAGAAAAACCGAAGCGAGGC
>CAZPOG010000167.1:0-4329 GCA_964588105.1 uncultured Ruminococcus sp. | reverse complement strand
GGCGCCTTGCCCTACGGCTGATGTTTGTTCGCAGCCGAAAACGTCATCTTATATCAATGTCCGGAACGGTCTTGACCGTTCCGAGCCTCCCCAACCGCCTTGGGGAGGTGGGCAAATCGCTTCAGCGATTTGGTCGGAGGGGTTTTGAAAAAAACAACGCAATCATATAAAAGGTAACTCGTTTCGCTCAGACATTTGATAACGGAACGATGTGGGCATCGTTCCCTACAATTTGATGTGGAAATCGTTCCCTGCTGTCATTCATCAATAATCAATCCTCTATAATTCTTTCTTGATATTGACTTCCAAATCGCGAACACGTATAATAAGCTTACACACTAAATATAGGGACGTGACACAATGAGCTTTGCGGATATAGTATTTATAGAGAATTGTAAGGATATTATCAAAAACGGCTATTCCGACGAAAATTTTGACGTAAGACCCCACTGGGAGGACGGCACTCCCGCCCACACGATCAAGAAGTTCGGCGTCGTCAACCGCTATGATCTTTCTAAGGAATTTCCGATCATGACTCTGAGAAAGGTATATTTCAAAAGCTCGATCGACGAGCTGCTCTGGATCTGGCAGAAGAAGTCAAACGACATCCATGAGCTCAAGAGCCACATTTGGGACAGCTGGGCGGACGAGAACGGCTCCATCGGCAAGGCGTACGGCTATCAGCTGGGCGTCAAGCACAAATACGCCGAGGGCGAGTTTGACCAGGTCGACCGTATGCTGTATGATTTGAAGAACAACCCGACGTCCCGCCGTATCATGTCAAACATCTTCAACCACCACGATCTGCACGAGATGGGGCTTTACCCCTGCGCGTACAGCGTGACCCTGAACGTGACCGGCAACAAGCTCAACATGATCCTCAACCAGCGCTCACAGGATATGCTGGTAGCGAACAACTGGAACGTCTGCCAGTACGCGATCCTCCTGCATATGTTCGCGCAGGTCTCCGGCTTTGAGGTCGGCGAGCTGGTCCATGTGATCGCCGACGCGCACATTTATGACCGCCATATCGACGCTGTCAAGCGTATCATCGAGCTTGAGCCCTATGACGCGCCGCAGCTGTGGATCAATCCCGAGGTCAAGAACTTCTATGACTTCACCGTTGATGACTTCAAACTAATCGACTACAAATTCCATGAGTTCAACGAGAAAATACCGGTAGCGATATAAAAAGGCTCCCTTTGGTAAAGGGGAGGAATATACCGCTGTAGGGCACGATGCCCACATCGTGCCGAGACGCTGATACAATAATCATACATTTTATTAGGACACGCGCCTAAAGGCTCAAACAATTTATAATGCGGCACGATGTGGGCATCGTGCCCTACGATTATAGAATTATCCGCATACATTGAAAGGATCAACATACTATGAAACTGATCGTTGCAGTAGATGAAAACTGGGGCATCGGCAAGAAAGGCGACCTTCTGATGTCGATCCCCGACGATATGAAATTCTTCCGTGAGACGACGCGCAGGGCGATTCTGGTCATGGGCTACAACACCCTGCTGTCCTTCCCCGGCAGCAAGCCCCTGCCCGGCAGGCTCAACATCGTTCTCGCCGATATTCCCGAGCTTCAGATCCCGGGCGTGGTGGTCTGCAACACGATGGACCAGCTGCTTTCTCTGCTTGAGAACTTCTGCTCCGATGACGTCTATGTGATTGGCGGCGGAATGATGTACCGTCAGCTGCTGCCTTACTGCAACACCGCGCTGATCACCAAGATGCGTTTTGCGGGAGAGGCGGATAGCTTCATCCCGAACCTTGACGAATTGCCCGAATGGAGCGTTAAGTCAGAGTCCGAGATAAAGGACTATGAGGGCTTGAAATACTCCTTTGTTGAGTATCATAACAGCGCTCCGAACCCGCTTGACTTCCATTCTTTTGACAAGGACATCACAGAGACTTTCGCCTCCAAAAAGGAGCTTGTTTTTAACTTCATCGAGTGTGACTCGGGCTACCGATATGACTTGAGAGATCTGCTCTACCGCTATTTTTATCCGATCCAAGACGGCATCGCGCCGACCTATGTCCGCTTTTTCCTGATGACAGGCGGCAAGGAGGAGAAGAGCTCCTTCGGTCAATTCCTGCATTTCAAGCGCCTGACAGCGAACGAAGCAGATTTTCAGAAACTGAATGATCGCTATTGGTTCGAAGACGAATGTACCGGCAGAGCATGCAAGGTACGCGTTAAAAAGTCCGAGCTCGACGAGTTCGTCACATATATAGAGGAAGCTGCCTTTGAAGACGTCATAGCAAAATTCAAGGCTGAATAATATACAACCAAACCAGAAAGGAGCTTTATTATGAAATTCTACATCTGCGAACATTGCGGAAACATTATCGCAATGGTAAAAGAATCCGGCGTGCCGGTCATGTGCTGCGGTCAGAAGATGACCCTGATCGAAGCGGGTACCACCGACGCCGCTGTTGAGAAGCACGTTCCCGTCTATGAGGTGAAGGACGGTATCGTCAGCGTTGCTGTCGGCTCTGTCGCTCATCCGATGACAGACGCGCACTTCATCGAGTGGATCGCGCTCCAGACCAACAAGGGCAATCAGCGCAAGACGCTCACTCCCTCAGACGAGCCCAAGGCTTGCTTCGCGCTGTGCGAGGGCGAAGAGGTCAAGGCTGTCTACGCCTACTGCAATCTCCACGGCCTTTGGAAGGCATAACAGAGTATCAAACGCGAATACTATAGGAAAAGGAGAGATTTGATGGCTAACAAATACGCAGGCACCCAAACCGAAAAGAACTTACAAGCCGCCTTTGCCGGCGAGTCTCAGGCAAGAAACAAGTACACCTACTTTGCGTCCAAGGCGAAGAAGGAAGGCTATGAGCAGATCGCCGCGCTCTTCCTCAAGACTGCCGACAACGAGAAAGAACACGCCAAGCTCTGGTTCAAGGAGCTTGAAGGCATCGGCTCTACCGCCGAGAACCTTGCCGCAGCCGCGGACGGCGAGAACTACGAGTGGACGGATATGTACGAGGGCTTTGCGAAGACCGCTGAGGAAGAAGGATTTATAGAGCTTGCCGCGAGATTCCGTCTGGTCGCCGAGATCGAGAAGCACCACGAGGAACGCTACCGCGCCCTGCTTCACAACATCGAGACCGCCAAGGTCTTCGAGAAGAGCGAGGTCAAGGTGTGGGAGTGCCGCAACTGCGGACACATCGTCATCGGCACCAAGGCGCCAGATATTTGCCCGACCTGCAACCATCCCCAGAGCTTCTTTGAGATCCGCGAAGAGAATTATTAATCGTCATTGCGAGGGCTTCAGCCCGCGGTGATCTCAACCAAAATGATACAAGAAAAGCTGAGCGTTACGGCTCAGCTTTTTTGTCGTTATCGGGAGACTCCGTTTCATTCGGATCGGACTGTGTTTTCTTTTTGGAACGCTTGCCGATCCGGATACCGATGACCAGCGCGGCTGCGGCAAGCAGCGCGACCGAGAGCGCGATCAGGACATAACGCAGGATCGGCGGCTTAGAGCGAAACTCGTCTGTTATCTCATGCGAGCGGCTCTCGTCGCCGGAACTCCTGCTGTCGAGCAGCGGCCGCTGAGCGGTCGTGGGGGAGGGCGACTCCTTCTTTGGCGTAAGATCCGTGCTGAAGCTCGCATTGTCTCCCGCAGTGAAGTTCAGCGTAAGCGCCTTATCAAAGTCGATCAGCTTCTCTGCGGAGTCGACCGCGGACATGGGAGAGAAGACGATCTTACTCTCACCGTCTGAAAGCGCCTTGAACGTGCACGTCATCAGCGTCCCGCTCGTTGTCTTGCTGCCCGAGAGGATGACCGAGATATGATCTTGTGTCCGGCGGGATCGGACAGCGGCGTCGGATCCGGACTTCACGCCTTTGAATTCTATGCGGCTTGTGTCATATTCGATATCGAGCTGTACGGCGTACAGGGGAGTATCAGAAGAGATCGCGACCTGAAACGTCTTGCCCGCTTTCAGCGTGCCGTTGACGTCCAGCGAGAGCGACGCGCTCGCCGCCGATGCATAGACAGATAGTGAAAGCAGCAGTACACACAGGATTAAAGCAACCGTTATCTTTTGGAATATAAGCTTTCTCACGATTGTATCTCCTTATGACTCTGAGTGGTTTTATCCTCTTCGGACTTGGTATCGACGCCTTGCGTAAGATTGGTGATCCAGATCCCTTTGCGGATCATGATGATACCGATGGCGATCTTAAAAAAGTCCGTCGCCTGTACGATGGCGAAAACAGCAAGGATCGGCAGATCGGTCAACAGGCAGAGCAGCAGCGCCAGCGGCAGGGTAACGACCCATGAAAACACGCTGTCAAAG
>CAZPOG010000166.1:0-4330 GCA_964588105.1 uncultured Ruminococcus sp. | reverse complement strand
AGTTCGTCGATCTCATAGGCTCTCTCACAGAATTCCTCGGTGGTTCTGTAGTAGACGTCGCCGTCATTCTCGAAAAGATTGAGTTCGATTTTAACGATGTTATTTTCTCTTAGAGAATTTTGCCACACACAGAATACTTCGTCGGTATCATAGACAAAGGTGTTGTCCGCGAGGATCCTCCGGTGCTTATATACGGTGTTGACGTCAAAGATGAACATCCCGTCCTTCTCCATAAAGAACGACACCTTGTCAAAGGTCTTCTGTACATCGTCCTTTTCAATCAGGTGATTGATACTGTCGAGCGTGCAGATACAGGTGTTGATGGTACCGTAGAGATCGATATTTCGCATATCCTGACACAGAAAGAGCACGGAGAGCTCCTCATCATACGCTTTCTCCATCGCGCGGGAGAGCATATCCCCCGAGCCGTCGATGCCGTAGACGTCATAACCGCGTTTTTTGAGTTCTATGGTCAGGCTGCCGGTGCCGCAGGCGAGATCGAGGACGATCCCCGCAGGATGAGAAAAGCGCGCGCATATCTCTTCGAAATAATCCGCGCGCCCCTGATAATCAACATTAAAGGTCAGTCCGTCATAAAACTGTGAAAAATCCTTGTAACCGCTCATTCGTCTTTCTTCAATCTTTCAAAAACAAGACCGTAGCCGCCGGCGTTCTCATAGTCGAGAGAGCGCTTGACTCTGCTGATGGTGGCGGTGGAGGCGCCTGTCGCCTCGACGATTTTGTTATATACCATATTCTGGTTGAGCATGACCGCTACCGCAAAGCGCTGGGAGAGCGCCTTGAGCTCGGGGATCGTGCACAGATCTTTGAAGAACGCGTCGCATTCTTCAACGGTTTCTAAGGTCAGGATTGCTTTATACAGTTCGGTTGTAAATTCTGCATTGGGATGTGTTGCCATAGCGATACTCCTTATCACGTTTTAAACTGCTACAATTTTAACACATAAAAAAGCAAAAGTAAAGGTTATATTTTACACAATACATATAGGAAATAGAGAAGAGGGAAGAGAGAATAGAGAATAGATGCGGGAGGCACTGCTCTCACCCGATTGTTTTCTGCCATTCAGAGGGAGCATCGCGATCGAAGAATCCCTTTGTTGCTAATACCGTTGTATAAGTAATTTCGATGCAAATGGTAGTAAGTGGAAGGGGATTGCCACGGGCTAAAGCCCTCGCAATGACAATTCTTCTTTATTCTGCACTCTGCACTAAAAAAGCTCCCTTGCGGGAGCTTTTGATTACCAGATCAGTCCGATCAGCAGTCCCAGCGCTACGGCACAGAGATACAACAGCAGAGTGATCAGCAGATTTTGCTTGATTTTTTTGTTGAGTCTGAACAGCACCAAAAGACCTACGCCGGCGTTTGCCATCAGTCCTGATATCATCTGTCCCGGGGTGATGACGTTTTCCACATAGAGATTGGTGATCAGTACCGAGGCGGAGCAGTTGGGGATAAGACCGATCAGAGCAAGCACCGCTTCGCCGAATACGGGAACGGACTTGATGATATTGGTGAGGAACTCCGTTCCCCATACCTCAAAGATGATATTCAGCGCGAACGACACGATGAAGATCAGGAGCATCACCTTGCCGGTGTGCTTTAAGGCGGAGAGCCATACGCTCTCCTCACAGTCGCAGTGTTCCTGTTCGCAGAACTCGTGAATATGCTTGGAGTCGGCGATCCGCTGTTTTTTAAAGATCCTCAGCATGATATCGATCAGAAATCCCGCTAAAATACCTCCCGCTACTTTAAAAGCAAGTATTTTCAGAATTTCGGTAACGGGGATCTGTGACGAGAGCAGAATAGGAAGCATCTCATCACTGGTAGAGAGAAATACGGCGAGCAGGGTACCCAGCGTTACGATACGCGCGGCGTAGAATCCCGCTATCGCGCCGGAAAAGCCGCACTGAGGCACCGCGCCGAGCAGTCCGCCGATTGCGGGACCCGCATAACCGACTTTCGCGACGGTTTTATTCAGTTTTTCGCCTGCCTTCTTTTCGATGAATTCCATCAGAAGATAGGCGAGGAAGAGGATGGGCAGCATCTTCAGACAGTCGATCACCGTCTCACTTAGCAATTCCCATAATGTTTCCCACATAATGATACCTTCATTTTCGTTTGATTCGATGTAATCATAACAGATTCTTTCTTTTTAGTCAAACAGTTTATCATAGTTGCCCCACCTTCTGAAAGCCGTATCATAAAAAAGCAGGAACGGATATCGTATTAAACCGTTCCTGTTTTAATTAATCATATTAAAGCTGTTCTACCAATCCGGCAAGGTGCTTTTGGATGATGGTAGCGTCCAGGATCGTAACAGACCCATCCTTGTCCGCGTCCGCCGGAGTTCGCTGAGGCGGGGCAAGATACTTGATAGAGGCAAGGTGCTTTTGGATCGTTGTCGCGTCGAGCACGCTGACGGTACCGTCAAGGTCGGCGTCGCCGATCTTCATATTTTCGGCGTCCGTGATGATCAGCTTCAGTTCGAGCTCGCCGTCTTCGAAGACGAGCTTCAATTTGTGATGTCCTGCAGCAAGATTGACTATCTCAGATTTGCCGATCGACAAAAGTCCCTCGTGAAAGATCATATTGCTCTCGATGATAGAGCCGTGGTAGTTATCATCGATATAAACCGAGGCAAGGATGGACTCTGAGTCTGTCTGTATCCTCAGGCCGATATCAGCTCCCTTATCCCAGAAGATCTCTGTTTGATCGCAGGTGATCTCCCTTTGTTCCATAGGTTCGAACTTATCGTATTCAGCGTACGCCATAATGCGTTCGCTATTTTGCGCCAGCGTCTGTCCGCGGAATTCTTCTACGGTATCCAAGTCGATCTGACGTGTGATTACCACTCCGTCCGAGTTGCCGTTGGAATAGGTCAGGATATGACTTTCCTCATCATAATCCACTACGATCGCGACGTGGTTGAAGTATTTGCCGGAGGTATCCCATGAGAAGAAGACAAGTCCGCCCGGACGGTAGGGAATGTCATAGGGATCAACGTCGACATTATAATAAGTGTTCCAGTCCATCGCGTCCAGCTTGTGGTGCGCCTTGGGAACATACCACACCTTATGCTGATCGAGGTTGTAGGACATGATCCAAGAATCCGCGTCATAGAAGATTCTCGGATCGGCGTCATAAGAATAGAAATACCTTTTCAGCGCTTCGTCGGTGTAGTAGCCCGCCTGATACAGACACCAGCTGACAAAGATCGCGCACCAGTCATAGTCGGCGTACTGAGATTCTTCGTCACGATTCATCAGATATCTCTGCGCCCAGCGGGTATACTCGGTGTTGCCGGTCAGGTTATCGTTCATCCTGAGTTCTGTTCCGGTCCAGAGTTTTCCTTCGGCTCTCGCCTGATCGAGGTTGTATCCCTCGGTCGCGAAATTGGCGTAGCCTTCCTGTGAAAGCGCGACCGCGAGTGTGCGTTCCATCACGGTGCTGTCTTGGGTGTTCTCCAACGCTGTCATCAGATTTTGGTAATAGGGAGAGGTTTTATACTCATCGGAAAATCTGTAATTATCCTCTGCGAAGGCGGAAAACGAGGAGGAGAAGATTCCTGCTATCATTACGGCGGTGACCGTTATGATTGAGACCAGTCTTTTTATCATAATATTACTCCTTTGATTTTTGCACTGTATTTAGGGCAGAATCCGATTTGACGTCGTCTTTGAGTTCCAGACAGAGCATCGTCAGATCGTCAAACTGCGGCGCGTCGCCGACAAATTCATTCACGGCTTTTGTTATGCCGTCGAGAATTTCCTTCGGAGAATTGTCCTTGTATCGGTTGAGCGTTTCCGTTACCCGGTCGATGGTGAACATCTGCTCGTCTTTATCGGTCGCTTCGGGTAAGCCGTCGGTATATAAGAACAGTTTATCTCCTTTGTTCAGTTGGATCTCATAGTCCTTATATCTCATACCTTCCATTCCGCCGACGACAAATCCGTGCCGATCTTTCAGTATCTCAAATTTTTCGCCTTTGCGATAAATGATCGGATATTCGTGACCCGCGTTAGAAGCGGTCAGCTTTCCGGTAGAGATCTCGAGGATGCCCAGCCATACCGTTACGAACATATCTGCTTTGTTATGTTCACAGATATTTTCGTTGGCAAAGCGCAGTACTTCTGAGGGAGATCCGCCCATCTGCGCCCTCTCGCTGATCAGGATATTCGATACCATCATGAACAGCGAGGCGGGAATGCCTTTGCCCGAAACATCCGCGATTACCAATCCGAGGTGATCGTCGTCGATCAAGAAGAAGTTATAGAAGTCTCCGCCGACCGTCTTGGCGGGATCCATCGAA
>CAZPOG010000165.1:0-4369 GCA_964588105.1 uncultured Ruminococcus sp. | reverse complement strand
TATAATATCATTTATAATGATTGTCAAGAATTATTTTTGATTTTTTTGTGATACAATAGATACAGTTGTCAAAATGACGCTCATGCTGCACTGTTTACGGGAGATTTTCTTGTGATCTCTCCCGGGATACGCAATACAAATTTGATAAAGGAGATTTCGTTTTGCAATATTTTTATTCACAGCAGGAATATGAAGCATATGAGTATAAAAGAAGCCTGAAAAAAACCTCCAACTCCGTCGGCTTGCTGCTGATCTTGTTCATGGCGACGGAGCTCCTCTTCTCGACCGTTTTCGCGGTCGCGACATACAACGGAGAAACATCCTTTCTCGAAGCGCTGGAGTCGGTGTTCGGACTGACGCTGTTCAACGGCGTGTTCTCTCTGGTAACGTTCTTCTTTGTCGGACTGATATTCTGTCTGATCCGCAGAGAAAGCCTTGCCTCGCTGTTTCCGTTTCATAAGGCGGGCGCCGGATTCGTCGCGATGCTGGTGGTGATCGGCGTCACCTTCTCGCTGCTGTCCAACTATGTTTCCGACGCGGTGCTGAGTATGTTCGAGATGTTCGGTCTGACCAGCACATATGTCGGAGAGGTGGAGATCGAGGGAGGCGGAGATATCTTTATGTCCTACCTGACGATCGCCGTTATTCCCGCTCTTGCGGAGGAATTTGCCTTCCGCGGCATCATCATGGGAATGTTCCGCAAATACTCCGACGCGCTGGCGCTGGTCGTTTCTTCCGCGATCTTCGGATTGATGCACGGCAATATCGTGCAGATCCCGTTTGCCTTCTGCGGAGGCCTTGTCTTCGGATTCATTATGCTCAAGACCAATTCTCTGCTGCCGGGTATTCTGGTCCACTTCTTCAACAACGCGCTCTCCGTTACGCTGGATCTGCTGACGAAGTATACGCCTCTTTCGGACAACGCTGCCAACCTGATTTTCAACGCGATCATCGTTATGCTGTGTATCCTGTCCGCGTTCTTCCTGATCAGGATCATCAAAACAAGAAAGGACTTTCTGAATTTTCCGGATTCCAACAAAATGATCCCCTTCAGGGAAAAGATGAAAACCGTGTGCTCCTCGCCGACGATGATCGTCTATACCGTGATGATCGTCAACTATACCATCTTTGCCGAGATCACGCTATGAACATCAAATTCATGCAGCAAGCGCTCGCTCTCGCACAAGAGGCGTATGAGGACGGAGAAGTTCCCGTAGGGGCGGTCGTCGTCAAAAACAATGAGATCGTCTCCCGGGGCAGAAATCGCAGAGAAAAAGGAAAAAACGCCCTCTATCACGCGGAGATAGAAGCCATCGACAAAGCGTGCAAAGTGCTCGGCGGATGGCGGCTGTGGGAATGTGAACTGTATGTCACCTTAGAACCTTGTCCCATGTGCGCGGGCGCGATTGTCAACGCAAGGATACCAAAGGTTTACTTCGGTTCTTATGATATCAAAAACGGCTGCTGCGGTTCCGTGTTGGACTTATTTTCTTTAAAAGAAAATTTTCGTCCCGAATGTCAGGGCGGTATCATGGAAGAAGAATGTCAGGGTTTACTCAAAGAGTTTTTTAAGAAACTGAGATAAAGGAAACGCTCCCGATCGGGAGCGTTTTTGAATTCATAAATGGAAACAGCCGGTACGATGCGACTCCCTTGACAGGAAATTCCCCTGATAGGGGAAATGTCGGCAAAGCCGACAAAAGGGTTGCCGTTCTCGCTTAGAGAAAGATGGGCAAAGCCCAGAGGGGTGGGCTGTCCTCGCTGAGAGGAGTCATCTTGCCCTACAATAAAACTATTAATTCTCAATCTTCATCACTTCCTGCGCGGCAAGCATCACGCTGACCTTCGCGGTGTTGAAGGTGAGTCCGCCTTGTAAGTAAACAGCGTACGGCTCTCTGAGAGGACCGTCAGCTGAGATCTCAATTGAGGATCCTAAGGTGAAAGCTCCTGCCGCCATGATAACGTCGGAGTCATAGCCCGGCATCGGGGCTGGCGTCGGAGACACAAAAGAATCAATCGGAGAACCTGCCTGGATGCCCTTGCAGAACGCGCACATCTTCTCAGGAGATGCGAGGGTGATGACATCGATAATATCGCCGCGCTTGGTATCGTGCTTCGGCTCCACGTCAAATCCGAGAATCTCAAACAGCGCGGAAGCAAATACAGCAGTCTTGACGGCTTCTATCGCCGCGACAGGCGCGTTATAGGCGCCCATATACATTTCTCTGAGGACCCCGAGCGTACAGCCTAATTCTCTGCCTGTTCCGGGCGTGGTCAAACGATAGGAACAAAGCTCAACAAGATCCGCCCTGCCCGCGATATAGCCGCCTGTTGGAGAGATACCGCCGCCGGGGTTCTTGATCATTGATCCCGCCATCAAATCCACGCCGAGAGTCAAGGGGGATTCCCACTCGACAAACTCGCCGTAGCAGTTGTCCAGCATAATAATAGTGTCGGGAGATACACACTCGACGATATCACAGATCGCTTTGATCTCTTCATTTCTCAGCGAGGGACGAAGGGCGTATCCCTTGGAACGTTGAATATAAACCATTTTCGGCTGTTTTGCCGAAACCGTTTGTTCAATCGCTTCCAAGTCAACAGCGCCGTCTTCTTTTAAGGGTACCTCGCTGTATTTGACGCCGAAGTCGATCAACGATCCCATGTTGCTCGACTTTGCGATACCTATGACCGGCTGGATCGTATCATAGGGAGTCCCTGTCACACAAAGCATCTCGTCACCGGGACGCAGGACACCGAACAATGCGACCGTCAGCGTGTGAGTTCCGCTGACGAAGTTGTGGCGCGCGATAGCGTCGTCTGCGTCAAAAACATAAGCGTAGATTTTATCGAGCGTATCTCTTCCCCTATCGTCGTAACCGTAACCGGTAGATCCCGCAAACATCGCTTCGCTGACGTTATACTTCTGAAACGCTTTGAGCATCTTCTGCTGCTGATACTCCTTGATATTCTCAAGTTCTTCAAAGTGATCATTGCACAGCAAAAGAGCCTCTTTGGAGGCTTTTTCGATTCTTTCATCAAATTCAAAAAACGGTTTTTTCATAGCAAGTATTATCCTATCTGTTTTTGAGTAAAATGACAAACTTTTTCAAATCCCGAATTCTCATAGAATCGGGTGTTATTTTCATTGGCGCTGAAGACATAAACAGCTTTGTTTTGCTCAGCATATTTTTCTGATAAAGAAATAATGATCCGTCGGGAAAAGCCCTGACAGCGGTATTCGGGACGGGTCGCGACGGCGCCGATGATCACTGCATTTTCCGTCTCAGAAACAGCCATCGCGCAGGAGACCAATCTGCCATCTTTGACGATTCCCTGCGCGGTACATTTCCCTTTGTTTTTCCGATGGGTCATATCGGATAAAAACGGCAGATAATCGGGCACAATAAAGTCCTCGGACGCACAGGATAAGAGCACTTCATAAATCGAGGAGATATCGGGCTCGAATACATCATCCGACATCATTTTTTGCCGATTTTTATATGATAAAACATCGCCTCTTATTTCTTTATCAGAATTAATATTCAATGAAAAAGCTGTATGATACATCACCGTTTCACAGCCCGAAAACCGAACAAAACTCTCTATCTCCGCAAGGTCGGAATTCTCTGTCAGACAGAGGCTCATCCTGCCCTCAAAAAGCGATAGAAAAGATACTGCTTTCTCCCCTGTATACTGAGTATAAAACCGCGCAAAATCGTATTCGGATCCGTAACACTCATATAGAGATTTTATCCTTGTAAAAAACGGATCATCATTCTCGAATGAGATCAGTTGAGCGTCAATGGATTCTCTGATCATAAGATGTTGACAAGCTTTTTGAAATGCTTGCCGCGCGCATCAAAATCTTTATACAAATCAAAGCTTGCGGAAGCGGGAGACATCGATACAATATCGCCTTTTTGAGCGTTTTTGCGCGCCGCAGTGACCGCTTCATCCATATTCTTTACGCGGATGATCACGGGATTATTTTCACTGTAATAAGCGGAGTTCTTGATCGCTGTTTCGATCTTGTCGGCGGTAGCGCCCATCAGGATCGCTATCTTCACCTTTTTGCAGATCACATCGCCGAGCTCGGTATAGTCGAGATGCTTGTCGTAGCCGCCGGCAATCAGGATGATCTTGAAATCATAAAGAGACAGTGTACCCGAAGCGGTACGGGTCGGCGAGGACGCAATAGAGTCATTATAATACTTCACCCCGTCAAGCTCTCTTACAAATTCCGCGCGATGTTCTACACCCGGGAAGGCCTTGGCGACGTCAACGATTTTCTCCACATCCACCACGCCCCAAACGGCGCAGATCGCGGTCATATAGTTCTCGACATTGTGCATACCGGGGATCCGGA
>CAZPOG010000164.1:0-4431 GCA_964588105.1 uncultured Ruminococcus sp. | reverse complement strand
CAGGCAGCGAGCTCTTCATATGAGACCTCCGAGATCGGAGGAAAATATCCCCACTTGTAGGTCTTGTTCGGATAAGCGAAGATGTAACGGCAGTCGGGAGCTGTATAAGCGGACGCGCAAAGCATATAGAAATTCTTCTTACGATAGCGGGTCTCTTTGTGATAACGGAATAACAGCTCCGCCGGATGAAACCGCCAGTAAAACTTCTTGAAGAATCTCTCGCTGTAGCGGAACGTCAGCTTGTTCTCTTTCAGCCGCTCTTCGATAAAATCATACGGCGCGGCGCCGATGATCACCACATCGCTCTCTCTGCCCAGTCTCATCGCCTCTTGATAAGAAGCGTCGTCCATGTAAGCGTTGACGGCATAGGGTTCATTCTCAAGGTTCAGGTAACCCATCTCCAGACGCTCGGCAGGTACCGGCTTTGTCGCAACAAAACGAAAGCCCTCTCCGATATGGTTTACCATCGCTTCGCAAAAGGGCGTTTGGTGATGCAATAAAAAATTGGAAAAAAAGGTTATGGTCATATCACGGTTCATAAGATGATCTTACCGCTTCCTTAAAGCTTTTGATTCGATATTGTCCTTCAAAAATATCGGAGAGTTCCTTTGAATAGCATACCGTTCCGTAATAATCGAGGATACGCTCACTGCGCCCAAGGAAGATCTCCATCAGCCTGCCGAACAGGCGGGATCGTTTCTTTTCCGGGTAAATCGCAGAGCAAAAATCCACCGCGGCATACAGCCCGTCATCGGGACAGAAAACGCCCTTCGCGTCATTTCTGATGATCAGCGCGATCAGCTCGCAGAGGTTCTCCACGCAGATCGCAGACTTATAATGATCGTCAAACGCCACGGGGATGAACGGAAGCTTTTGGGCGAGATAGCGATACTGGTCAAGATACTCGGTCTTGCCCTTGCCGTAGATGCTGGGCACTCTGACGATCGCGACAGAAAAGCTCTCGTCGCTTAATTTTTCAAGCGCCTGCTCCGCCTGCAATTTGCTTTTACCGTATTTGGAAGAAGCCAGAAGCGGCGTATCTTCTGTCACCGTACCCTTATCGATCTCCATCGACTGGGTCACGCCGTAAACTGCCATTGAGCTGATATAGATAAACTGCCTGACGCCGTCCTTCTTGCATTTCTCGGCAAGTTTTTGGGTCAGCAACGTGTTCACATGATAGTAATCTTCCTCGGACTTTGCGTTCTGAGGCGTGACGCCCGCGATATGCACCACCGAGTCCACATCACTGAAGTCCTCATCGAGAAAGTGATTGTCCCGCAGGCTGATTCGCTCGGCAGTATAGTCGTCTTTCTGATCAAGATAATCGCTGACAGCGATCGAAAGACCGCCGTTCTTTCCTGTTATCAATACTTTTTTCATCGTTATTTCCCGTTAATGATCGTCTGATAAATCTCGGATGTTATCTGATAGATCTCTTCCTCGGAGTGCAGCCGCTCGATCGATAAGCGCGCGTTATCCGAGAGATTCTTACAAAGCGCGTCATCCTCAAACATCTTTTCCAGATAAGACGCAAGAACGTCGTACTCACCGAAGCGATAGAGCAGCGCGTCCTTCTTGTGGGTCGCGTATTCAGCAACGCCGCCGACAATAGATGCGGCGCACGGCATACCGACCATCATCGCTTCTTTGAGCGAGCTGGAATGATTTTCGATAGAAGAGCAAAGCACAAACGCCCGTGTCTTCGCGTACTGTGACGCAAGCTCCTCCTGTGTCAGACGACCCAGCCAGACGATATGATCTTCTATCCCCAGTTCTTTGACCAGATCCTCGAGGAACTTGGTATATCCGGGCTTTTTGATGGAAGCCATCAGGGATTTTTCGGTCGAGATTGCGGCGCCGGGGATATACAGCTTGATTTGGGGGAACTTCTCCTTCAGCATGGCAACCGAGCGAAACAGCATATGCAGTCCCTTGAACGGATAGCCCGAAGCGTTGCAGATCACGGAATACGGCTCGACGTTTTCGATCTCCCATCGATACTTGCCGAATGTCTCTCCGAGACTTAAGGGACAGCGGAAGAATCGCAGTCCATCCACTGCGGCGTTGAGACTGTTCTCACACCAATCGTTTTCACAGATCACGTTTTTAGCCAGAGAAAGCATCTCTTTCTCTTTTTCGGCGCGGCGATAATATTTCTCCTGCTCCTGCAGAACACTGTCGCGCTTGATGATATTGCGAAACGTCAATGAACGTTTGATTTCTTTTTGCGTCATACCGCCGAGGTAATGCCTCGCGATCGAAGTGAGATACCCCTGCATATAGATCACACACGGGATATCTCCCGCCTGTCTCAATGCGCACAGAACCTGGGCAAATTCAGTACCCCACAGTTCTATCAGATCGGGTTTTTCCTCGCTGAGGAGCTTTCGAAAAGCGGCAATATTCGACGGCTTGTTCTCGTCATAATCAATAGGGTGTCTGTCGGGAAGCGCCCAGTAGACAACGCCGTCTTCTTCTATTCTCAGAGGCTCGCTGATATGAGCGGTCGTGACGACCGTAAGTTCATACTCCTTCTTTCTGACAATGCTTTCAAGAAGGGCGCTCATCCACAGACCGTTGCACTTCTTCTGATAAAGGTGTAAGCTTAGCGGGCCTAAGGGTATGTTTACGATCCAGAGTATCTTCATCTTTCTCCTCCGTTGGGTATATCGCGTAAAGCAAGATCGGCGTATATAAACACAGATTATTCAGCCACAGTTTCGTGTTGATACAGGACAGGATAAACGTCTGCAGGAAGATCCAGAAAACAATACATCCGCCGACCTTCTTTGTAAAAGGCTTGTAGAACACTTTATAGATCCCTCTGTACATCCAGTACAGAATCGCCCCTCCGAAAAGTCCGAACTGCGCCAAGGTGTCAAGGATCTGCGAGTGACCGCCCGAACCTCTTCCTCCGTTGAAGAAGGTTCCGAAGAGCGGATTCTTCAGGAAGGTTTCGATAGACATCATATACAGGACGTCACGGGGATCATCCAGTTGTTCCACCGCTTCATTGCCCAAAAAGATCGCGGTCATCTTCTCTGTCATCGTCTCGTTGCCGAGCAAATTGCCGATATAAGTCAGCAGCGCCGCGACCGCATATCGCAAGAAGTATGCCGCAAGGAACGAAAAGATCATCAACAGCAAAAACTTCTTGATCGACATATCCTTTTTGATTAAGAACAGCAGCGTAGAAAGCAGCAGAAGCATCAGCGCAAAAGTATACTCGGTATACAGCGCCAGCGCATACGCCAGCACCGTAAAGATGACCACAAAAACAATATTCAGCTTCTTTGTTTTGAATCCCAAAATCACAAAAGGATACAACAAAACCGTTGAATAAACAAATGAATAACCGCCGATGTTCTGCCAGTCATACTTGATCGCAGTAGCGTCCTGAGAGGTCTTGGTAGAGGCGAGGTCACGCGCTGCATCGGGATTGCGGATACATCCGATGATCGTCGTCATACAGGTAAACGCAAAAACGACCACCAGAACGATCGCAAACGTTTTGGCGTTAAACGGGTTTCTGGCAAGATAATACCCGACGCTGACAGGAAAGACATACACCATAAACGACTCGTATGCCGCAATCATCCAGTCGCTCTCGTGAGACAGTACCATCGACAGCAGCGCGTAGATAATAAACGGCAGCATCAAAACAGCATATTCTTTGATATTGCCGAGTCTGCACGCGACAAATGAGAAGATAAAGGTGGCGACTACGATCGCCATATAGAAGTATGTCGTCAGATACGTACTGGTCGCTCTGGGCACGATCGGCATCACCGCATACAGCAGAATGTAGAACAGAATGTAGCTCTTGTAATTCAGTTTTTTGAAAAATGCTTTGATTTTTTCAAGTACCATTATTTTTTCTCACTGAATAATCTAAAAATTCCAGAATCTTTTTTGCCTGGATCACATTGGATTTATTTTGCAGAACAAATTCCCGCGCCGCCATGCCTTTTTTCTGTCTGTCGGACAGAGGCGTGTCAAGGATCTTTTTGATCACCTTTGCGGCGTTATCGGGAGTTTCTTCACCCATAATATAAACATACGGATAATACTCCTCGGGCATTCCGGGAAGCCCTGTGGTCAGAAGAGGGGTACCGGAGACCATGTATTCCATATTCTTGGACGGAAAAGAATACTTGGTATACTCGGGAGCGATCGGACGGGGATTGATCAGAAGCGACGCCTTCTGCTCCTCTTCTACGATATGCGCGTTATCTCTGACGCCCATATACTTAACAGAAGGATACATCTCGCACAGCCTTAGAAGTTCCTCTTTGAAGTCTCCGTCGCCGTAGACTCTCAGCTGCGCGTCGGGGATATCCGCCTTGACAAAGCCGCGGACAAGATAATCGATGCCGTAGATCCTTTTCAGGCTGCCGGCGTAGAGAAGGGTTTTGATCCCTTCCGTTA
>CAZPOG010000163.1:0-4524 GCA_964588105.1 uncultured Ruminococcus sp. | reverse complement strand
AGTGGTTCTATCCCGGCAGAGTCTGCACCTGCCACGGCTTCGTTCCCGAGCTGGCGCGTAAGATCTACTCCGGCGCGGATATCTTCCTGATGCCCAGTAAGCAGGAGCCCTGCGGTCTTAGTCAGATGATCGCGCTTCGCTACGGTACCATCCCGGTCGTCAGAGAAGTCGGCGGCTTAAAAGACTCCGTCTTTGACTCTGCTGATAACTACGGCAACGGCTTTACCTTCCGCAACTATGATATCGCCGATATGTGCAACGCTGTCAAGCGCGCTCTCTCCGGTATCTATGATAACGAAGGCTGGCACCAGCTGATGTGGAGAGCGATGATGTCCGACAACTCTTGGGAACGCTCCGCTCAGGACTACATCAACGTATACGAAGATACGCTGCATTGGTTATAATTTCATAAGCTGTATATAACAAAAAGGCTTCCGAGGTTTCGGAAGCCTTTTTTGTTGGTTATCAATACCGTTTTCGGCTGTATACAAACATCAACCGTAGGGTACGGTCTTGACCGTACCGCTTGGTAGAAGCCCTATGTATTTATCGACGTTTCGGGAGGGTCAAGACCCTCCCCTGCAATCAATTATGAATTATGCATTATGAATTATGAATTACAATCACGCATCCCGCGATCAGCTCATCATTCTGATTCAGCGCGTAAAGCGTATGGGTACTCCCTTCACACAATTCAAACACTCTCAGCTCATCGCCGCAGTACGCCTGTGAAATATACTGCAGCTCAAAATCCGTAACAACGTTCTCATCAAAGAACTCCGGCGAAAAGGCGTTGAGAAACAGTTCCACATAGTGCAAATTGTTCATATGGCGGTTGTTGTCGAGATCGGTATAGCGCACCGTATGGGTATAACGGTATTGAGCGTCCTGTGAAAACTTCATCCTGCGGGAGAAGCGATCCACCGAAGTCAGCCGCTCTTCGACGAGATTGTCGGGCAGTTCGATGTACGGCGTCTTGACGAGTTTCGCCTCTTTGAGATTCACCAGACAGCTTTCGAGCCGTCCTTCACAGAGGAGCTGCTCTCCCCTTCTGATCTCCATCTCCTGCCACACGCGCACGGGATCGCACTTCGACACCCACGAGGTAACGCGGATATTTTCGGAGAAATCTGCTTTGCCGTAGATCTTGAGCTTGTATTTGGAATACACCCACGCTACACCGTATTGGTACGGCAGCGTGTCGTTGCCCTTTCCGTATAAATGAAAATGCCCCGAAGCGATGTCCTGAAAATAATCGACGTAGCCTTTGACGCCGACCTTTCCGTCCGCTTCAGACTCGCGGAAACGCGGTAAAAACTCTAATGAAAATGACATGATATCACCTTTTTCAGTGCATAGTGCAAAGTGCAGAGTGCAGAATTATTGTAGAATTGTCATTGCGAGCTCCTTTATGGGGCGTGGCAATCTCCTTCCTTTTACGACCGTTTGTATAATAGCCTCTTATATAACAATATTATTGACAAGGGGATTGCCGCGGTCGCTTTGCTCCCTCGCAATGACAAACCAACCCTTCAAAAAACGCCTGCGCCGATGGCAGATCGGAGAACAAATACGATAGCTTCTCCTGTATCTCCTCGTCGGGGCCGAGGATATCCGGCACCATCACGGGGATCATACCGGCGTTATACGCCGCACGGATGCCGTTGAACGAATCTTCGATCACATAACAGTTCTCCGGAGCATACCCCAGCTCCTCTCCCGCTTTGAGAAAGATCTCCGGGTGCGGCTTGGAGTGGCTGACCATATCGCCGCAGATCACCTTGTCGAAGTACTTGAGGATATCCGCCTCTTTGAGCATCTTCATCACGCTTGCGGTAGAGGTAGAAGAAGCAAGCGCCAACGGAACATTATTCTCCGAAAGAAATTTAAGGATCTCCACAGTGCCCTTCTTCAACGGGATCGGATGGCTCTGCACATACGCTTTGACCTTGCGATAGTATTCGTCAAAGGGAAAGTCCTCGCCGTACTTCTCTACAAAAATCTCACGGGTGCGTCTGCCGTTCGCGCCGATACAGGAGAGCGCAGTCTCGCGGATATCGGGACAATCCGACGCGTACATCACATAGCCGTCAATATACACGCTCTCGGAGTCAAACAGCACACCGTCCATATCAAAAATCACAGTAAAATCGGATGTCATAATAGCACTTCCCATCATCAACACACTGTAGGGAACGGTCTTGACCGTTCCGCCCTGCCTTTCGTTCATCTGTATTATAAAACGAAAAATAGATTGAATCAAGAAATATTTATCAATCTATTGACAAACAGAGAAATTAGGTGTATGATGTACTTGTAAACATGAACGATTGTTCATATGTTCATTTGTTTAATCAATCGGAGGTTCCTATGTCACACGAAAATCATCAGGACATTGTAAAAGAAACCAAGGCGAATATGCCCGACGCCGATACGCTGTTTGAGCTTGCCGACTTCTTCAAGGTCTTCGGCGACTCCACCCGCATCCGCATCATGTGCGCCCTGTTCGAGAAAGAGCTCTCGGTCTGCTGTATCGCGGACATCGTCGGGATGGAACAGTCTACCGTTTCCCACCAGCTCCGCGTCCTGCGACAGGAAAACCTCGTCAAGGTTCGCAGAGACGGCAAGCAGAGCTTCTATTCCCTCGAAGACGAACACATCAAGCTGATCTTCGAGATGGGTCTGGAACACATACTGGAATGACAAATCCCAAACGTTTACCGTAGGGAACGATGCCCACATCGTTCCGCTATCAATTGTTTGATCAAAGCGAGTAACCGATAAAACTAACACTGTAAGATTATCAATACTTCGGCACGATGTGGGCATCGTGCCCTACAAAGAATACTGATTACCATGAAACATGAATTGATTTTAGAAGGTCTGGACTGCGCGCACTGCGCGGCGGTGATCGAGAAGAAGATCGCGGATCAGGAAGAATACAGCGAGGTTTCTCTCTCTTTCGTGACCAAAGAGCTATCGTTAAATTGCGATAAAAGAAATATAACAGAAGATATCCAGCAGCTTGTCGACTCCGTCGAGGACGGCGTGACGGTGCAGAAAAAGGATGAACACCACGACGATCACGAGCACGAGCATCATCACGAAACAGGAAAGCTCAAGCTCGTCCTGCTGATCACAGCGGCAGCACTGTTTCTTGCGGCGTTCTTCTTACACCTGTTCACCGAATACCACACGATCACCATGATCCTCGCGATCGCGTCCGCGGTTCTCTCCGGTTATGACGTTGTGATCGAGGGCGTCAAGTCGGTCATCAAACTCAGGATCGACGAGACTACCCTGATGACGGTGGCGGTTGTCGCGGCGATGGTCTTGGGCGACTTTGTTGAAGCGGCGGCGGTCACGGTGCTGTTCGGATTCGGCGAAATGCTCGAGGAGGCGGCAGTGGAAAAATCCCGCCGCGATATCCGCAAGTTAGCGGATATCCGCCCCGACAAGGCGATGCTGGTCACGCAAAACGGCTTAGAAGAAGTCTTAGCCTCCGATGTCAAGCAAGGCGCTCTCATCGAGATCGCGCCGCATACGCGCGTGCCGATCGACGGCGTGATCGTTGAGGGCGAGACCACCTTGGACGCGTCCTCTCTCACCGGAGAATCCGCTCCCGTGCCGGCGGCGGTCGGTACGGAACTGCTCTCGGGAATGCTCAACAACGACAGCGCTATCCGTATCAAAACCACCAAGGACTATTCCGACTCGGCGGCGTCACGCATCGTCAAGCTCGTCGAAGACAGCTCCAAGAATAAAGGCAATCACGAGAAGCTCATCACTAAATTCGCCCGCATCTATACCCCCGCGGTGATGATCCTCGCAATGCTTATCGCGGTCATCCCCTCCCTGATTACGGGAGAATGGGCGCTGTGGATCAAGCGCGCGCTGACCTGCCTGGTCGCCGCCTGTCCCTGCTCTATTGTGATCTCGGTGCCTCTCTCCTACTTCGCGGGCATCGGCGCCGCTTCGAAGAACGGTATCCTGATCAAGGGCGGCAGGTTTGTCGAGGTGATGGCAAAGATCAGCTGTATCGCCTTTGACAAAACCGGTACCCTGACCGACAATCATATTTCTGTTACAGAAATAAAATCAACCGGCAAATATTCTTCAAAAGAATTATTACAGCTTGCCGCTTCGGTGGAGAAGAAGTCTTCCCACCCGATCGCCAAGGCGATCATCGACTATGCAAACGATCATCATATTTCTATATTAGAATTATCTGACTATACGGAAAAATCGGGTCACGGCGTAGAAGCGAGATACGGCGATCGGCTGATCTCCTGCTGTAAGCCTTCCCAAGGCGCCGGCGTGGAGATCCGTGAGAACGGCGAAGTCATCGGCTGTGTTCTGCTCTCGGAAAGCGTCAGAAAAGAGGCGCCCGAGGTACTTCAAAAGCTCAGAGCGCTGTCCGTGAAGCGACTGTGTATGCTCACGGGAGATAAAAAGCCGAACGCCGACGCGGTCGCATCCAAGCTCTCCTTAGACGGCTGTTACGCAGAGCTGCTGCCCGAAGAC
>CAZPOG010000162.1:0-4568 GCA_964588105.1 uncultured Ruminococcus sp. | reverse complement strand
AAATTCTATCTTGGTCAAGACAACATCGTGCTCATTTTTTGAAAAACACCTGTATTTTAAAACGAAAATTAATAATAATGATTTAATATTATTTTTCTATTGAAAAAATATAAAGTATATGATAACATAATCTAAAATAGGGATAAGTATAATTATTGTCCGGCAAAACCGTTCGTTACAGCATTCAATTTTTATACCGTTTTCCCGGTTTAAAGTTTATATTAGAGGAGGAATTATCAGAAAATGAAAGCGATCTTTAAAAAATCCATCGTAGTTATGCTGACACTTGCGATCCTGTTTTCTACGGTTGCGATGACTGTCGGCGCACAGCAGAAGCAAAGTGATTTCACTGTGACAAAGATCTCTAACCCCGACCGTACCTACCGCATGGGTGACGGACTTATCGAGGGCGGCGACCGTGAGACGAGCTACTCATGGTGTATGGCTGACAGGGGAGATTATGTCTACATCGGTACCAACAAGAACATCGGCGGTCTGGTTGCGGACGCTCTCGTAGCGGTGTTTGAGGCAAACGGCATTGACGAGGAGACCGTATGGGCGCTCGGTAATGTTCTGACAAACGGCGAGGTACCGCGTCCTCAGACCGAAGAAGGCGGCTATATTCTTCGCTGCAGTAAGGAAACAGGCGAGATCGTCAAGCTGTACACAGCTCCTCTTAACGTTTCTTTCCGTATGGCGATCGAGCACAACGGCAACGTATACTTCGGCTCTTATGCTGCCGACGCAGTATCCAGCAACGATATTTTAAGAATTGATGAGAACGACAATATTGAAGTTGTATTCTCTTCCACCAACGGCACAAGCATGCGCGCCGCCTGTCTGATGGACGACAAACTCTATTTCGGCGGCGTTGATGAATCTTATGCGCTCGCTGAGGGCGACGCGGGCTGCAAGAAGCTTGCGATCCTCGAGAAGGATAACGAAGACGACAGCGTCTGGAACAGAGTAGCCGATTATAAAGATTTCGGTAAACGTTATGCGATGGATCCGGGTGTTCAGGGCAACATCACCAGCCCTATCTGGGACATCTGCTCCTATGATGGTTATATCTACGCCACCGTTCCGAACGCAAGCGGCTTTGCGATGTTCAAGGGACATCCTGCGGCTGAAGGTGAAACCGCGAATGAATACGGCTGGCACTGGGAAGAAGTGATCGGCTTCTTCAACGGCGTCAACAACATCGGTCTGTGTGATGATCCTCAGGGTTATCTGGGCGCGAACCGCGGTATGCTTTCCGTTACCGCGACACCTTTCGTTTTTAACGACGAACTGTATGTCATGGACTTTGACATGACGATCTATTCTGAAATCTACGCTGTCAGAGGTATCCTCAATCAGCTGATGAAAGATGAAGGCAAGCCCAGCCAGTATCTGGCGAGCATGTATGCGACAATGCAGCATCCTCAGAGCATCTGGAAGCTGGATAACGAAACCGGCAAGTATGTCAAGTGCGAAGGCTTTTCTAAGGTTGCCGACAACCCCTGTACCGAGTACCTTTGGAGAACCGCTGTCTATGACGGCGAGCTTTATGTCGGTACGATGGACTCTGCGACCATTTACAACTACGTTACCAGACTTACCAACGAAAGCTTTATTAACATGACTCCCCAGGAGTGGCGTGACCAGATTAACTATATCAAGACGCTGATCGGTATGATCAAGGCAAAGACCGAAGATGAAGAGGTCAGCGAAGAGATCACCGACGACGCGAATGAGTTAGCGGAAGTCGCTTCGAATATGATGGATGATCTGGAAGACATGGATCTTGACGCGGATGCTGCCGAAGATTATGTCTGTGAATATGTCGACGTTTGCGAGCTGATTCAGCAGACGATCGAAGGAATCAAGACAAAGATCAATACTCGCGATTTCGGTTCGATGACCGAGTTGATGCAGTGCCTGTCGAAGATCAACGTACTCAATGAAAAATTGATGGAGCTGTATAACAGCGTCGACTGGGAAGGTCTGGAGATGTACGCTTATATCTCCGACGCTGTCAAGGATGACGTTTGGGGCTTTGAGATATTCAAAACCGCCGACGGAGAGAACTTTGAACCCGTTACGATCAACGGCTTCGGCGATAAGTACAACTACGGCGCAAGAACGCTGCTAAGCACCGATAACGGTCTGTATATCGGTACGGCGAATCCCTTCTACGGAACCCAGCTCTTCCTGCTGAAGAATAACGAAGAGAATACGGATGAGACCACTGTAGAGACTACTGCAGAGACTACGGAGACTTCCGCCGATACATCCCCGATCATTCTCGGCGATGTCGACGGCGACGGCAAGGTGACTGTTATCGACGCTAACCTGATCCAGAAGAAACTCGCGAGCGTCTCTGTCACATTGTTCATAGAAGTCGCCGCAGACGTAGACAAAGACGGAAAGGTCACGGTCTTAGACGCTGCCTTTATCCAGAAATATCTGGCGTCGCTGACCTGCCCCGAGGGGATCGGCGAACCGATCGCTTGAATAATGATGGATTGATTTGACGGTTTAACGGAAAAGGGTTTTAAAGTCAATATCTGAATACCAAAATAATCATGGGCGCGGATCCTGCTTGGATCCGCGCCTTGTTATAGTAATAAAACAAAATGAAAAAATGCAAAATGAGCTATAGTTATTATTGACAAATAATGACAGTGTTTATAATTCAAAATGATTCCTTAAGATGACGCTTTTGGCCATCATTTCAGCGGAAAACGCAAATAGGGAAAATGTCAATTGACAAATTGACGGTAACGTCGTATAATATGAGTGTTAAGACAAAGACGTCTTGGTTTTCCGAGGGGTCTTTGTCTTTTTTTGTTTGTAAATTCAGATTGTCAGGAGTCTGTCTATGAATCATATTCATGAAGAATGCGGGGTGTTCGGCGTTTACAGTCGTGACACTGCCGATCTCGCTACGATGACTTATTATGCGCTGTTTGCCCTACAGCACCGCGGACAGGAGAGCGCGGGTATTGTCGTCAACGACGACGGCGTTTTCACCTATGCTAAAGGCGAGGGGCTGGTCAGCGAGGTGTTCCATCCCGAAAATTTCCGCTCCCTCGGAAAGGGCAATATCGCGGTCGGCCATGTGCGCTACGCTACCACCGGCGCGAAGCTGCAGCAGAACATCCAGCCGCTGATCGTCAACCACCACAAGGGCAGGATGGCGCTGTGTCACAACGGAAACCTTTCCAACTCCTATGAGCTGAGGAGGTTTTTGGAGGAGAAGGGCGCGATTTTTCACACCACCACGGACTCTGAGGTGATCTCATACATTATCGTGCAGGAACGCTTGTGGCACGACTCGATCGAGAGGGCGGTACGAGCTGCCATGGGTGTGATCGAGGGCGCGTACTCGCTGGTTATCAGCTCACCGCAGAAGCTGATTGCCGCCCGCGATCCTCACGGTTTTCGCCCGCTGTGTTACGGCGAGACCGACGACGGCAAGATCGTTTTCGCCTCCGAATCCTGTGCGCTGGATGCGGTCGGAGCGAAGCTCGTCAGAGATATACGCCCCGGAGAGATTGTGATCGTTGATAAGAACGGTATTCGCTTTGATACGACTCTGTGCGGACAAAAAGAAAAGCGCTTCTGCGTATTCGAATACATCTATTTCGCGCGTCCCGATTCGATTATTGACGGCGCGTCCGTCAGCCGATGCAGACGCAACGCGGGCAGGTTCTTAGCGCGTCAGCATCCTGTCGAAGCGGATATCGTGATCGGTGTTCCGGACTCCGGACTGGAGGCTGCGATCGGCTATTCTCGGGAGTCGGGCATCCCTTATGCGATCGGCTTTACGAAGAACAAGTATATCGCCCGCACCTTTATTGCGCCCGATCAGGAGAATCGCGCGCAGGGCGTAGACATCAAGCTTAATCCTATCCGCGACGTTGTCGAAGGCAAGCGCGTAGTGCTGATAGACGATTCGATCGTGCGCGGTACCACCTGCCGAAGGATCGCCGCGCTGCTGTGGCAAGCGGGTGCGAAGGAGATACACTTCCGCGTCAGCGCGCCGCCGTTTACCAGCCCCTGCTATTACGGCACGGATATCGATAATCCGGATGTACTGATCGCTAATCGACTGAGCGCGGAAGAGATCGCGAAAGAGATCGGCGTGACCTCGCTCGGCTATCTCAGCATTGAGAATGTCAGACTCCTCGCGGGCGAGGATACGGGCTTCTGTACGGCATGCTTCGGCGGCGGTTATCCCACCGCGATCCCGTCCGATACCGCGAAAGATCGCTTTGAAAACAAAATCAGCGAGAAAAAGCAGGTGTAAACATGATAGCTCTTGAATATGACAAAAAACTGATACTGGAGGATGGCTCCGAATACTATGGTAAGGGCTTCGGCTGTGAGGATGAGCGCGTCTTTGAGATCGTGTTCAACACATCGCCGGTCGGATATCAGGAGATCCTGTCCGATCCGTCCTACACCGACCAGGGCGTGGTGATGGCGTATCCGCTGATCGGCAACTACGGCATTGCCGAAGATGATTTTGAGACAAGAACGCCGACCATCGGAGCGATGATCGTACGCGAATACTGTCCTGA
>CAZPOG010000161.1:0-4617 GCA_964588105.1 uncultured Ruminococcus sp. | reverse complement strand
CTCCCGTGTTCTCCGGATCAAAGATAAGAAAGAAGGACGGAGGTCTGGAGTATTATCTGAATGATGTATTTGTAACAAAGGATGAGTATTACAGCGCGTTATACGCTGAGTTTGATACAGAGTATTCCAAAGCAATATCTCATTTTTATACCAAAGATGAGGTGATTGAAATGATCGAGGAATACCTGCCGTGATTTTGACGCTGTTATGGTATTGAGGTTCCTAAAAACAACTGATCTGTTACAGCACGCTGCGTTATATCTCCCGTCATATTAAAGTGAAGCTGACATCATGGAAACGGACAGAATGAAAATAAGAAAAGCAACTCTTGCCGATCTCGATGAGATCATGTGCATTTACGCCTATGCGCGTTCTTTTATGGCAAAAACAGGAAACCCCAAGCAGTGGGGCGCGACAGGATGGCCTCCGCGGGATCTGATCGAACAGGATATCAAACAGCAGAAGTGTCATGTTTGTGTCCATAACAAAGAGATAGGCGCGGCGTTCTTCTATGACTATGGCAGGGACATCGATCCCTGCTACGATGTGATAGAGAATGGCGCATGGCTTGAGAACAGTCCTTACGGCGTAGTGCATCGAATCGCTGTTGCAGAGGGCAGAAAGGGCATGGGCTCCTTCTGTATCAACTGGGCATATGAGCAGTGCGGACATCTCAGGATGGATACCCACGGGGACAACACGGTGATGCGCAATCTGCTCAAGAAGCTGGGCTTCAAACAATGCGGGATCATCTATGTCGAGGAGGATAGTGATCCTCGTATCGCGTTTGAAAAGTGCTCTAAGGATTTTTGTATATCACCTTCAACCGTGTAAAGGAGAAAAAATGAAGAAGACAGTTTCACTGATCATCTGCATGATCCTGATATTATCCTGCTCTCTGACCGCTTTTGCGAAGGATACGCAAGAGCTTGTTTTGTCCTCTGTGGACGGGGCCGGCTTTCAGATGCTCAACGTTCCCCAGATCAGGGTGACTACCGCCGAAGGCAACGGTTTATCTCTGGAGAAGGCTGACGGCTACGTTGACGCCTCTATCACAATCGACGCTCCAAACGGCAGTCATATGGAGGACAGCGTTCTGTTCAAGGTGCGCGGCAACACTACCGCAATGGTCGGAATCGATAAGAAAGCGTTTACGTTTAAGTTTTCCAAGAAGAAGGACGTTCTCGGTATGGGCAAGGGGAAGAAGTGGGTGCTGCTTGCCAACGCGTTTGATCCGACCTTGCTGAGAAACTATGTCGCGAACACCTTTGCACACGAGTTAGATCTCGCCTACACCTCCAACCAGCAGTTTGTCGAGCTGTGGGTGGACGGTTCTTATCGCGGCTGCTACGGACTTTATGAGCCCGTCAATGAGGGTACGGACAGAGTTGATATCGATATCGAGAGCAACCGCGGAATGAAGGACTTTTTGATCGAATATGAGGCGCAGCGCGTCGAAGAAGACGTCACCTACTTCACCGTAGATAAACTTCGTTTTATCGCAAGCGAGCCGGAGGATCCGAACGAAGAACAGCTGGGCTATATTACCTCAACGATGCAGGATATCGTCAATACACTGAAGACGGGAACAAGAGAGCAGATCGAAGCGAAGATAGACGTGGAGTCGTTCGCAAAGTACTGCTTTATGAACGAATATCTCAAGACCTTTGACTTCGACATGAGCTCGGTATTCTTCTACTATAAGGACGGCAAGCTTTATGCCGGTCCCGCATGGGACTATGACCTCTCCGCGGGCAATATCAACGATACGCTCCTCAGCTCGCGATACAAGCAGGCGGTACCGCCTACGGGAATGTTTGCGAACAATAAAAATATCTATATTTATCTTTGCGACAAAGAGTGGTTCAACGCGGAGGTCAGGAGCGTCTACAAAGAGTACTATCCTTTTGTCAGCAGTATCTTTGCCGACGGCGGTCTGATGGATTCGACATACGAGGAGTACCGTGAGATCTTTGAAAGAAATTATTCCTCCGGAGTATGGAAAGTGTCGAGAAACTGGATCAATATCCAGAAGAGAGCTCTGCCTACCTACGAGGAGAATTACAACTTCCTGAAGAATTGGTATCAGGAAAGGAATATCTGGCTGACAGATAACATGGATCCTTTTGACGTCAACCACTATTATATGGGCGACTGTGACGCTGACAAAAAGGTCACAGTGATAGATGCCACCGCGATCCAGAAAGTTCTGGCGAGTATTCCGGTAGCATCCTATGACAGTGCTGTCGCCGATGTTGACGACGACGGGTTTGTCACGGTCATTGACGCCACCGTCATCCAAAAATATCTTGCGCATGTTCCGACCGTCGGAAGGACCGGCGAGCGCCTTGTGTATGAGTCATAACAGACTAACGAGTGATTTGATAACAATAAAAAGGAGATAATCATATGAAACGATGTTTGAGCATTCTTTTGGTATTGAGTTTAGCTGCGCTCGGATGTATGCTGACAGCGTGCGGAAGCTCCGCGTCAAAAGAGCCGACGGCTGCTTCGGAAACGGCAAAAGAGGCAGAGCCTCTGACCGAAGCACTTAGCGAAGCGCCCACCGAACCTCCCACAGAAGCAGTGGATTACAAGTCCTTGTATCAGGAGTTTTTGTTGTCGACGGATATTTCTTATGATTCCGGCGCTTTGATCTATCTCAACGATGACGATATCCCCGAGCTGTGTCTTGAGACGATGCCGTCTTCAGGGCCGGCGTATGTCTGCTATATTCTTGACGGCAAGGTGCAATCCTACGAGACCTACGCTACCTCGGGATTCTCATACGGTGAGCGAAAAGGATGCTTTTCGACAGGCTCGATGCATCAGGGATATACCGCTTGGATGATTTACTCCTTTGACGGCAAAGCGGTGTCGGTCGAGCACAGCGGCAACACCTATGATGAGAACTATTCGATCGATGAAGAGTCGGTGAGCAAGGCTGAGTATGATGAAGTGGTGGATAGCTATGATCTGAGCTGTTATCCCGAAGGCGTCTCAAAGGACTCTCTGCAAGATTTGATCGAAAACTTCTGATCGACATTACAAAAGGGAAAAAGGAAACCGGACGGGAAAACTGCACAGGTCCAGTAAAAACGGACAATAGTAAAAACCACCCCCTTATGGTAGAATAAAACTACCGTAAGGGGGATTTTGTACTGTCCGCACAATTTGGGGCAGTACATAGGAGCTGTCAATAAAGCTCTTGAAAACGACAGTGATTATTTGTTTTCTGCAAAACGCTCAAAATGATTGTGAATTTCCAAATTGAAATTTCCTTGAAATCATTCGTTTCTTCTTTACAAATCATATGAAAAAAGATAGAATAAAAGGGTAAATCGACAGGAGGGATAACAATGGCGCAGCAAACATCGAAAACACTGAGAAATATGGTGATGTACCAGGTTTATGTCAGAAATTTTTCCGAAGAGGGCACCTTCGATAAGGTCAAAGAGAAGCTCTCCGATATCAAGTCGCTGGGCGTGGATATCATCTGGCTGATGCCGATCCATCCTATCGGAACGCTCAAGAGAAAAGGGACCCTCGGCTCACCTTACGCGATCTCGGATTACCGCGCGATCAATCCCGAATTCGGAACGCTTGATGATTTTAGGAGTCTGGTCGACGCTATCCACGCGATGGGGATGAAGTGTATCATCGATGTGGTATATAACCACACTTCGCCTGACTCCGTGCTGTCAAAGGAGCATCCCGAATGGTTCTATCACAAGGAGGACGGTTCATTTGGCAACAGAGTAGGGGACTGGAGTGATATTATTGATCTTGATTATTCTAATAAAGAATTATGGGATTATCAGATCGACACATTGAAGATGTGGGCGCAGATTGTTGACGGTTTTCGCTGTGACGTCGCGCCGCTGATCCCTCTTGAATTCTGGCTCAAAGCAAGAGAGGAAGTCGAAAAAGTCAGAGAAGGCGCCATATGGCTCAGCGAGTCTATCGAGCCCGGGTTCATTATCCATATGCGGGGCAGAGGGCTCACCGCGCTGTCCGATGGGGAGATTTATTGCGCGTTTGATCTGTGCTACGACTACGATATTTATCATGAGTTTCGCGATATCCTTTCACAAAAGGCGACGCTTGCGCGCTACTGCGAAGCGGTCAACCGTCAGGAGTATATCTATCCCGATAATTATGTCAAGCTTCGATTCTTAGAGAACCATGATGTACCGAGAGTGAGATCTCTGGTGTCAACTCTTCGGATACTGAGAAACTTTACGGCGTTCCTCTACTTCCAGAAGGGTATGACACTGATCTATGCGGGTCAGGAAAGCGCTGCCGCGCATTTGCCGAGCCTGTTTGATAAGGATACCGTGGATTTCTCCTGTTCAGAGGAAGAGGATCTGCGCGGATTGATGAAGCGTCTGTATGAGATCAAGCAGGATGGGATTTTTACCGACAGCGGCTATCAGGTAGCGTCACAGGATGAGAGTTTTCTGATCGCGACCTATGAGAAAAACGGCAGAAAAGCGTTGGGCGTATTTTCTGTCAAAGGCAATTCAGGCTGTGTGAAAGTCGGCCTTGCGGACGGCGTCTATACGAATCTGATCGATAATACTTCTGTCAATATTATCGACGGAAGTGTCAACTGTG
>CAZPOG010000160.1:0-4659 GCA_964588105.1 uncultured Ruminococcus sp. | reverse complement strand
GCGCGCGAACAACACCGCCGACGGTACGACCGGCAGCAAAGATGAACAGATGGATGCCTATACCAAGATCGTCGTGATATCGTATATTGCGACGGTGGGCGGCACGGTATCAGCGCTTATTTCAAATTATGGTGCAAACATGGCTATCAATGCAGCCGCATACGATTATCTTGAGGGTGAGCTTCTTGAGATGAATCTGGAAAAAATCTTTGATGATGATGTATATGAACTGTTTAAGAACGCAGTCACTGACGGTGATTTTGAAGCGAATTTCTTCAGATCAGGAAGAAATTACACGGGAGTCGAGCAGTTGGGTCTGTATTCAAGGGCGCGATTTATGATACGGCTCACAAGGATCATATCGTTCATTACGATGGCGATTGCTTTTGCCGGTGCCGTCCTGACGATCATCGACCTGTGCCGCGATAAGAGCGTAGAGCAGCTGCCGATCCCGAAATATCTGGTCAATAACTATACCGACGAGGACGGCGGCAGCTATGCGCTCAACTACAAGGCTGTCGAATGTAACCGAGAGGAATATTTCGGCAATGATTATAAAAAGCAAAAGGGTGATTGCGCCGACCTTCTTGCCGACGAGGGAAAGCAGTGGCTTGTTCTCTATGCTTCCAAGAATTCCAAGGCGGGCAGACCCCTGACCCCGGACTTCCTCGTGCAGGAGAGCATTAACGGCCCAGCGGGCTATGATGGATCTGTCAACCTGATCGGAGAGAACGGCGCGGTCAACATCGTCAGCGGCGCGTTCAGGAATTACTCGTCCGTCAGCACCATATGGCAGTACATCACGGCTGACTATTCCAAGTATATTTTCTATAAGCACAGCAAAGACGTCAAGACCTACGACGAATCCGCGGGCAACATGACCGCATCCGCGATGGGCGGCGGCATGATCGCGATCTGGGGCTTCGGAGGATTGGCGATAGGTGCAGTCCTCGGAGCGGTCATCGCTATAATGATAAATAAAAACAAAAAGAAAAAGGAGACGGCATGATGAAACTACTGAAAAGCATTAGAACGATCGCAGCGCTGGTACTGACGCTGACGATGATCGCTCTCGTTCCGCTGAACACAGCGGCGGCAAACACCGGCAAATATGTTTCCGAGGTCTATGTCGCCTACGGCAAGGACGCGGAAGAAGCGAAAAAGACCCTCTCCGACAAGGGCTTTACCCCTGTCGAGGGGAACCTCAACGACGGCGGCAAGACCTACGCCATGATGGGTTATAAGACTACAGACGACATCCGTGAATCCATCACCGACCTCGCCGTGATGAATATGCACGGCGACTACAGCGTGGAAGATTACAAAAACCTGCTGAAAGGTCAGAAGACCGAGATCGCGGAGTTCCTCACCGAGTTCATGGCTGTCATCCGCGAATACCGCACGAATCTCAAAAACGGCAAAGCCAAGGCGACCTATGTTCACGATCTTTTGAACTACTATACAGAAGACGATACCAACATGAAGATGGGCGACCTGCTCAACAGTGAGACCTTACAGGACAAGGTCGGTATCGAAGAGAGCGTCGAAGCGGAGAACCCCGATAACCTGCCCAACCTCGTCACGATCCTGATGCAGGGCAACGCGCAGGTCATCAAGTCGGCCGAGATCCTGCTCTCGATGGCGACCGATACCGCCGATAACACATGGCTCGACCGCTTCGCGGAAACGGATTACGACGCTCTGCTCGACAAGGTCGAAGAAGAACGCCCCGAGCTCAACACCGAGAACAAGCGCGTGCAGTATCTCGACAATGTCTACGGCGATGACGCCGCCGCGCTCGGCATGGCAGTCAACGAGCTGCGCGGCAAGCTGACCGACTATGAAAACTCCGATCTGCATATCGACACCGTGACCGAAGAGGATATCAAGAACACCTTTGGCGATATCGAGAACGATCCCACGGCTTTGGTGAATTATCAGGATTGGCTCTCGATCGGCACGACTTATGAGGGCTTGAAGAACTACGAGGGCGGCAACTATGCAAAAGGCGAGCTGCTCAGCTTCTTCCTCGAAGAGCATGAGCCCGAGGATATTGAGCTATTTATCCCGATGGCGGCTTCTCTGTCGGATGGTCAGCGCTGCGGCTTACCCTTTATCAGTTTTGAACAGCTTTTGCAGTTCGCTTTCACATCAGAAGAGCACTGGCAGGAATACGCCGAGGAGAACGCGTCTTTCTTTGAAGGGTTAGAGGAAGTTTCGGTCTATCAGAACATCGACCGCGGTCTGTATAAAGACGACGGCTCCGTCGCACTGACCGGTTCGGCACAGCGCGCGAACAATACCGCCTACGGCACCACAGGTGATAAAGAATCTCAGATGGACACCATTTCCAAGATCACAGCGATCAGCTGGGCGGCTACCATAGGACTCGGTGTTGTGACGGCTATAGCAACAGTTACAAGGGTAAAAATGATCTACAAATTTGCATGGGGTAAAAAAACGAACCAGTGGATTGAACATTTCTGGGATGTCATTTTTGATGATGATACTTTCAATGAGCTTGTGGAAGATTTCGGAGCAAAGAACAGTATTGTAAAAGTTGCCACAAAAACGCGTTTAGCGGTCAAAATCGCCGCTGTTCTTCAGGTCATAACACTGGCGGTCGCGGTATTCTCCGCGGTCATGACCGTTATCGACCTGTGCCGCGACAAGAGCGTCGAACAGCTCCCGATCCCGAACTATCTGGTCGATAACTACACCGACGCGGACGGCGGAAGCTATTCGCTCAACTACAAGGCGGTCGAATGTAACCGTATGGAATACTTCGGCGAAGGTTATAAAATACAGAAGGGAGACAGCGCCGATCTGAATGCCGACGAGGGCAAGCAGTGGCTCGTGCTCTATGCCTCCAAGAATTCCAAGGCGGGCAAGCCGCTGACTCCCGACTTCGTCGTACAGGAGAAGAACACAGCGCCCTCCGGCTACGAAGGGTTTGTTCACCTGATCGGTGAAAAGGGTGCGGTCAACGTCGTCAGCGGCGCGTTCAAGAACTACTCGACCTTCAGCACCGTATGGCAGAGCGTCGCGGGCGATTATTCGATGTATATTTTCTCTAAGCTCAGCAATGACGTAAAGACTTATGACGAATCCGCGGGCAATATGACCGCCTCCGCGCTCGGCGGTGGTATGTGGGCGATCTTCGGCTTCGGAGGACTCGTTATCGGCGGCGCCCTCGGCGCAGTCATCGCTGTAATGATAAATAAAAACAAAAAGAAAAAGGAGACGGCATGATGAAACTACTGAAAAGCATTAGAACGATCGCAGCGCTGGTACTGACGCTGACGATGATCGCTCTCGTTCCGCTGAACACAGCGGCGGCAGCAAACGACGGCAATTATGTGTCCGAGGTCTACGTCGCCTACGGCAAAAACGCGGAGGAAGCGAAAAAGACTCTTACCGACAAGGGCTTTATCCCTGTTGAGGGTAACCTCAACGACGGCGGCAAGACCTATTCGATGCTCGGTTACAAGACGACCGACGATCCGCAGCAGGCTATCACGAATCTCTCCGTGATGAATATGAACGGCGGCTACAGCGCGACCGATTATAAAAATCTTTTGAAACAGCAAAAGACAAATATCGGTGACTTCCTCAACGGCTTCATGCCCGCGATTTATGAATATCGCGCCAATCTGAAGGCGGGTAAGGCAAGAGCGACTTTTGTTCACGATATGCTCAATAAATACACCGAAGATGACAGCGGTAAAAAGCTCGGCGATCTCCTGAATGAAGAGACCCTGCAGGACAAGCTCGGTATCTATGAGAGCATCAACGCCGAAAATCCCGACAAGCTGCCCGACCTGATCACGCTGCTGATGCAGGGAAACACCGTTGTGCTCAATTCTGTTGAAAAGCTTCTCGCGGTCTCCGCGGACAGCGGCGAGAGCACCTTCCTTGACCGCTTTACCTCAAAAAGCTACGACGATCTTCTCGATGAACTCGAGGATCAGCGTCCGGAGCTGAATACCGAAACAAAAAGAAAACAGTATCTTGATAACGAGTATGAGGATATCGTGCTCGGTTTTACAGAAGCTGTCGCAAAGCTGAGAAACGATCTGATCGCATATGAAAACGGAGACCTCAAGATCGACGCCGCCACGGCGGAGGAGATCGAAAAACAGTTTGCGCCTTCCGATAAGGACGACGAGGTAGCTCGGATCAAATCTCAGATGGAACTTAACGATTTTATCGCGATCGGTTCTCTTTATCTCGCGCTGAACGATTACGAGGGAGGCAAGTTCAAAAAAGGCGAACTGCTCGACTTCTTCAAGCGTGACGATATCGACGGCGAGGAGCTTTATCCGTTGGCGGCGGCGCTCTCGGACGGTCAAAAAGCCGGACTGAGCTTCGTTTCGCTGCCGGAGCTTCTGCGTTATTCGCTCCTCGACGACGAAGCATGGAAAAAGGAACTCGAAAACAGCAACACAACGCTCAAAGAGATGAGCGGGATGTCCGTGTATGACGGCGTTGACCGTAATGTGTTTAAGGAGGACGGTTCGGTCGCGATGACGAACGAAGCGATGCGCTCCGAAAACGTGAAAAGCCTTGAAGAAAACGAAGATTCCAAGTGGTCTGCTATCGCTACCGCGTCGGCTATCTCCTGGGCTGCTACGGCTGTATCGCTTGCGTCATTCGTCA
>CAZPOG010000159.1:0-4666 GCA_964588105.1 uncultured Ruminococcus sp. | reverse complement strand
GATATAAGATGACGTTTTCGGCTGCGAACAAACATCAGCCGTAGGGCAAGGCGCCTTCGACTTGCCGGTCGCAGCAACGTTTCGGTAATATCAAACATTTCATACAGGAGCAGGATTTCACCTTTGTTTCCTATAACCGATATTGATATAATATCACCCTTTCGGCAAGTCGTGGGCGCCTTGCCCTACGGTGTAACATCTGCGTCATACAACAAAAATCCCCTCACGAGGAGGGGATTTAAGATTATTTCATTCTATTATTATCACGGATCATCTACATAAATCTCACAGAAGCTTACATGCCATACTACATTTGAAGTAGGAATAAATGAGGATATCTGCAACTGAGATGTATCAGCATCATTATGCCAGGATCCTTCAACATATGTACAGTCAATTGTACTGCTTTCTATCTCATAACCCGGATTCGGTGTTAGTGTAAAAGTAACTCTTTCACCGGGGACTACAGTCTCTTTATCCGCTGTGATCGTACCATATTCCGGATTTTGGTTATCCAGTGTGATAGTATATGCCTGTGCCTGCTTGAACTTCGCGGTCGCGGTGATGTTGCCGGAGGGCTTGATCACACAGCTCGCGTCGGTAAGCTTGCTGCCGCTGACAAGACTGTAGGTACCGGTGATCTCCCACTCGTCAAACGCAAAACCGGACTCAGCGGTCGCGTTGAGGGTAACGGTGTGGCCGTTCTCCTTAACGATCTTGTCGTCTGTCGTATCGTTAGAAGCGGTACCCTTGTCATCATCCTCAGACTCGGTTGTGATCGTCCAGTAGATGGAGGGAGCGGATGAAGGAGTCGCCGCCAGATAAGCAGAGTAGCTCATACCGGCAGAATAGGTACAGTCGTCTGACTTGTAGACCGGATGGTCGTATTCCTCCTGACAATGCCAGTTATATGTATCAACGTCCGCGCTCCAAGAGGAGTTCACGATCTGCATCTTATCCTTGTCGGTGTACTGATCGCCGGAGTCATGGTGGATACGATCGTTGGTCTCGCCGAAGATATAACTGCCGTCGAGGTTAGAATCCGCATAGCAGTTGTTGATGATACAATTGCCAGCGTCGGCGTCGATCAAGTACGCAATACCCGCACTGTCATCCTTATCGCCGCTGAAGGTACCGGTGAAGTAGCAGTTCTCCATACCCATCGCGCCGCCGTTCTCGAATGCCGCGATACCTGCCGCAACGCCGTAGGAGCCGCCGAAGTCAGCGGATACATAGCAGTTCTTGAGGTTGATATTAGCGCCGTCGCTGTAGTGGATACCGACAATACCGCCGACCTGACCGCCGTTATGCGGTTCAAACACTGCGCTCTCAACGGAACAATCGGAGATAGAGCCGCCGAAGGTTCCTCTGCCGAGGATACCGCCGATATACTTGGAATAACCGCTGATGTTCAGGTTCTTTACATGTACATCTGAGATCTCAACCGCAGCGGAGTCGTCGATTCTGCCGACCAGCGCGCCCATCGACTGTCCCTGACGGGAAGTGGAAGGAGGTGTTCCGATGTTTGCGCCGATATTGATATCGTCAAGTGTCACATCGGAGATAGAACCGCTGCCGGAAACATAGCCGAAGAGACCGACCGAATTATCCTGATCGCTGGTATTATAGCTGGTGCTTCTGGGATTGCAGATATTCAGACCGCTGATAGTATTTCCGTTTCCGTCGAAGGTGCCGGAGAAGGGATTTGTCTTGGTTCCGATCGGGATCCAGATCCTCTTCTCTTCGCCGTTGCCGTCAAGACGGTCTTCGCCGGAATACAGCGAGATATCATCACCGAGGGTGATGGTCTTGCCCGCAAAGCTGTCCTGATCGATCCCGTCCGCGGTACCGTTTACGATAGCGGCGAGACCGGCAAGCTCAGCGCCGGTGCTGATCGTGAAGGACGTATCGGTGGTGTTATACCAATCGGTATCGGCATATTCTGCCCAGTCCTTCTTGTCATATTTGGTATTGAATGATCTGTTGATTCTGTTCAGGTTGCCGTAGGTAATCCACTCGGAACCGTCATAAGCAGGTCCGGAGCTGGTATTAGCGTTGCCGAGATAATCCTTGCCGACTCTGATCTCAACCTTCTCCGAAGCGGTCGTATCTGTCAGATTACCCATTCCGAAACGACCGAGCGCTCTGACTCTGACGTTGAGGTCAACTGTGATCTGGTTTGACGTCAGGGTATAATTATAGGTATATGAGGGCAGGTTGCTCGGAAAATCTACAACAAAGTACTCTATGTAATCTGTCAGATCGACGCCCGAGGAGGTCAGCTTCGCGGTAGAGGGGATAGTGATCTTGACGTTTCCGTCAAACATCTCCATCACGGTATCGCCTGACGCCGCTTTCGGGAATACCAATGTGTGAGTACCGTCAGCCTGAATACCGTTAGCGGAAAGAACCGTAGTTTCGGTAGGAACCGACTTCATACGGTATCTCGCATAGCTCAGACCGATGCTCATGGATATCAGCAGTGCCGCGATCAAAACACAGGAGATGACCAACTTGGCAGGGCTGAATTTGTAATCTTTCTTCTCACTCTTAGGAGGCAATTTAAACAATTTCATCGTCATTACCTCCTTAATCTATCTGCCAGGACATGACATAAGCGTCAAATCCTACGGGGATAGTCATGTTGTTATAGACATTGGAAGAACCTAAGTCTTCATCCGTCACGGTCAGAGGATGCAGAACAAACGCCACATTATGCTCGACGCTGTCGCCGGGCGCGAGTTCGCCGGCATTTGAAAGCTTAAATTCATATGCTTTTCCGTTATATGCGCCTGTCACGGAAGTACCGTCAATCGTCAGATCGGTAACAAAGCGAGAAAGCATATCGCTTCCGTAAATCGTCAGGTAGTCGTTGGTGGTGTAAAAACGAATTACCGCATCATATCCCATCGCGACTTCAGAGTTATTCGCGACTTTAAACGTATGCGTAGCGTATTTGTTATATCCGGTAAAAGCAGCGGTTGTAACTCTGTCATTTGTTACATTCAGCGCTGCGGCGGGTGCGGAACTGGTTACCTCTCCTCCTGTAGTATAGCGAGCGAACATTCCCGAACACAGGTGCGCGGAGAACAGAACCAGGCATAAGAGCACGCATGCTACGCGCGCGATAATGCCGAATGTACGATTCTTTTTCATGTTCCAGCTCCTTTCAATGGGTTTTGCAACAGGAAATAAGCCTGTGAAAGATATTTCCTAATCAAACTGCGTATTGCAGGGTTACTTGCTTTCGTTTTCGATCTCGCTGATGAGCGCGTCGATATCAGCGAAGTCGTCGGACGCAGAGGGCTTTTGTTCCTTCTCTGCGAGCTTCGTCTCATCCTGTGAAGATTCGGAAGATTCCTGCTCTTCGGCGGGAGCATCGGAGTCCTCTTGCTCTTTGGATGCTGCCTGATCCTCATCGCTGTTTTCGACCGCTGTCTCGTCGGACTTTACAGGAGGATCCTGCTTCTTCTCGGAAGAAACAGTCTCTTCTTTCTGCTGCGCAGGCGCTTCTTCGATCTTTGCAGCAGGAGCGTCAGCTTCTTTTTTCGGCTCTTCGGGAGTTTGTTCATTCTGGAGAGCCTGCAAGCGGCGGATCTCCTCGACGATCACATCGAGCTTTTCCTGATCCTTATCTTTTTCCTTACGGCGGGACCGATACAGGAAGAATATCGCCAGACCAAGCACAATCAGGGTGCCGGGCAGGGTCTTGAGCCACTTGAAGATCAAACCGATGAAGGGGATCTTGAAGATCATGACGCCCTTGATCTCGGAAACATTGATCGGATCATCGTCGGCGTTGTTCGCGTCGCCGCGGGTCACAAATTCTTCCCCGTCCTTCTTGACGATCCTGTGGATGATAAGACTCTTGCCGTTTTGGTATACAACCACATCGCCCACGTCATAATCTTCCTCCGCCTTAACAAAGACGAGGTCGTTGACCGCGAGGGTAGGCTCCATCGAGCCGGAGAGAACAACCGAAGCGCCGTAGCCGAACGGCATGGGCAGCTGGTTGCCTCCTATGTGGCTGGCGTTGAACGAGAAGACTGCCAAGCCAACCGTCAGACCCGCTACCACAATCAAAAAGATTCTGAATATAACGGCGCCGACTCTGATCTTTTTCTTTTCAGGCTTCTCCTTCATGACAAATCAATCAGCTTTCTTTTTTTCTGAATCGGATGTAGATGATCACCAGAACCACGATTCCGACTAACGCGAGGCCGGAGATGATGACCCATAAAAGCATGTGGGTGGGATCACCGGTCTGAGGATTAGCAGAAGGCGCGGTAGTGGGCGCTACGGTAGCGGGGGTGGTACCGCTCTGGGTAGGAGCGACAGTAGCAGGCTCGGTCGCCTTGGCTTTGAACTTCGCGTGAGCGTGAACGTCGGAGCCGGGCTTGATCTTTAAGGTGGGATCGGTAAGCTTGCCGCCGTCTAAGATGGTGTATACATCACCGTCGTCGAACTCCCAACCGACGAACTCATATCCGTCGGCGGGTTCGGCTACTAATGTGACTGTTTCATCGTTGTCCTGGAGCACTCTCTCAGGATCTCTTGTCGCGGTACCTTCGCCTTCCTGAACGTCGGCGTAGATGTACCAGTAATCTTCAACGCCGGTCTCTTCGGGTACGAAAACTGCCTTGGCGTGGATATCGCTGTGCGGTAA
>CAZPOG010000158.1:0-4686 GCA_964588105.1 uncultured Ruminococcus sp. | reverse complement strand
TGCGCGCTTTGAATCTCTTGGAGCTTCCAACCTCCGGCGAGATCCTGTTTGAAGGCGTCAACATTACCGATCCGCATGTCAACATCAACCGCCATCGTCAGAAGATGGGCATGGTGTTCCAGCACTTCAACCTGTTCCCGAATATGACCGTGCTCAAGAACATGACCATCGGACCGCAGAAGCTTCTGAAAAAATCCAAGGCGGAAGCGGAAGAAAAGGCGAGAGGTCTGTTGGAGCGTGTCGGTCTTTCCGACCGCGCGGACGCGTATCCATCCCAGCTTTCCGGCGGACAGAAGCAGCGTATCGCGATCGTCAGAGCGCTCTGTATGGAGCCTGACGTGATGCTGTTTGACGAGCCTACCTCGGCGCTGGATCCCGAGATGGTCGGCGAAGTTCTCGACGTTATGAAGGAGCTTGCCCGCGTGGGAATGACGATGGTGGTCGTTACCCATGAGATGGGATTTGCCAGAGAAGTCGGCTCCCGCGTTGTATTTATGGACAGCGGCGTGATCGTAGAAGAGGGAACTCCCGAAGAGATCTTCGACCATCCCCAGTCCGACAGACTCAAGAGCTTTTTGGCGAAAGTCCTTTAATACTGTTCGTTACCCCTGCTTCGGCAGGGGTGCTTTTTTATTATCAGCGATCGGAGCAAATCCCCTTTTGGTCTTGATTTTTGATTTGATTTATGATAAAATTACTTTTACTTATTTGATAATCAACTAATCTATGTGAATATAAATGGTGATAACGTGAACGATTTCAAGAAAATTGTTGCAAAAAATATCACCGAGCTCCGCGTATCCTCGGGGATGACCCAGGCGCAGCTCGGAGAAAAACTGAATTATTCCGACAAGTCTGTCTCTAAGTGGGAGAGAGGCGAGTCGCTTCCCGACGCGTATGTGCTCAAGCAGATGGCGGATCTCTTCGGCGTGACGGTCGACGATCTTCTCACCGAGCACAAAGAGGGAGAGAGTATCAAGAAGCCGAAGAAGATTATCCACCGCTATTCCCGCAAGGTGATCACGTGGGTAGTCGTAGCGGGTATCCTGGCGCTGACGGTGCTGATCTTCGTCATCATCTGGCTGAGTACCGGATTTTTGCCGTGGATCGCATTTGTCTACTATATTCCCGTTACCCTGATCACCGTGTTGGTGCTCAACTCTATCTGGGGCGACAAGCACTCGAATCTGTATATCATATCGGGTATCGTATGGGGCATCCTCACCTCGGTATATCTGAGTTTTCTTTCATACAATTGGTGGCCGCTGTTTATTATCGGTGTGCCGGCTCAGATCATCATCATCCTCTCGTTCTATATCAAGAACCGCCCGAAAAACAAGTAAATATCTATGTTTCTACTATCAGTAGAGCCGGATTTCTTCGGTTCTACTGATTCTTTTTTTGACGTAGAATCGAAGGGGTTTCATTGTAGAGCCGAGAAGGACCACAATAGATTGCATTTGACAGCAATCTGTGCAAGAATGTATGCGTGATCTGTTTGCGCAAATATATCATGAATTTGACATAAGGGAGAAGAAAGAAAAAATGTCCTATATTATCAGTTGCTGCTCCTCAACGGATATGATCAAGGAGCATTACGAAGAAGCGAATATCAAGTGTATCGGATTCCATTATGTGTTAGGCGGCAAGAACTACACCGATGACCTTTGGCGGTCGATGAAGCCCAAGGAGTTTTATGACCATATCAGGGCGCTGGAGGATACTTCCACCTCACAGGTGTCCGTCGGTGAGTATGTCGATTATTTTACCGACCTGTTACAGTCGGGGCAGGATATCCTGCATGTTTGTCTGTCCTCGGGGATTTCCAACACCGTGCAGTCCGCAACCACAGCGGCGGATATGCTCGGCAAGGATTTCCCCGATCAGAAAATCTATGTGATAGATTCTCTGTGCGCGTCTTCCGGATCGGGTCTGTTTGTCGACCTGCTTGTGAAGAAGCGTGAAGAGGGGTTATCCATCGAAGAAGTTTATCAGTGGGCGCAGGAGCACAGGCGTGACGTCCAGCACTGGTTCTGTTCTACCGACCTGTCCTATTTTATCAAGGGTGGCAGAGTCTCCAAGGTCTCCGGCGTGATCGGCGGAATCTTTCAGATCTGTCCTCTGATGGACGTCAGCCCCTCCGGTAAGCTTGTTGTTATCAACAAGGTCAGAACCAAGAAGAAGGTGCTCGAGGCGCTTGTCGACAAGATGGTACAGCATGCTTTTGACGGCACGGATTATGCGGGACCCTGCTATATCTCTCATTCCGACTGTATCGAGGACGCGGAATATGTCAAGAGCCTTGTCCTCAAGAAGTTCAAGAACGTCAAGGATATCCCGATCTACTATATCGGTACCACGATCGGCTGTCATACCGGCTGCGGCACCACCGCGCTCTACTTCCTCGGCACAGGGAGAGAAGACGCGTAAAGCGGAAGCAAAACGTAAACTGTAGGGAGCGGTCTTGACCGCTCCGCTATACAGAAGCATTGATAATATCACGTCGTTCGGAAAGGTCAAGACCTTTCCCTACTTTCAGGGAGAAACTATGGCATCTACCGCTAAAACGCTGAAGACACAGCTTCCGTCCTATTCCAAGGGCGAAGAAATACTGAATATGGTGTCCCATATCGTAGGAGGCGTTTTTGCTGCCGCGGCGCTTGTGTGGATGGTAGTATCCTCCGCGCTCAGAGGCGACGTCTGGGCGGTAGTATCCGGCTCGATCTACGGTACGACGCTGGTGATTATGTTCGTGATCTCATCCGTCTATCACGGCTTGCCCCGCGGAAACGCGAAGAAGGTTTTAAGGATCATCGACCACTGCGATATCTACTTTCTGATCGCGGGCACTTATACACCGATCCTGCTTTGCGGCGTCAGAGAAGTCAATTCTGCGCTGGCGTGGAGTATCTTCGGCGTGGAATGGGGCATGGCGGCGCTTGCCGTGACCCTCAACGCGATCGATCTCAAACGCTTCGAGAAGATGTCGATGGTGTGCTATATCGGCATGGGCTGGTGCGTGATCGCCTGTCTCAAGGCGACGATCGAAGCGATGACCCTGCAGGGCTTTTTGATCCTGCTCTACGGCGGCATCGCCTTTACCATCGGCGCGGTGCTCTATGTGATCGGGAAGAAGAAGCGCTACATCCATGGCGTCTTTCACATCTTCGTCGTGATCGGCTGTATCCTGCAGTACTTCGCAATCCTCAACTATGTATTATAAGAAAACTCCTTTCATAAGCGTCCTCACCGAGGACGCTGTTTTTTTGCCCATACAGCGTGTAAATGCTCCGCTTTTATTGCGAATATCGAAAAAAGATTTATCACAGTTTTGTCATAAATCTTCCATTTTAGAATTATATATAGTATAATGCTGTATAAGAATTATTATAAAGAATTAAAATGGGAGGTTTGCCTGATGAGATTCATGAAAAGAGTACTCGCTTTTCTTGTCGTTTTCTGTGTCACAGCCGGCGCTGTGGCAGCGGCAGCGTATGCCGCAAACCCCAAGGCAGCCGATCCCGTTGATCCCGATACGATCATGGAAGACGCGTCAAAGTCCTATCGTTCCTCTTCGTCTGTGATCGGTCGCAGCTCAAATGAAGCGCCCGCGGTATCGGGAGCCTCATCCTATTCTCCCAGACTTTCGGCGCCTTCCTACAGCAACGCCTATTACTATTCGGACAAGAATGTTTTCTATAAGTACGGCTGGGGCATGCCTAACTGCACCTGCTACGCGTGGGGCAGAGCCTATGAGATCCTCGGCAAAGAGCCGAACCTCTCTGTCTACAGCGCCTATCTGTGGTATGATTATAACAAAGAGCACGGCTACTACGCTTACGGACAGAAGCCGAAGCTCGGCGCCGTAGCCTGCTGGGTCTATACCTCCGGCACCTCCGGTCACGTAGCGGTGGTCGAGAAGATCGAGAACGGTACGATTACCTTCTCCAATTCCGCATGGGGCGGAGACGAGTTTTACACCTCGACCGCGCCGGTATCCGATCCTTCCAACGGCAGATCAAGCTGGATCTTTCAGGGCTATATCTATATCGGAGAATACGAGAACACCGCCACCGAAGAAAAGCAGCTGACGTCTGCTGACGGCGACGTCTACCGTATCACATCTGACGACGGCGTGAACTTCCGCACGGGCGCGGGGACAAGCTATTCTGTCATCGGAGCTATCTCTTACGGCGTGGATCTGGTCGTGACCAAGACCGAACGCGCCGAGGGCTACACATGGGGCTATACCTGCTATCAGGGCAGATACGGATGGTTCGTTACGGACTTTGCCGATCTGATTTATAGAAAGTCGTCCACCTCCACCAGACAGGCAGAAAAGCCGACACAGCGTTATCTGATAGGCGATACGGACGCTGACGGCGTCCTATCCGTCATCGACGCGACACAGATCCAGAGGGTATTGGCGAATTATGATACGCCCACCGAGTATTTCTGCACGGTAGGCGACTACGACGGCGACAGCGTGCTTTCCGTGATCGATGCCGTCAAGATCCAGAAACACCTCGCGAACGTTTAGTCCGGGTTTTGATATGCAAGCCCATCTTTCAGGTCATCTACATTTGATCATACAGAAAAAAATAACACAAAATAAAGGCTTTCGGAGTTTATGAACCGCCCCAAATTGTACGGACAGCACAAAAAAGTCCCCTAAGGCAGAATATT
>CAZPOG010000157.1:0-4735 GCA_964588105.1 uncultured Ruminococcus sp. | reverse complement strand
ATGACGCGCTCGAGATCCTTAAGAGCAAGAGAAAAGGCAGCTATAACATCGTCAAGATCGATCCCTCTTATGTTCCCGATCCCGTGGAACGCAAGCAGGTGTTCGGCATTACCTTTGAGCAGGGCAGAAACAACTTTGAGATCAATCGCGAGCTGCTTTCCGATATTGTGACCGAGAACAAAGACCTCCCCGAGAGCGCGGTCAGAGATCTGATCATCTCCCTGATCACGCTGAAATATACCCAGTCGAATTCCGTATGCTTTGCCTATGACGGCCAGGCGATCGGCGTCGGCGCAGGACAGCAGTCGCGTATCCACTGTACCCGACTCGCGGGAAGTAAGGCGGACACATGGTTCCTCAGACAGTCCGACAAGGTGCTGAACCTGCCCTTCAAGGATGAGATTCGCCGTCCCGACCGCGACAACGTGATCGACGGCTATATCAACCAGAACGAAGAGGACGTCTGCTCTGACGGTGTATGGCAGAAGTATTTCAAGACTCAGCCCGAGCCATTCACCAAGGAAGAGCAGAGAGCTTATCTCGACACCATCGACGGCGTATCTTTAGGCTCCGATGCGTTCTTCCCGTTCTTTGACAACATCGAGCGCGCTTACAGAAGCGGCGTGAAGTTCATTGCCCAGCCCGGCGGTTCCATCCGCGATGACGCGGTCATCGAGTGCTGTAACAAGCACAACATGGTAATGGCATTTACTAAGATGAGATTATTCCACCATTGATTCGTAGGGCACGATGCCCACATCGTGCCGTAGGGGCGACCATCGGTCGCCCGCACCCAATATAAGGAGAACTGAAATGAAAGTAATGGTAGTCGGAGGCGGCGGCAGAGAGCACGCCATCATCAAAAAACTCAGAGAAAACGACGCGATCACCGAGATCTTCGCTCTGCCCGGCAACGGCGGAATTGCGAAAGACGCGACCTGTGTTCCGATCGGCGCGACCGATCTGGACGGGATCGTCAGCTTTGCAGTTGACAACGCGATCGACTATGCGGTTGTCGCTCCGGATGATCCGCTGGTTTTAGGCTGTGTCGACAGACTGGAAGAAAAGGGGATCCCCTGCTTCGGTCCGAAGGCAGATGCGGCGATCATCGAGGGCAGCAAGGTGTTCTCGAAGAACCTGATGAAGAAGTACAACATCCCCACCGCGGCGTATGAGGTGTTTGATAATATTGACGACGCGCTGGCTTATCTCGAAGACGCGCCGATTCCCACTGTGATCAAGGCGGACGGCTTGGCGCTCGGCAAGGGCGTCATCATCGCGAATACCCGCGACGAGGCGAAAGTCGCCGTGCGTTCGATGATGCTTGACAAGAAGTTCGGCAAGAGCGGTGACAGAGTCGTTATCGAAGAATTCCTCACCGGTCCCGAAGTATCCGTGCTTTCCTTTACCGACGGTGAGACGGTCGTGCCGATGATCTCTTCTCAGGATCACAAGAGAGCGCTTGATAACGACGAAGGTCTGAACACCGGTGGTATGGGTACTGTTGCGCCGAATCCGTATTATACCAAAGAGGTCGCAACAGAGTGTATGGAGAAGATCTTCCTTCCCACCATCCGCGCGATGAAGGCGGAGGGCAGACCTTTCAAAGGCTGCTTGTATTTCGGCTTGATGATCACCGAGAACGGACCTAAGGTGATCGAATATAACTGCCGCTTCGGTGATCCCGAGGCGCAGGTTGTCCTGCCTCTTTTAGAGACCGATCTGTTTAGTGTGATGCAGGCTGTCACAGAGGAAAGACTCTCCTCACTTGACGTACAATTCAAAGACGCCTATGCGGCATGTGTGATCTTAGCCTCCAAGGGCTATCCGCAGTCGTATGAAAAAGGCTTTGAGATCACCATTGGCGAAGATGTTCCGGATAACGTCTATGTCGCAGGAGCCGCTTTAAAGGACGGCAAACTCGTCACTTCCGGCGGCAGAGTATTGGGCGTGACTGCGGTAGCGGATACGCTGGAGAAAGCGATCGCGGATTCCTACAAAATGTGTGAGCAAATCCATTTTGAGAACAAATTCTGTCGCTCTGATATCGGCAAAAGAGCGTTAGCGGCAAAGTAAAATAAGCCTCCCTGATTTTAGGGAGGCATTATCTGCATATAACAGGGAGTAGAAAATGGTATACAGAATCTATGTTGAAAAGAAACAGGAACACGCTTTTGAAGCGAAAGCGCTGTATGAGGAGTTGAAGAATCTTCTCGGGATCAAAGCACTCAAGGATGTGCGTGTGATCAATCGCTATGACGCGGAAGATATTGACGAAAAGCTGTTTGAGACTTCGGTGACCAACGTGTTCTCCGAGCCCGCTGTCGATATCGCGAGCGGCACGCTTGATACCGACGGCGCGTATGTCTTTGCAGTAGAGTATCTTCCCGGCCAGTTTGACCAGAGAGCGGATTCCGCTGCCCAGTGTATCGGTATCATCTCTCAGGGCGAGCGTCCGCTGATCAAATCCGCGAAGGTCTACGCGCTTTACGGCAAGCTCAGCGCGGAGGATATCGAGAAGATCAAGAATTATGTTATCAACCCCGTCGAGGCGAGAGAAGCGACACTTGATCTGCCCGAGACCCTTCGTACCGATTATGATATTCCGACGACGGTCGCGACATTGGACGGCTTTAATGAGCTTGACAGAGAGGGACTCTCCGCTTTGATCGACGAGATGGGTCTTGCGATGGATATCGACGATATCTCTTTCTGTCAGGAATACTTCCTGTCACAACACAGAGATCCCACCATCACCGAGATTCGCATGATCGATACCTACTGGTCCGATCACTGCCGTCATACCACCTTCCTGACGGTGATCGACTCCGTGCGCTTTGAGGATTCTCTTTTGCAGAGCGCCTATGAGGACTATATTAAAACCCGCGAAGCGGTAGGGGACAAGAAGCCCGTCTGTCTGATGGATCTTGCTACTGTAGCGGTCAAATATCTGAAGAAAAACGGTAAGCTCGAGAAGCTCGATGAGAGCGAGGAGATCAACGCCTGTACCGTTAAGATAGAAGTAGAAGTCGACGGTGTCAAAGAGCCGTGGCTGTTGCTGTTCAAGAACGAGACCCATAACCATCCGACGGAGATCGAGCCTTTCGGCGGCGCGGCGACCTGTATCGGCGGCGCGATCAGAGATCCGCTTTCGGGCCGCTCCTATGTCTACGGCGCGATGCGCGTGACCGGAGCCGCCGACCCGACGGCGCCTGTTTCCCAGACGATGGAGGGCAAGCTCCCCCAGAGAAAGATCGTCACTACCGCGGCGCAGGGTTATTCTTCTTACGGCAACCAGATCGGTCTTGCTACCGGTATCGTCGATGAGCTGTATCATCCCGGCTATGCTGCGAAGCGTATGGAGATCGGCGCGGTGATCGCTGCCGCTCCTCAGCGCAATGTCCGCAGAGAACGTCCCGAAGCGGGAGACGTCGTGATTCTGCTCGGCGGCGCGACAGGCAGAGACGGCATCGGCGGCGCGACAGGCTCTTCCAAGGCGCACACCTTGAAGTCCGTTGAGACCTGCGGCGCGGAGGTGCAGAAGGGTAACGCTCCCGAGGAGCGCAAGCTCCAGAGACTTTTCAGAAACGAAGAAGCCTCCCGGATGATCAAGCGCTGCAACGATTTCGGTGCGGGCGGTGTTTCCGTTGCGATCGGCGAGCTTGCCGACGGCCTTCTGATCGACCTCGACGCGGTACCGAAAAAGTATGAAGGCTTAGACGGCACCGAGCTGGCGATTTCCGAGAGTCAGGAACGCATGGCGGTTGTCGTAGAAGAGAAGGATGTTGAACGCTTTGCGGCGCTGTGTGAGGAAGAAAACCTCAGAGCGACCAAGGTTGCGGTCGTAAGCGATATTCCTCGTCTGAGAATGACATGGAACGGCAACACGATCGTGGATATCAGCCGTGAATTTCTCAATTCCAACGGCGCTGAGAAGCATATCACGATTGCACCCCAAAAACCCGATTATCATTTCGGCGATCATATCGCCTGTGTGGATAACAATAAATCATTTTCCGAGAATTTCAAGTCGCTGGTTTCTGATCTCGGGATCTGTTCCCGCAGAGGACTTAGTGAGCGTTTTGACTCTACGATCGGCGCGGGTACGGTGCTGATGCCCTTCGGCGGCAAGTTCCAGCTGACCCCGATCCAGGCGATGGCGCAGAAGGTATCTGTCGAAAAACAGCACACCGACACCTGTTCGCTGATGGCGTGGGGATATAATCCCTACCTTTGTGAGAGCAGTCCCTACCACGGCGCGTATCTCGCGGTAGTGGAGTCTGTCTGTAAGCTGATCGCCTCCGGCGCGTCTTTTGAAGACGTTTACCTGACCTTCCAGGAGTATTTTGAAAAGCCCAAGCAGGATCCCGCCCGCTGGGGCAAGCCGCTCTCGGCGCTTTTAGGCGCGTTCAAGGCGCAGATGAATCTCGGTATCGGCTCCATCGGCGGCAAGGACTCGATGTCCGGATCTTTTGAGGATATCGATGTACCGCCCACGCTGGTGAGCTTTGCCGTTACCACCGACAAGTGTGAGAACGTGGTATCACCCGAGTTCAAAAAGGCGGACAGCAAGGTTTATCTGCTCTCTCCCAACTATGATGAGAACGGACTGCCCGAGACCGGATCGCTTATCAAGCTGTTTGAAAGAGTGACTGCGCTGCTGCGTGAGGGCAAGGCGCTTTCCGCCTATACCGTGACGTCGGGCGGCGCCGCGGAGGCTGTCTATAAGATGAGC
>CAZPOG010000156.1:0-4822 GCA_964588105.1 uncultured Ruminococcus sp. | reverse complement strand
CATCCTGATGTCCTCCGCCAAAACCGTCGCGGGCGCAGACGCAGGCAAAGAAAACGCGCCCTCCGCGGACGTCAAGCTCAGTATGTATGTCGACGATACGTGGGACTATCATCCCGCGCTCACCTATGACCCGGCTTCCACAGACGTCAACCACGTGACGAACTGTATGAACAAGTTCTTCAGCGCCGACGCTTTTACAACCGAAAACAACGCGGCAAGCTATCTTGTCAAAGGCTCCGATCTGGAGATCGACGTCGTGACCGACGATCATCAAAACGATCAGGATAAGCCGGAATACTGGTCGATGACCAAGGCGATCGCCTATCCGGAATACGACTCGCACAACATCAAGCTGATCTGCGAGGTTCCCGTGCTGGAAGGTCTGCTGGTTGAAGGCAGCGCCGAGCAGCCGCGTACCGTTATTCTGGACGTTAACAGCTTTGACATTCAGGTCGCGAATCACTCAGAGACCAACACCGCGGGACTGACCGTAAAGGATAACGCGACCCTGACGATCACCGATAATTCCAAGACCTCCGGCGCGGAGCTTGCGATCGGCAACAACGCCAGCATGGAAGTCTTTGACGGCGGTACGCTGATCATCAGCGATTCCTGCCAGCTCGGGGTCGAATACGACGCCGCTACCATCACACAGTCGCCGCCGGACGAGGCGGCTCCCGCCGACAACCTGTCTAACGGTGTGATCACCGTCCACTCCGGCGGTAAGATCGTCAACAACGGCGTGATCAACATCGAGGGTCTGGAGGTCAAGCCTGTTCAGTCTAATACTCAGGAGCAGGAACAGCAGCAGACCGTCACGACCGATATGAAGGCTTCCTCTATTCTGGTAGAAGAAGGCGGCGTGATCGACAACTACGGCTGTATCTCCCTGAAGGGCAACCTGTACATTCTGGGCACGCTCAACAACTACGGACAATACGGAGATTTGATCGCGGCGCAGGATCCCGATAAGGGAACGATCGACTACCACAAAGGCATCCAGCTGACCTGGAAGGACGACGTCACCGTTCTCGACGAAGCAACAAACACCTATTCCGTCAATCCGGACGTCACCCCCGGTGCGCTGTTTATCGGCTCGGACGCAGAAGGCAACATCAACGCGAACGCCCAGCTGAACAACTACGGCGATCTCGTTCTGGTGCCCGGCGTGCTGAATATCTACGCTCAGCTCAATAATCTGAAGGACGGAGAGATCGTCTATCCCGCCGGTCTCTATATCTGTTCCGTCACGCAGGCGGTCGTCCCGATCCAGCCCGATCCCAACGATCCGACCAAGACTGAAGAGAGAAGGCGGCTAAACGAACCCTATCCCAGTACCATCAACAAAGGTGAAACAGCGGTCATCAACAACAACGGTTATATCTGCGAAGCTGCCGTAGAAGTACTCAGCAACGGCGTCTTAGGCGATATGATCGTCAGCAAGCAGATTGAGATCTGATAAATATATTTGGATCATTTGAGATGAGCTCAATCCGGTGAAGCCATCGGAAAAAGCAATATGCTCAACTCATATAATCGTTCATAATTGCACAGCAAAACGCAGGATGTTCAGACTGAACATCCTGCGTTACTGTTTGTACAAATATCAATCGGGTGCGGGCAGCGCCCGCCCTTCATTATTCATTTTTCAGTCTTCAGTTTTCATTCACAAAGGTCGTTCCCGCTTTGCCCTCTACTGCGTCGATCGCGTGGTCGAGGGAGGCGATCACGGCGCGTCTGCCCTTCTTGGAAGAAGCGAACTTTGTACACGCCACGACCTTCTCGTGCATACTGCCGCGCGCGAACTCTCCTTTGCGGATATAGCCGCGGGCTTCTTCTACGCCGAGACGATCGAGCTTGCGCTCGTCGGGCTTGCCGAAGTTGATACAGACCTTATCCACCGCGGTGAGGATCAACAGCATATCGGCGTCGACCTCTTCCGCAAGCAGCTCGGAGCAGTAGTCCTTGTCGATCACGGCGGCGCAGCCTTTCAGAAATTCGCCCTTCTGACGCACGGGGATACCGCCTCCGCCGCAACAGATAACGACCGAGCCGTCTTCCAAAGACGCGCGGATCGCGTCGAGCTCGATGATCACCTGCGGCTTGGGAGAAGCGACAACACGCCGCCAACCTCTGCCGGCGTCTTCGGCGACATTGTAGCCGTAGCGCTCCTTGAGATCCATCGCCTGCTCCTCGGTCATAAACTTTCCGATCGGCTTGGACGGATTCTTCATTGCGGGATCGTCGTTGTCGACTTTCACCTGCGTGATAATGGTAGCGACAGGCTTGTGAAGACCTCTGCGGGTCAGCTCTTTGCGGATCGAATTCTGCAGATCATAGCCGATATACGCCTGACTCATCGCGACGCACATCGAGAGCGTCGTTTTCTCTTCGGTAGGATCTTCTAAGATCAGCGCGTTCATCGCAGAGTCGATCTTGCCGACCTGCGGACCGTTGCCGTGGGTGACGAGGATATCGTGACCCGCTTCGATCAGGTCGACGATCGCTTTCGCGGTCACCTTCACCGCTTCATATTGTTCTGTGAGATTCTTGCCCAGAGCGTTTCCGCCGAGAGCAACAACAATTTTCAGTTTATCCATAATGTACAACTGTCATTCTGAGGGAGCATCGCGACCGTGAGAATCCCCCTGTCATTACTATCGTCTTCTAAAGGAAGGGGATTGCCACGCCCTAAAGGGCTCGCAATGACACCAAATAATTAAAATTCTTTTCTGTTTTTGCCTCTCTCTTCCAGTTCCTCCAGCGCTTTCGCGGGATCCTGCACCTTCGCGAGGAAGATCATCGCCGCGATAATATAGGGCTTGAAAGAAGCCTGCTTGTAGAGAGGCTTTCTGTAACGGTCAAAGACAGACGCTTCTACCTCGCCGTCCTTGCAGGACACGCCGGAGATATCGGCGGGCAGGCAGTGCAGATACAGCGCCTTGCCGTCTTTGGTGGTTTCCATCAGCTCTTCGGTACACTCCCAGTCCTTATGGGTCGCGTTCTCTTTGAGCAGTTTCTTCTCCAGACGGTCGATACCGTCATAGTCGCCGTCTGAGTAGAGCTTGGTGCGCTCTTCCATCGCGGCATAGGACGCCCATGACTTGGGATAAACGATGTCCGCGTCCTTGAACGCTTCCGCCATGCTGTTGACCTTTGTAAAGCTGCCGCCGCTCTTCTGGGCGTTCTGCTTCGCGACTTCCTCCACCTCGGGCATGACGTCATAGCCCTTGGGATGAGCCAGCACCACATCCATACCGAAGCGGGTGAACAGACCGATCACGCCCTGCGGCACCGAAAGCGGCTTGCCGTAGGAGGGAGAATACGCCCATGTCATCGCGACCTTCTTGCCTTTGAGGTTCTCCACGCCGCCGAACTCATGGATCACATGAAGGATATCCGCCATACACTGGGTCGGATGGTCGATGTCGCACTGGAGATTGACCAAAGTCGGCTTCTGCTCGAGAACGCCGTCCTCATAGCCTTCCTTTAATGCTTCAACAACTTCCTTTTGGTAAGTGTGACCCTTGCCGATATACATATCGTCTCGGATGCCGATGACGTCCGCCATAAAGGAGATCATGTTTGCGGTCTCACGCACGGTCTCGCCGTGAGCGATCTGGCTCTTTCCCTCGTCTAAGTCCTGCACCTCGATACCAAGCAGGTTGCAGGCAGAAGAGAAGGAAAAGCGGGTGCGGGTGGAATTATCTCTGAAATTCGAGATCCCTAAACCCGAATCGAATATCTTGGTCGAGATGTTGCGCTCTCTGAGATCTCTCAGCGCGTCCGCTACGGTGAAGATCGCCTCGATCTCATCATCGGTCTTGTCCCATGTGAGAAAGAAATCGTTCTCATACATCTCTTTGATATCAAGCTGTCTTAATTTTGCGGCAAGCTCCTGATTTTTACTCATATCAGTTCTCCTTCGCATAACACTCGGGGATGGCGGCATAGACTGCCGCGCAGCGGACAAGGTCTTCTTTCCATGTGATCTCGTTGGGCGCGTGCGCCTGCGCTTCCGCGCCGGGGCCGAAGCCGATACACGGGATGCCGTAACGGCCCATGATCGACACCGCGTTGGTCGAGAAGGTCCACTTGTCGACTCTGGGCTCGCCGTACATACCCTTGTGAGAAGCGACGACCGCCTTGCACGCGGGATGATCCTCGGGGATGACCCATGTCGGGAAGTAGCATTCGGTCGGATAGACCAGACCCGTCCATGACGGACGGTCATATTTGTACATACTGACCTCTGCGCCGTATTTCTTCACAGAGGGAAGCTCTCTGACTTCTTCTAAAGCGGATTCCCATGTCTCGCCGTCGGTAAGACGTCTGTCGAGAGAGATCGCAGAGAAGTCCGCAACCGCGCAGCGCGAGGGGGAATTATAGAACTGCTGTGTCACGGTGACGGTACCCTTGCCGAGGAAGGGATCGTAGTGGAGTCTTTCGTTGAGCTCTTTGACGTCGAGCACGATCTCAGCCATCTTATAGAGGGCGTTGTCGCCTCTCTCGGGAGCGGAGCCGTGGCAGGATACGCCCTTGACCTCGACCCTGATCTCCATTCTGCCGCGATGACCGCGGTAGATACCCTTGTCGGTAGGCTCGGTGATCACGACAAACTCGGGGGTGATGCCAAGCTCGTTGTGGATATACTGCCAGCATAAGCCGTCGCAGTCTTCCTCCTGTACGGAGCCGGTAACCAGCACCTTGAAGCCCTCGGGGATCAGTCCGAGATCCTTCATGATCTTCGCGCCGTAGACTGCCGAGACAACGCCGCCGGTCTGGTCGGAGGAGCCTCTGCCGCCGATCTCGGTCTCGTTCT
>CAZPOG010000155.1:0-4836 GCA_964588105.1 uncultured Ruminococcus sp. | reverse complement strand
ACCGAGATGACGCGTATCAAGACCGCCGAAGCGCACCACCATGAAATGGAGCAGCGCCTGTTCCTGCAGGAAAAGCTGCTTCACGAGCAGGAACGCCGTGAGGAACAGGACAAGATCATCACCGCGCTTGCTTCCGACTACCGCAGCGTCTATCATGTGGATCTCGACACCAACGACGCGGTATGCTACCGTTCCGATCTGCTGGCGGTTGACCAGCACCCCGAGGGCGTACATTTCGCGTATTACGAGAATTTTGCCAACTACGCTGCCCGTTATATTGATAAGAATTACATCAACGGTTTCTTGAATTTTATCAAAGCCGAGAACATCCGCAAGGAATTATCCGACAAGAGCACGATAAACTATCGCTACCTTATCCGACGTGAGAATCGGGAATACTATGAGATGATCAGCTTTGCGAATATGCAGAGCGCGGACAGCGGCGATAACAGCGACGTCAGCGCCGTGGTACTCGGTCTGACGGTCGTCGACGCGGAGATGCGCGACTCTATCGCAAAGAACGAGGCGCTGGGTCAGGCTTTGGCGTCCGCCGAAGAAGCGAACAAGGCGAAGACCGCGTTCCTCTCCAACATGAGCCACGAGATCCGTACCCCGATGAACGCGATCATCGGTTTGGCTAAGTTAGCGCTTCAGGATAAAAATGTTGAGCCCAAAACGCACGAATATCTCGAGAAGATCAACGGCAGCGCACATCATCTGCTCTCGCTGATCAACGATATCCTCGATATGAGCCGTATCGAATCCGGCAGACTCGTCCTGCGCAAAGAGGAGTTCTCGTTCAGAGGCATGCTGGAGCAGATCAACACCATGATGATGTCTCAGTGCGCCGAGAAGGGACTGAAATATGAGTGTAAGGTGATCGGAAGCGTATCCGATTATTATATCGGCGACGATATCAAGCTCAAACAGGTACTCATCAATATTCTGGGCAACGCGGTCAAGTTCACCGACGCGCCCGGCAGCGTTACCATGACGGTCAGATGCACGAAGGTGTATGAGGATCGTTCCACGCTGAAATTTACGATCAAAGATACCGGTATCGGTATTCATAAAGATTTTATCCCCAAGATCTTCGACTCGTTCACGCAGGAAAACAGCAACCGGAAAAATAAGTACGGCAGTACGGGTCTCGGTATGGCAATCACCAAGAATATCGTCGAGCTGATGAACGGTACCATTTCCGTTGAGTCCGAAAAAGGCGTCGGCTCAGAGTTTACGGTGATCGTAACATTAAAGAACAGCGAGCATGTCGGGTCTGCTCCCGGCAAGATCAAACCCCGGGATATGCGTGTGCTGGTGGTGGATGATGACAGAGTCGCCGCGGAGAATGCTCAGCTGGTTTTAGAAGAAATGGGTATTTATGTAGACGCCTGCTACAGCGTTGAGGAAGCTTTAAGGATGCTTCGTGTCCAGTATGTTAAGCACAGTCCGTATAATCTGGTATTGATGGACTGGATGATGCGCGGCAAAGACGTTCTTGACATCGTCCGAGAGATCCGAAAGCAGTATGATAAGGAAACCACCTTGATCATCCTGACCGCGTTCAACTGGGATGAGATCGTGGACGAAGCGCTTGCCTGCGGTGTGGACGGCTTTTTGGCTAAGCCGCTGAACGCCGCAAGCGTGGTCAACGAGTTTACACGCCTTGCCCGCAAGAACAATATCAACCTGATGAAGGAGAACCGCCGTGTCGATCTCAAGGGCAAACGCATCCTGATGGCGGAGGATATTTTCATCAACGCCGAGATCATGAAACAGCTGATGATGATGAAGGACACGCTGATCGAACACGCCTCCAACGGCAAGATTGCGCTCGAGATGTTTTCCGACAGCGAACCCGGCTATTATGACGCGATCCTGATGGATGTGCGTATGCCGGAGATGGACGGCTTGGAGGCGACCGCCGCGATCCGCGCGCTGGACAGAAGTGACGCGCAGAGGATCCCGATCGTCGCTATGACCGCCAACGCCTTTGACGAAGACGTCCAGCGTTCGCTTCAGATGGGTATGAACGCGCATTTGTCCAAGCCCGTTGAACCCGAGCATCTCTACACGACGCTTGAAGAGCTGATCTGGGAAGCCGAGCAAACATAAGAAAAAACAGGAGAAGCAGATATCCGTCTCTTCTCCTGCTTTTATATCAAAAGTATGGTCCGCGGAAATTTGCAAACAATAAATGACAAAAGAGATGCCCTGTGATACAATATATCCTGATAGCTTGGATGATGGGTGACGTTATGCTGGATGAACTTCTGCAGGAGCTTTATGAATCAAATTTATGGATGATCCTGATCGCCATGCCGGTTCTGATCGCGGTATGGTCTGTGATCGGCGCGCGCTTTTCTGAGAAGATCAGGGTGCTGAACACGGTGATTTTCGCGCTGGCTGTGATGATGATCATCTACGTCACCGTATTCTCCCGGGGAGAGTCGGAACCCGGAGTGGATCTGATGCCGCTGTCCTCCTTTGAAAGGGCAAAGGTGAATCGGGAGATTTACCGCGCTATGGTGATGAATATACTTCTGTTTTTTCCTTTCGGTCTATCGCTTCCGTTTCTTTTGAAGGGAAGCGCGGGAAGACGCGTACTGCTGACGATAGCAGCGGCGTGTCTGCTGTCGGTATCGGTGGAGATCATCCAGCTGATATTCCGAATCGGACTGACAGAGACCGACGATGTGATCTGCAACACATTCGGCGCGGCGCTCGGAGGACTTTCCTATCCGCTGTCACAGCTGTGGATACGACTGTCAGAGCGAAGGAAGAAAACGATTTGACACCGTCAACATAAAGGAATATAATAACAAAGATAGAATATCAGCAGAAAAAGGTGAATACTATGTCCTTATTCAAAGGTGCAACATTAATGATTACCGGAGGAACCGGATCGTTCGGCAACGCAGTATTGGAGCGTTTCCTTGATACCGATATCGGGGAGATCCGGATTTTCTCGCGTGACGAGAAGAAACAGGACGATATGCGTCATATGCTGCAGCAAAAATCGCCCGCCCATTCCGATAAGGTGAAGTTCTATATCGGTGATGTGCGCGATATCCAGAGTGTGCGCAACGCGATCGTAGGCGTTGATTACATTTTCCACGCAGCCGCTTTGAAGCAGGTGCCCTCTTGTGAATTCTTCCCGATGGAGGCAGTTCGTACCAACGTTATCGGTACCGACAACGTGTTGACGGCGGCGATTGAGCATAAAGTCAAATCGATCATATGCCTTTCTACCGACAAGGCGGCGTATCCTGTCAACGCTATGGGTATCACCAAGGCGCTCGAGGAACGTGTCGCGGTGGCAAAATCCCGCAGCATCGATCCTGACGTTACCAAGATCTGCTGTACCAGATACGGCAACGTGATGTGCAGCCGCGGCTCTGTCATCCCTTTGTGGATCGATCAGATCCAGAGCGGTCAGGGCGTGACAGTGACCGATCCGAAGATGACACGTTTTATCATGTCGCTGGAAGAAGCGGTTGAGCTGGTTCTCTTTGCGTTTGAGCACGGTGAGAACGGCGATATTCTTGTCCAGAAAGCGCCTGCGTGTACCATCGGTGTATTGGCGCAGGCGGTATGTGAGCTCTTCGGCGGCAAAGCAGACGACATCAAGACGATCGGAATCCGACACGGCGAAAAGGTATATGAGACGCTGCTGACCAACGAAGAATGCGCCAAGGCGATCGATTTGGGCAGCTTCTATCGTGTTCCCGCAGACAACCGCAGTCTGAACTATGATCAGTATTTCAACGAAGGCGACGCGGATCGCAACACGCTGACGGAGTTCAACAGCAACAATACCGAGCTGCTGGATGTACAAGAGGTCAAAGAAAAGCTGCTGGCTCTTCACTATATCCGGGAGCGCTTAGAGAATAAATGAGGGATTTGTAATGAATAAAACCGCTTTTCAAAACAACGGCAAATTAAAGCTGATGATCATTGTCGGAACGCGTCCGGAGATCATCCGGCTGTCGGCTGTGATCAACAAGGCGCGCAAGTATTTTGATACGATTCTGGTGCACACGGGACAGAATTACGATTATACCCTCAACGGTATTTTCTTCAAGGATCTTGCATTAGATGATCCCGACGTCTATCTGGACGCTGTCGGTGCGGATCTCGGCGAGACAATGGGAAACATCATCGCGAAGTCTTATCAGCTGATGGTCGAGCTGCAGCCCGACGCTGTGCTGGTGCTCGGTGATACCAACTCCTGTCTTTCCGTGATCGGCGCGAAGCGTCTGCATATTCCGATCTTCCACATGGAGGCGGGCAACCGCTGTAAGGACGAGTGCCTTCCCGAAGAAACCAACCGACGTATCGTGGACATCATCTCCGATGTCAATCTGGCTTACAGTGAGCACGCGAGGCGTTATCTTGCCGATACCGGATTGCCGAAGGAACGATCCTTTGTGACCGGCTCTCCTATGGCGGAGGTACTGCACAATAATCTCCCGCAGATCGAGGCGTCGGATATTCACGAACAACTCGGCTTGGAGAAGGGAAAGTATATTTTGCTCTCCGCTCACCGTGAAGAGAATATTGATACGGAGAAGAACTTTTTGAGTCTGTTTAACGCGATCAACAAAATGGCTCAGAAGTATGACATGCCGATCCTGTACTCCTGCCATCCGCGCTCGAAGAATCGTCTGGAGGAGAGCGGCTTTGTCCTCGACAGCCGTGTGATCCGGCACGAGCCTTTAGGCTTCCACGACTACAACTGCCTGCAGATGAACGCTTTCGCGGTGGTGTCCGACAGCGGCACCCTGCCCGAGGAGAGCTCATACTTTACCTCTGTCGGCAAGCCGTTCCCCGCGG
>CAZPOG010000154.1:0-4917 GCA_964588105.1 uncultured Ruminococcus sp. | reverse complement strand
GATACATCCACAGTTTTGAGCGCTGAATAACTGTGTGACACCGGACGAAAGGGAAAATACATTACCTGAATAATCGATCAGAATATCATCACTGAGAAAATGAACGTAATGATATACCGAATTGCCTGAGAATATTGTGATGTTGTTTGGATCCAATCTGTATAGTGTATTGTTGGAAACCGCGTATGCGTTGCCGCTTAGATCTTGTGTGATACAGCTGACAGAAGAAGAGAATTCATAGTAGTACTCCTGTCTGCCGGAATAGGAATATCGGTTGATGACATTCGGCTGATTGCTGTCGCAGAGATAGAGACCGTTTCTGTTTAACGCGTATCCGACATCCGTTCTTCCCGTCGTTTGTGCCAGAGAAAAACTGTCGAGAACGTCGGAATAGACGTCATAATAATATAGAACGGTCTGATGATTCAGCGTATCGATACATACCGCGGAAGCGGTATCCCGGCTGATACGATAGGATGATATTGAATAGGGGAGAGTGAGCGTTCTCGAAAAGCTGTCCGGAGCTACTTTCTCGATATATAGTCGAACACCGTCTGCGCTTGCGATATAGGCACCCGAATTATCGGAGAATGTCATACTGTTATCGGGCGAAAAGGAATAAGAAATATACTGATACGCAGAGCCTTGAAAAACAAAACAGAAGATCAGCACCGCGCAAATCATAAGTGTTATAATCACTTTGCATTTTCGCATAATCACTCATCTCCTGTCGAATACTGTCGATAGAATTATTATAAATGAGATTACATTTGATTTCAAGTCCTTCAGAATATGTAATATAAAAAAGAACCACAGCACTATTGTGCTATGGCTCTTTTAAATGCCGGTGGTGGGACGAAGTATTCACTTTGTGAATCCTTCCACCTTCGGAGCATAGCTCCTTCAGGCATCGAGCCTAAAAACAGTCCGCCGGACTGTTTTCTTTACGGCTCTACCCTCACAGGGTTCGAGCCCCACACTCTGAGTATATGTAAGAAACGCCGATATCAAAAGATATCGACGTTTCTTATGCCGGTGGTGGGACTCGAACCCACACGCCCGTGAAGACAACAGATTTTGAGTCTGTCTCGTCTGCCAGTTCCGACACACCGGCTTGTTGCTTAGTTATTATACAACAACGGTTTGTATGAGTCAAGTATAAATTTATGATACGATAAGAGATAAAAATTTTGTTATTATTCTATTTTGCGATTTAATCCGGTAAAGTATCATATATAATAGACAGGCATAATATGTTTGAAAGGAAACGAAACTATGAGTAACGAAAGATTAGTCGGCACCGTTTCACGCGGTATCCGCTGCCCGATCATCAGAGAAGGTGATAACCTCGGCGAGATCGTCACTGAGAGCGTACTTGCCGCCGCAAGATCAGAAGGATTCTCCCTCAGAGATAAAGACGTTATCGCTGTGACAGAGTCGATCGTCGCGCGTGCGCAGGGCAACTACGCAAGCGTACAGAATATCGCGGATGATATCAAGGCTAAGACCGGCGGGGAGAACCTCGGCGTGATATTCCCGATCCTGTCCAGAAACCGCTTTGCTATCTGTCTGCGCGGTATTGCGATGGGCGTGAAGAAGGTCGTGCTGATGCTCAGCTATCCTTCCGATGAAGTCGGAAACGAGCTGGTATCGATCGATAAGATAGATGAAGCCGGCATCAATCCGTACAGCGACGTCCTGACTTTAGAGAAGTACAGAGAGCTGTTCGGCGTCAATAAGCACGAGTTCACCGGTGTTGACTACGTAGAATACTATCAGAATCTTATCAGAGACTGCGGCGCGGAGGTAGAGATCATCTTTGCCAATCATGCGAAAGAGATCCTCAAATATACCGATACCGTCCTGACCTGTGACATCCACACCAGAGCTCGTACAAAAAGGATCCTGAAAGCGGCAGGCGCAAAGGTTGTTCTGGGTCTCGACGATGTGATGAACTCTTCGATCGACGGTTCCGGCTACAACGAGAGTTACGGACTCTTAGGCTCCAATAAGTCCGCAGAAGACACCGTAAAGCTTTTCCCGCATAACGCTGAACCTCTGGTAGATGATATCCGGAACAGGATCTTCAATCAGACGGGCAAGAGGGTAGAGGTCATGGTTTACGGCGACGGCGCCTTCAAAGATCCTCAGGGTAAGATCTGGGAATTAGCCGATCCGGTCGTATCTCCCGCGCATACCTCTGGGCTTGTCGGCACTCCGAACGAGCTCAAGCTTAAGTATCTCGCGGATAATGACTTCAAGCACCTTTCCGGCGACGCACTGAAGGCGGCGATCTCTGAGAGCATTAAGTCCAAGGAGTCCGATCTGGTAGGCAACATGGCTTCTCAGGGCACAACTCCCAGACAGCTGACAGATCTGATCGGTTCTCTGTGTGATCTGACCTCCGGCTCCGGCGACAAGGGTACTCCTGTTGTATTGGTGCAGGGCTACTTTGATAATTATACCAACAATTGATCATCATCCGATGTCATTGCGAGGGAGCGTAGCGACCGTGGCAATCCCCTTTCGTTTACGACCGTTTATAAAAGGATTCTCTTATCAATCGGTAGTAATGACTGGGGGATTCTTCGGTCACGGTGTTCCCTCTGAATGACACATGCAATTTGTTAAGCTCGCTTCTTTTAGAGGCGGGCTTATTTTTTTCTTGACTTTTTTATTAAATTGTGTTACTGTATTAATACAATAATACAGTTCGGAGGCGGTAGCTTGATTTGGGTTCTTGATAAGAAACGGCCGTTGTGTCCGCAGATCAGCGAACAGCTGTGTGTAAAAATCGCTAACGGCGATATCAGCGCGGGGGAAAGACTGATGTCTGTGCGTGACGTCGCCCTTGAAGCGGGAGTCACTCCTAACACGGTGCAAAAATCATATGAACAACTGGAACAAAAGGGTGTTATCTATTCGATACGCGGTTCGGGCTGGTATGTATCGGATAACACCGAGGTCGCTCGAATTGTGCTGTTTGATCTCGTTCGTTCCAAAACCGAATCGTATGTTAAAGATATGCGTTCTCTCGGGCTGAATAATAAAGAAATCCTTAGTCAGATAGGGGAGGTTTGTCATGAGTGAAATACTGAGATGTGAGAATCTGAGCAAGCGCTATAGAAAAAAGACAGCGCTGGATCGGATCTCACTTTCGATAGAAAACGGCAAGATCATCGGCTTGCTCGGTCCTAACGGAGCAGGGAAGACCACACTGATCAAAATCATCAACGGGCTTCTGACGCCTTCCGAGGGCGCTGTATATATCAATGATATGAAACCCTGTGTTGAGACCAAGAAGCTGGTAAGCTATCTGCCGGATATCAACTATCTGTATCACTGGATGACGGTAGAGCAGATCGTCTCGATGTTCTCGGAGTTTTATGAGGATTTTCGGACAGAACTTGCCTACGAAATGCTCTCTAAGCTCGGGATCGAGAAGAAAGACAGACTCAAGTCTCTTTCTAAGGGTAACAAGGAAAAGGTTTCTCTGATACTGGTAATGTCGAGAAATGCGCTTTTGTATGTACTCGATGAGCCGATCGCCGGAGTTGATCCCGCTACGCGCGATTATATTATTTCGACGATCATCAACAATTATAACCCTCAGGCGTCCGTACTGATCTCTACACATCTGATCTCCGATATTGAAGAAGTTCTTGATGACGTCATCTTTATCAAAGACGGCAGGATCGTACTCCATAATACCGTCGATGAGATCAGAGAAGAGCATCAAATGAGTGTAGACGAGCTGTTCAGGGAGGTGTTCAAATGGTAAGGAAATTAGTCAAATACGACTTTGTATCATTCTTTCGACTGCTGTTTCCCGTGCAGATGATCATTCTCGGGATCGCGCTGATCAACCGTTTGATCCAGCTCTTTGAGGTGGAGAAATCCTCGGCGTATACAACGGTATTTGTTTCCTCGATCGTACTGCTTGTTATCGCATGTATCGTATCGCTTGTGATGACGCTGATATTATCCGTTGTAAGGTTTTATCAAGGACTATACTCTACGGAGGGTTATCTCAGCCACACACTGCCGGTAACGCCCTCACAGCATATTTTCGCAAAGCTATTGGTTTCGCTGCTTTTTGTCGCGGGAACAGTGCTGACGATCTTTCTGGCTATCTGTATCGCGACTTGCGGAGAGGTGAATATCGAGCTGTTCAAGGCAGCGGGATATCTGCTTGGAAAAGGCTTTAACGAGATTGGTTTTCAAATGATTCTCTATATGCTGGAGATCCTTGTTTATGCCGTGCTTTGGATATCCAATGTGCTGATGGTCTTCTACTTCTGTTTATCGATCGGTCAACTGGTGCCGAGAAAGAAGATTCTTCTGGCATTCGGAGTACTGTTCGGACTGTATATCATTATTCAGATCATCGGTACCGCCGGTATTATCATTGTTACTGTTAGCCCCGACTGGTTTGAAGCGCTTTACGAAGCTGTCAGTCAATTTTCCGAAGCACATCCAAATTTATTTTTCCATTTGGTAATGACAGGCAGTATTCTAATGCAATTGATAGAAATTGCTGTGTTCTTCATCATCAGCAAGACGATCATGAAGAAAAAACTGAATTTGACATAGGGGAGGGAAGAGCATGAAAAAAGCAATACGAATCATATCTGTTGTTCTTTTAGCCGTAATGGTTTCTACTCTTCTTTGTTCCTGTATTCCGTTGGATAATTTGAAGAACAATCGTGCCGTTTGGCTGAACGATGAAGAGACTGAGGCGTTGTTCAGGGATAATCTTTATCGTCTGATTCCTCTGAAAGATAACGCGATCATTCAGAACGAAAGCTATATCGGTGTTATTACCAAAGCGGATGTTCCGATCTTAATGGCGCAAAGCGAAGGAAAAGCGTTATATTATGACTCAACGGTCGATGTTCCGGTCATTCTGAAAGCGCG
>CAZPOG010000153.1:0-4962 GCA_964588105.1 uncultured Ruminococcus sp. | reverse complement strand
CGCAATACAGAATGAAGTATAGACCAAATTGGAGAATCAGCAGAGCAAAACAAAAGAAAACCCGCGTTAAAACTGACTTTAACACGGGTGATAAAATTAGACTAAAAAATATACATTTATGTTTGTTCCGCTTTAGGAGCGCTATTTCCATAGCTGTGCTTTTACCCCTTTGCCCTGTCGGGCACCTCCCCAAGGCTGTTGGGGAGGCTATTATGAATCTGATCTGAGTCCGGAGAGAAACAGCGGCATAACTGTCTGGGAATATTCTGTTAAAGAATATTCACCGCCGTGCAGACACCAGTCGTACAGCAAAGCTCTCTCACACAGCGCGTAGAGCCTGACGATCTCGGCGGAGGACTTTTCGCGGGTGATCTCGCCCTTCTCCTGTCCGCGCTGGACGATTTTTCGGGAGAGCTTATAGTAGTAGCGCGAGTGATCGACAAGCTCCTTCTCGCCTTTTTTGGAGATCTGCTGGGCGTACAGGCGCGACAAAAGCTCGATGTCGATGTTGTTCTCGATCATTAAAAACAGCTCCCTTGTCAGGTGGAAAAGCTGCTCGAGGCTGCCCTGCGAGTCGTCGAGCGTCGGCTCAAGCTCCTGATACTTCTCGTCAAAAAGATAAGACAGAGAGCCCAAGAGCGCCTCCTTCGAGCCGAAGTAATGATAGAACGAGCCCTTGGAGGTGGAGGAGAGTTCTACGATTTCGTCTATTGTCGTATTATCGAATCCCTGATCGTAAAAAAGCTGCCACGCGGCAGATACAATGCGGCTTTTGGTAGCGCTGACGGATTTTTTCATTTGATCACTTCCCGGAGATATTCTATACCAAGTTCAGTATTTCGTCAAGGGGGGAATACGGTAGGGAAGGGTCTTGTTCCTCAGCCGGAGACGGCACCCCTCTGTCCTTCGGACACCTCCCCCACGGGGGAGACCTCCTTCCGAGTGAAGAGATAAGAGTGAAGAATGAAGAGTTGTGGGAGGACTCCGCCCTCACCTGATTGTTAATTGTCATTCTGAGCGGTGCCCATAGGGCAAAACGCGCAGCGTTTAGTCGAAGAATCTCCTTGTCATTAATACCGGTCGATAAGGGTCGTAGGGCAAGGCGCCTTCGACTTGCCGAAACGTTGGTATCATTGCGACGTTTATAAAAAGGTTACTCCCGTTGGTCGAACAATTAATATATCCCCTCTGTCAGCCTAAGGGCTGACACCTCCCCTAAGCTGTAGGGGAGGCTCGGCACGATGTGGACATCGTGCCCTACGGTTGATGTGCTTCACAGAAGAAAACGGTATCTGCTATCAACGTCCGGAACGGTCAAGACCGTTCCCTACTGTTGAAACGGCAACAGGGAACCGGTAGTAACGACAAGGGGATTCTCACGTCGTGACCGCAAGGGTCACTCCTCAGAATGACAATTCCTCATTCCTAATTCCTATTTCCTAATTAACAGAATCTTAACTTGTAATACCGAAAGTTTTGTATTATAATGTAATATAGCAAAATTTGTACACTTTACGGAGCATACTATGGATAAAGATTTGATTTTTACCCGCCGGCTGTGGGCGGAGATCAATATGGATTCGATCAAGCATAATTATCAGGTCATCAAAGAGGCGATCGGCAAAGATACCAAGCTCTGCTGTGTGGTCAAGGCGGACGGCTACGGCCACGGCGCGGTGGAGATCTGCAAGACTTATCATGAGCTCGGCGTGGACTTCCTTGCGGTGTCCAATCTCGACGAGGCGCTGGAGCTCAGGCGCGCGGATATCAGCGAGCCCATCCTGATTTTGGGCTTCACTCCTCCCGACAGATGCGCGGACTTGAGCCGATACAATATCTCACAGGCGGTCTACGGTTCAGAGTACGCCGGGCTGCTTTCTGAGAAGTGCGCTCTTTCGGGCGTGGAAGTCAAGATCCATATCAAGCTCGACACCGGCATGAGCCGTATCGGCTTTATGTGTCAGGAGTTTCCGAGAGATAATAATTCTATAGAAGAAATAAAATCGGTTTGCCGGATGAAGGGTCTGATCCCTGAGGGGATTTTCACTCACTTCGCGGTCGCGGACGACGGCGAAGACGGCGAGGACTTCACCCGCAGACAGTTTGAGAACTTCACCCATACCGTGGATACGCTGGGGGAGGCGGAGATCCGCTTTGAGCTCCGTCACTGCTCCAACTCCGGCGCGATCATCGACTATAAGGAGATGCGCCTTGATATGGTGCGCGCGGGTATCATCCTCTACGGCTATGCGCCTTCCGACAAGCTCAGAGAACAGCTCGACCTGCGTCCCGCAATGCGGCTGAAAACGATGATCTCTCACATCAAAGACATTAAGAAGGGCGCGACGGTCAGCTACGGCAGGACCTTCACCGCCGAGCGTGATATGCGGATCGCGACCGTTCCCGTAGGCTACGCTGACGGATTTATCCGCGCTTACGCGAAGGACGGCTATATGTTCGTGTGGGATCCGACGAGAAAGTTCGGCAAGAACTGCAAGATCGTCGGGCGTATCTGCATGGACCAGACCATGCTGGACGTCACTGACTTCCCTCAGGCTCAGCTTAGTAACATCGTTGTTGTGTTCGGCAACGGTCACGACGGCGAGCCCACCGCCGAGGACGTCGCCCGCTGGGGAGATACCATCTCCTATGAGGTGCTGTGCGCCGTTTCCAAGCGTGTGCCGAGACTGTATCGCTATAACTGGATCACGGAGAACGTGATTTATAAACTCTGACCAATGATACCGATTCGGTAAAGGAGAATGGTTATGTCTTGTTCCAGAAACCAAAGAGTATTGCGGGTGGCATGCGCCAAGTACGGCATCGAAGATCCGTATGAGTATCTTAAGGAGCGTATCGGCGAGATCACATGGGATGAGTATTCCTTCTGTCCGTCTCTCGCCGGCAGTAAATACATTGACTATATCCTGCATGACCAACCGCTGCAGTACAGCATTTATGAACCGTTCGACAATACTTGGCAGTGTCTGTCGCCATATGAAGCGGAGCGATACCGTCCGCTTTTCGAGGAGATCATTCCGGACATCGATATGGAGGACGTGGTCATGGTGGAGAGCTGCTGGTACGACGGCGTAGAAGCGCCGGATATTTATCGACCGGATGACGCGCACTATGAGACGTTTCATGTCACCTGCGTAAGGTGTCATAACTCCATTGCCATACACGACCCTAAAAAACATACCAAAGGCACGGTGACTTGTCCCGATTGCGGAGGCGTCGTTAAATATTCAAGGTATTGGGGCTTGATATCGTGCGAGATGGCGGAGGATGATTAGGATTTAGTAAAGGTTACTCGCTATGCTCAAACATTTGATAGCGGAACGATGTGGGCATCGTTCCCTACGTCCGAGAGAAACGCTGCGATAACACCGTAGGGCACGATGCCCACATCGTGCCGAAAGAAATTGATTGACCGAAGGGAGAAACCTTTGTGAAATTATTAGTAGTAGACGGAAACAGCATTGTCAACCGCGCGTTCTACGGTATCAAACCGCTGACCACCAAGGACGGCGTTTTTACCAACGCGGTCTACGGATTTATGACGATGCTTGAAAAAATGAAATCCGACGTCGATCCCGATGCGGTGGCGATCGCGTTCGATCTCAAAGCGCCGACCTTCCGCCATCAGGCGTACGCGTTGTATAAGGCAAACCGCAAGGGTATGCCCGAGGAGCTCGCCATGCAGATGCCGCTTTTAAAGGAACTGCTGGGCTATCTGGGCTATCCCATCGTGACCTGTGAAGGGTATGAAGCCGATGATATCTTAGGCACGCTTTCGCGCGTCTGCGCCGAAGAGGGCAGCGACTGCGTGATCGCGACAGGCGACCGCGACAGCCTCCAGCTGATCGGGGATCATATCTCCGTTCGCCTGTGTAAGAATATGAACGGAACCGCGCTCTATACACCCGAGACGGTCAAAGAGGAATACGGCGTTGAGCCGAAGGCGCTGATCGAGGTCAAGGCGATCCAAGGCGACTCCTCCGACAACATCCCCGGCGTCGCGGGTATCGGCCCCAAAGGGGCGACCGAGCTGATCCAGAAGTACGGCACGGTGGACTATATCTATGACCACATCGACGAGCTGGATATCCGTCCGAACATGAAGAAGAAGCTCCTTGACTCCAAGGATAACGCCTATCTCAGCCGCATGCTCGGCGAGATCAATCTCAGCGCTCCCGTCGATACCGACCTCTCGCACTATGAGATGAGAGAGCCCGACAGGGCTGCCGCCGCCCGCCTGATGGCGCGGCTCGAGCTGTTCTCCCTGATCAAGAAGTTTGACCTTGAGGCGGTGGAAACGCCTAAGGAAGCGGAGCATCAAGAGAGCGCAGAGCTTCAGATCACGCCGTGTGACAGCGTCGATGAGATCCTCAAAGAGGAGAAGATCTATCTTTATTGTTCTTTCAAAGAAAATAAATATGAGAAAGCGTATATTTCTTCAAAAGAATATTTATATGAAATTTCTTCAGAAGAATTATTTATACAGATACTCCGATCGGGAAAACCGATATATACCGACAACTCCAAGCCGCTTTTCGCCTATGCCGACGAGAAGGGGATAGAGCCCCTTATCGGCTTTGACATCTCTCTTGCCGCCTATCTGCTCAGCCCGTCGTCGTCGAGCTATGACCTCGAGCGTCTGTGCGCCGAGTACGGTATCAGCGTGCCCAAGTCCGACGACGTCATCCTCTCCTGCGCGTACGCGATGCCCGCGCTGTGTGAGAAGCTGGGCGCGAAGATCGAGGCGTTCGGACAGCACCGCCTGCTCTATGAGATCGAGATCCCGCTTGCGCGTGTGCTCGCAAGAATGGAGAACATCGGCTTTGAGGTAGACGTAGAGGGGATAAGCGAGTACGGCGAGAAGCTCTCAGAACAGATCGAAGAGCTGAAGAACGAGATCTATGACGCGGTGGGCTATGAGTTCAACATCAACTCTCCCAA
>CAZPOG010000152.1:0-4985 GCA_964588105.1 uncultured Ruminococcus sp. | reverse complement strand
TGTCCGCCGGTCGCGATAACGACGCTGTCCGCTGTGATCGCTTCGGGCGCGCATGTCGCTTCATTATAAAACACCGCACCGCAGCAAACGCCGTCAAGGATCAAAGCGCTGTAGAAATCCATCCACAGTCGGCGCTTGATGCGTCCCATACCCTCATAGCGCCTCGCTTCCATGACCAGCGCGGTCACGATCTGTTTGCCGGTCGACGCGCCGCAGTAGCAGGTGCGCTTGTATGACTGACCGCCGAAAGCTCTTTTGCTGACGCTGCCGTCGGGTTCTGTCGTGAAAACGGTGCCGAGCTTCTCGAGCCATTTGATGATATCCGGCGCGCTTTCGCATAAGCCTCTGACAGCTTCTTTACCGGCGATATCACATCCGCCTTTCAGCGTATCCTCGATGTGACACGCGATACTGTCACCGGGCTCATGCTGATCGGTGACAGCGTTGATGCCGCCCGCCGCCAACACAGACTGCGAGCGCTCCGACGGAAACGGAGACACCAGCGTGACTTCCATATTCTTTTCGGCACAGCTGACCGCGCAGCTCAGCCCCGCGATCCCGCTGCCAATAATCAACACTTTCTTCATTTTCTATCCTATCCTATGATCTTTGTATGGGTCGTCGTGATGATCACGCTCACTGCGATAAACAAAAGCGCGCAGATAACAAGAACGATCATATCAATAACGCGTTTCTTTCTGATATCCGAAAGCCAACCGAGCGAGATAAGCGCATTGCCGAATGACAGAGCGATATGACAGGACAGCGCGGCATAATAGAGGATCTGAGCCGTTTCAACCATCCAATATCCGATCCCTCCCACGCTGCTTTGCAGCAAAGAGAAGGAGAAGATGTGGATCGGGAGCAGCAGGATGATGAGCGCCGCGCTGACGCGCTGCAATACGGTTTTGATATTCAGTCTTTTATAGGCGATGCTCTTCGCGTCATGCAAGAAAAAAACGCTGATCGCCGACAGAATCCCGTGCAGGACAAAGCATCCCGCGACAGCGTATCCCGACACCTTTGACAGCGTCGGATTGTAATAGAACGTGATATAGGCAAAAAGCTGATATCCTTCATGTATCAGCAGCAACAAAATTGTCAGAAGCGACAACCGCGCGTTCCACTTTTTGATAGTCATTAACAATACCTCTCCGGCGTTTGATAGGAAACAATTATCTGATAAAACTATTCTATCGTATTCTCTCGGTGAAGTCAAACGTATTTTTGCTTTCGCAACAAACTTAAAATGCATATTTGCAATAACAAAAACCGCACAGCAAAACCTCAAAAACGGCTTTGTTGTGCGGTTTCTCGCAAGGCATATAATAATAGTGATACAATTTATGAGGGTGGTCGGTAAGATATGCCGTCTTTCGGCTTTGAATCATAGCAGACAAATCCTTTTCTTGATTATCAGCCGATCATCTGTTATTAAGATTGCGACAGGATTAAAATGATGAACAGGAAGATACCCGATGAAAAATATGGAGCAATACAAAAAGGCTGAAAAATGTGTCATTGACATTTCCACTTGGAGCCGTCGCAAAAATTATGAGTTTTTCCGTGATTATTTCAATCCAAACGGAAACTCCGTACGCTGACAGAGTCGAACTCGTCGGCGATATAGATAGAGAGGGTTTGTTCGTAATCAACATTACGTTTATTCATAGATAGCGCATGATTCAGGTGTACGCCTCGAATTGTGCGGTGTTGCCTATAGCTTCTCCACCATATACCGAACGATCTTGGCGCACCTTGCGGCCGCCTGAGCTTCAAATTCTTTATAGTCAACGATCTCTGTCTCGTCCGGTTTGTCAGAAATGGCGCGGATAACAACATACGGCGTGCTGTTCAGATAACAGGTCTGCGCGATCGCCGCGCCCTCCATCTCACAGCACATACCGCCGAAATTATTGATGATCGTGTCTTTTTGCTCCTTTGTGGAGATGAACTGGTCACCGGAGCAGACTCTGCCCTCGAACACATGGATATCGGGAGCGGACTTCTGTACCGCCTCTACCGCCTCGGCCCGAAGCGCCTCATCCGCAGGGAAAGCGATCAGCCCGGTGTACGGGATCTCACCCTTTTTAAAGCCGATGGCTTCTACGTCAAAATCGTGCTGGACGGCCTCAGTCGATACCACGATATCTCCGATATCAATCTGACTGTCCAGAGAGCCTGCGACGCCGGTGTTGATGATCTTTGTACAGTCAAAGCCGTTGATCAAAGTATGGGCACAGATACCGGCATTCACCTTACCCATCCCGCATTTAACGATCACGACATTCTTTCCGCCCAGAGTACCCTCGCAGAATTCCATCTCTGCGATCTTTGTCGTTTTCTGAATATCTGCCGCTTCCTTCAAGGAAGCAACCTCGTTATCCATCGCACCGATAATACCGATTGTTTCTTCTTTTGTTTTTGACTCTGATCCGCTTTCAGAGCAGCCGACAAGCAGTATGCCTGAAAGGACAACCAGAATGCCGAGTACGGCAATGATTCTTTTCTTCAAGGTATCAACTCCCTGTATCCAAAATGATTTTTCTCATCTGATGACGTCGATTATTATAACAGCATATAAAACTTAGATCTAAATGAAATCCTACATTTTTGCGAGCAACCCACTGATCAGCAGCGCAAAGCTCTTTGATGAATCGTTAGAGTTGCTTTTCACTTCATCGTGGGAGATCTTTTCCTGCATACCCGCTGCCAAATTGGTGACGCAGCTGACCGCGCAAACGCGCATTCCCATATGCCTTGCGGCGATCGTCTCGACCACCGTACTCATTCCGACTGTATCCGCGCCGAGGCCGCGATATCGGGAACAAAATCCGTTTTTTCACGAATCTGAGCCACGCAGCTCTCTAACCGCTCATAGTATTCGTCCGCGTCAAATCCGACCTGCATACTGAGCTGTTCATTATCATCGTCAGAGGATTGGCTGCTGTTCGCCGTACAGCCGGTGATAGTCAGCATAAGTATCATTATCAGGCACAAAGATAATATTTTTTTCATTTTGCTTTCACTTTGTTTCGAAAAAACTCGCGGCAGTGGTATCAGATTTATAATGCCGAAAAATATAGTAACATATCATTATAAAAATGTCTATCATTTTTTTGAGGCTAATGTTGCAGATAGCAATATTTCTTTTGCCAACTTCGACAGAGGCAAAATATGTTCTATCCATTCCGATTTTTAACGCAAATTTTTCTTGACTTAATCCAGTCTTTTGACGTAGTTCTTTGATACGATTTCCAAAATCTTCAGTAATCATAATATGTTCACCTCATATTCTGTATAATACAAGTATAGAGTATGCGGTTTATAAAGCAACGGATTATAAGTAACATTTGCACTGGCTTTATATTTCAAGGAAGCAGATGATAATATAAAACACTAATCAACCACATAAGATTAGTCACCGACCGCAAAGGTGAACTCATCGACCGCAAAAGGGTTATAGACTGACCGCATATCACAACTTACCGACCGATAATCAATTATAATTCTAAATTCGCAATAAAAAGTGAACGCTCTGTTTTTCGGCAGTTAATCAAAACCTAAAAACGGAGCGTTTTTGTGTTCTATTATTTGATTGATAGAAAGGGGCTACCCCTGAAAAATGGCATAGGAATGAGAAAAACCATACCATCGGCATTGTATCAATGGTATGGTCTTAATATGGAGCTAGAGATGGGACTCGAACCCACGACCTATTGATTACGAAATGAATTACTACCTTTTTGTATCTCTTTTTAACTCTCGATAAATGGCTTTATTATGCGGTTTTTCGTTCGCCATTGTTTTGTAACTCTTTGTCGTGATAAGCGTCAAACCGTAATCGTATGCGTCAAATAAGCGTCAAGCCCCCGTGACGGATCATGCGCTTTCTATTCCGCGCTTGCTGTATGATGATTCTGAGAGAATATCATTAAGCTGTTCAGCCGCTACAGCGTCAGCCGATTTAATCGCATGGGTGTATATCTTGGCGGTAGTGGTAGGATTTGCATGACCGAGGCGGGCCGATACTGTCGGCAGCGGTACGCCTGAGTTAATCATCAAGGTCGCGTTTGTGTGCCTGAGTGAATGGATCGTGACATGGGGGAGATCATGCCTTTTGATGAAATCCGCGAACCATCCCGAGATTGTGTCCGGGTGTATCGGCTTTCCTGTCGCTGTTGTGAATAATCTGTTATGATTCTCCCATCTGTCGCCCACCATCAGCCGCTTTTGCATTTGCCATACTCTGTAATCCTTTAGCATCCTCATGGCTGATTCGGGCGTTTTGATAGATCGGACGGAGCTTTCATTCTTTGTGGTATCAGTGATAATACCCGATTCCTCGATATAATCATTTTTCGGGATATATAGGGAGCTGCGCTGTACCGTGATCACATTATGCTCAAAGTCAATGTCCGACCATTCCAGACCGCAGACTTCCTCACGGCGCAGACCTGTATACATCAACAGCTTGATCATCGTCTTGTGTTGCATATCCTCTTGCTCGATACATTCAAGCAGTTGTTTCGCCTCTTGCTCGTCAAGGTACTTGGCGGGCTTTCTCTTTGCCTTTGGGAGCGTAGCGCGGGCGCAAGGATTTGATGGTATAATCTGCCACTTGACCGCTACGCCGAGGACAGAGGACAGGAACCGATGATAATGCCTGACTGTTTCAGCGGACAACGGAACGTCTGCACCGACTACCTCAAAAGCCTTTGACATAGGCAATCCGAGGGCCTCAGAGATCGCGCCCGCCGTCTTTTCATAAACCCCGGAACCGTTGAACGCTGCCCGGATGGATGAAGCACCCACGCCATAATCACGCTCGATACCCGTAGCGGTCAGCTTCTTTTCTTTGGCTATCGCTTTCAAATCAACAGCAGGAGAATAAGTGACGCGACGTCTTGCGCCCTTCTCTGCAAGGCTTTTATAGAAAGCGTTCAAATGATGTGGCTGTATACGATCTAAGCGCATATGACCTA
>CAZPOG010000151.1:0-5016 GCA_964588105.1 uncultured Ruminococcus sp. | reverse complement strand
ATGACACAGGTTAAGGTCAAAGCTCCCTCAAAAATCAATCTGTCTCTCGATATTGTCGGCAGACGTCCCGACGGCTACCACACCGTCGCGATGGTCTTGCAGGCGGTGTCGCTCTATGATACGCTCATCGTCTCGATGGACGATGAGCGTGAGTCCGACGAGGTCGTTATTTCCTGCGAGGGCTATGATATCCCCTGTGACAGATCCAACATCGTCTATAAGGCGGCGCTTGCCTTTTATCATGAGACCGGCGTTGTACCGCATCCCGTTACCGTAGTGATCGACAAAGAGATCCCTACCCAGGCGGGTTTAGCGGGAGGCTCCGCTGACGGCGCCGCGACCGTGCTTGCGCTCAATTTCCTCTATGAAACCCATCTGACGATGAAGGAGATGGCGGATATCTGCGCGAAGGTCGGCTCCGATGTGCCGTTCTGCCTTTTAGGAGGAACGATGCTCGCGTCCGGTACCGGCACAACGCTCAAGAAGCTCTGCGCTTTGCAGAAGTGCCATATCGTGATCTGCAAGCCGGAGATCTCCGTCTCTACCAAAGAGGCATACGAGAAGTGCGACAGCAAGCCGTACAAGGGCTTTCTCTATACCGACGAGGTGGTAAAACAGCTTTATCGCCGCGATATCAGGGGGATGTCTTCCTGCTTGTACAACGAGTTCGAACAGGTGCTGACCCTGCCCGAGATCAATGAGATCAAGAAGCAAATGATGAAGTTCAAGGCGCTGGGCGCGTCTATGTCCGGTTCCGGCTCCGCCGTTTACGCGATCTTCCTTTCCGAGAAGCAGGCGCAGTCCTGCGCTGCCGCTTTGAAGAAAAAATTCGACAAGGTATTTTTGTGCGAGCCGATAAAAGACGGCGCGACAATTGAATAAGTAACCGTTTACCTGCCAAAACTCCCGGTAGAAAGGCAGGTAATCTTTTTTGAAACAGTTTTTACGTGTTGTGACAGCGGCGACAGCTTTGTCCGTTCTGATAGCGCTGATCCCGTTTCAAAATTCTTGTGAAGAATTATACAGCGATGTGTTTCGCGTTCATATTATCCCGAATTCCAACTCGGCATATGACCAAAGCATGAAGCTTAGTGTGCGTGACGCGGTGCTTTCCGCGATATCGCCGCTGTATGACGGAGCTGACTGTAAGGCTGACGCGATGCGGATCACACAGGAGAATCTTCCCCTGATCGAGAAGACCGCGAATACGGTCGTGCGTGACAGCGGCGCGGATTATTCTGTGACCGCGGCGATAGAGAATACGTATTTCAACACCCGATACTATGAGGATTTCACCATGCCTGCAGGGTGGTACGACGCATTAAAGCTGACCATCGGAGAGGGCGGAGGAGATAACTTCTGGTGTGTGATGTATCCCGCTTTGTGCGTCGGCGCTGCAACGAGAAAAGAGCTCCGGGAGGATCTCGATGAGGGAGAGTATGAGGTGGTCACCTGTGACGACCTTACCTTTCGTTTCAAGATCGTCGAATATTACGAACGCCTGCGCGCGTGCTTTCGATAGAGTACCGTTTATCGGACATGAGATTTGATAGAATGACAGACAGAAAATATAGATAATTGTGAGGAACCAATGCTCCGATTTGTGTTAGGCCGATCCGGCACGGGAAAAAGTGAATATCTGAAAAACTACCTTGCTGCTATGGCGAAGGCGGGGGAGAAGAAGCTGCTCTTCATCGTTCCCGACCAGAAGTCGTTCGAGACCGAGGCGGCGTTTCTCTCCATTCTGGGGCCGGCGCTTTCCGGCAATATTCTGGTTCTGGGATTCTCTCGCTTGTGCGATTATGTCTTTGAGCATACCGGCAACCGTTTTGCAAGTTTTGCGGACGAGGGCGTGCGTCATGTGGTGATGAGCCTCGCGCTGGAAGAGGTCGCGCCCTCTCTGTCGCTGTTTTCCAAGCGCGCGTCCAAGCTTGATTTGTGCGAGCTGATGCTGTCCGCTGTAAAGGAATACAAGAAGTGCGGGATCTCTTCAAATTTGCTCGAAGAAGCGGCGCAAAATTCTCAGAATGAAACCCTCTCCAAAAAGCTCTCTGAATCCGCTCTTGTCTATGACGCGTATAACGCGCTGATGGAGAAGAGCTATCTTGATCCGCTGGATTCACTTTCAAAGGCGGCGGACGCGATAGAGAGGGAGAAGCTTTTTGACGGATATACTGTGGCGGTGGATTCTTTCTACGGCTTTACCATGCAGGAATACGCCCTGCTTGAGAGGTTGATGCGGCAGAGCAAAGAGATGTTCGTCGCTCTGTGTATGAATACAGAAGATGACAGAAATACCGACGTCTTCAATACTTTAAAAAAGACGAAAAGAAGACTCTCCGCGATCGCAAAGGATAACGGCATTTCTCTTGCCGCTCCCGTAATGATGGACGAGCAGTTTCGCTTTGAAAACGACGAGTTGAAGGCGGTCGAGGAGAATTTCTATCGTTATCATAAAATTCCTTATAAGAATAATACGGAGCATATTACCCGTTATTGCGCCCGTGATATCTACGACGAGTGCGACTTTGTCGGCAGGAATATCAAGAAACTGACAGAATCGGGTTATCGCTATCGGGATATCGCGATCATCGCGCGCAGCACCGACAAATACGCCGGCGTGCTGTCGGTTGCTCTGCAAAAGTATGATATTTCCTATTTTATGGACGAGCCTTATCCGATCGACAGCTTCCCTCTGGTACGGCTGATCAACGCGGCGTTCCTCTGTGCGACAAGGGGCTTTGACCGTGACGATGTGCTGGGCGTTTTCAAGTCCGGACTGACCGTCTATTCTGTGGAGGATATCGCCGACTTTGAGAACTATCTGTACGTATGGGATATTTCCGGTTCCAAGTTCTACTCGACTTTTGAGGCGAACCCCTGCGGCTTTGCCGATGAGTTTACCGATAAGGATAAAGAAACGCTGGAGCGTGTAGAAGCCCTGCGCGCGGACGTCATCGGCAAGCTCAGGCGTTTCTCCCGCGCGATCAGGGATACCGACGCGATCTCCGTCGCAAAGGCGTTGATAAACCTGCTCTACTCTTTGAAGGTGCGAGAGAATATCGACGCTTTATGCGATCGCTTTGAAGAGCAGGAGCGCGCCGATCTCAGCGCGGAGCTGGTGAGACTGTGGAATGTTCTCTGTGAGATCCTTGACAAGATGGTCGCGGTGGTGGGAAGCTACCGTATGGATCCAAAGAAGTTTTATGAGCTCTTACATATTTATTTTTCTAATACAGAATTATCATCTATCCCGAGAGGCGTTGATCAGGTTGACGTCGCCTTGGCGGACCGCGCGGAATTATTGGACAAAAAAGCAGTATTCGTCATCGGCGCGACGGAGGATGAGTTTCCCCATAACCCTGTTGAGGCTGGAGTGTTCACCGACAGCGAACGGCTGGAGCTGATCGCGATGGATCTGCCGATGTCCGACTCGGTGGCGGAACTTTTAGATACCGAAAAATATTACGTCTATCGCGCGCTGACCTGCGCGACACAGAGGCTGTATGTCAGCTATCCCGCGATGTCGCTCTCGGCAGAGAAGCTGTCTGCTTCATCTATGATGGGAGAGCTCTCTGAGATCTTCCCGAACGCAAAAGAGACTTCCGCGCTGGAGCAGGGCGTGAGCGAGCATTTGTACTCCAAGAAAGCCGCTTTTGAGTATTATATTTCCCGTTACCGCTCCGGCGGAGAAGAGCTCTATACGCTGCGGTCGTATTTTGAGAACGACCCTGCGTATCGTGCCGCGCTTTCGGCGATCGGATCCGCCGAGCGCAGAGAACGCCGCCACATCCGTGACAAGGCGCTCTCCAAGGCGCTGTTCTCCAAAAATCACTTTTTGTCCTCCTCACAGGTGGACAAGTTCTATATGTGTCGATTTGAATATTTCTGTCGTTACGGTCTCTCCGTCAAGGAACGCCGCAAGGCGTCGATCGACGCGTTAGAATACGGTACCCTGATGCACTATGTGATGGAGAATTTCTTCAGAAATCACAAGGATGACGACTTCTCATTGATTGAAAAAAGCGTGGTAGAAGCGGAAGTGTTCGCGCTGCTGGATGAATATATCGAAAAGCACCTGGGCGGCAAAGAGAATAAGGACAAGCGTTTTCTCTATCTTGTCTATCGGATCCGCAAGACGGCGACCGATCTGGTGATGCGGATTGTCGCTGAGCTTTCCCAGAGCAGTTTCCGTCCCGCTGACTTTGAACTGTCCATCGGGGAGGAGATCCCTGCTTATACCGTCACGCTCAAAGACGGCGAGCAGATCCGTATCCGCGGCAGTGTGGATCGTGTCGATACCTACGAAAAGGACGGCGTAGAGTATATCCGCGTGATCGATTATAAAACAGGCAAGAAAGAGTTCCGCCTTTCGGATATCCTCTACGGTCTGAATCTGCAAATGCTGATCTATCTCTCCGCAATTCATTCAAACGGAAAAGAAAAGTACGGGGAGAATCTGTCTCCCGCCGGTGTGCTGTATATGCCCGCCGTATCACCCGGAGTTTCCGACAGCGACGCAAAGGATGAGGAAGGACTCATCAAAAAGCTTCTCTCCAAGTACACGATGCACGGTATCGTATTAGAGGACAAAGAGGTGCTTTCTGCGATGGAGAAAGACCTCAAAGGCTCCTTTATCCCCGTATCGCTCAAGGGCGATGAACTCACTGGGGGAGAGAGCCTTGCCTCCGTAGAGCAGATGGGAGCGTTGTTTAAAAAGATCGATACTCTGATCTGTGATATGGCACAGTCGCTGTATGACGGTGAGATCGACGCTCTGCCCTCCAAGGGATCGAGCGTTGACGCGTGCCAGTGGTGTCCGTATCTTTCGGTATGTACCCACAGAGAGTCCGACAGCGTCAGAGAAATCATCAAAAAAGATAAAGATACCGTATATGAAGAACTGAGCAGAGAGGAGGAGAGCCATGGCTTGGACTGAGCATCAGCTTGACGCGATCGAAGCGCGGGGAGGCTCGGTGATCGTCTCCGCAGCGGCAGGCTCCGGCAAAACCTCTG
>CAZPOG010000150.1:0-5074 GCA_964588105.1 uncultured Ruminococcus sp. | reverse complement strand
GGCGTCTCGGTCAGAAGGAAAATAAACACCGCCTCCGCAAAGGTGATCACATATAAGATCAGATAGGAACGGAAAAACTTTCTGATGATTCGATAACCGTTATTAAGAATCAGCGAGAGCTTCTCCCTTCTCGCACCGGTAAAACGATCCAACAAACCTTTCTTGATATCGCTGAGGTGATTGAGAAAATATACCGTTAATACAAATGAAACGATCACAAAGGTGATCAGAAGCGGAACGATCCTGACTGCCGAAACAGCAATTCCCGAAACGCGGGAGAACGTCTCTCCGGAAAGTAAAGTCTGATAGACAGTCTCAAAAGAACTGAATCTGTCGAAGTAAGAAGACAGGATATCAGCGTTCTCTTCGATCAGCCTTATCAGCTCTCTAATAATCAGAAACAGCAGAAACGAGAACAGCGAAAGAAATAGGGAAAATAAAAACAGTGTGATGACCGTCGCAGAGAAAGCTGGCTGAAAAGAAAATTTATGCTTGAGATAATCATAAACGGGCTTCATCACCACCGCGATCGTGATCGAAATCAGAAACGGAAGAAAAAATACAATCAGCTTTGCGATAAAAAAGAATACTAATGTATATAGTAATAAAAACTTTATATAAGGGCTGTATCGATTCAAAGCGTCTCTCATTTGTTTCACCTTCTGTTTTATAATTCGAATATAGAATTATAATAATATCAAATATATGTTATCCTAAAAACAGTATGGTAAAACAATATAAAAAAATTCAAACGGTAGAGTCGGAAAACTCTACCGTCTGAAAAAACAGAAACCAAAATGCTTGGAAAATATCAAATTTTACTGCTGGGCTCTGCCCAAAAGGAAATCTACGGAAACCTCTAAGATGTCTGCTAAAGCAACCAGCTCTACGTCGGTAACAAATCTGATCTGACCTTCGAGCTTGGAAAGACCCGATGCGTTCATGTCAACACCGTTGACCTGAAGCTGAGCTAACAGCTCTTTCTGTTTCATACCCTTCTTTTTTCTCGCCGCCTCTACACGGGCGCCTACTAAGTTACGGTCTCCGAGTTCTTGCTTACGTAATCTCATAAGTTTATATCCCCCAAATATATTCAAAATACAAGTGAGTTTTTTCTTTTAGATAATTCTCAACGGAAATTCTTTAAACTCAAAAAGCTAATGTAAGTGTATTATAATACGTTATTCGAAAAAAAACAAGTCTTTTTTGTAAGAATTTTTAATTTTTTGAAACTTTTTTATCATGTTTGTTACAACTCTTTAACTTTTTGTAGTCAAAATGTAGTGTTTTTTGTAAACAATTATGTTATAATAGTTGTTGACAATATTAGAGCCACAATATATAGTGTTGCCCTATTTTTGCAAAAAATGGGAAAAGAGGTACCATATGACAAAATATGAGAACAGAAATCTGACAATGCTGACAGATTTTTATGAATTAACGATGGCAGGAGGCTATTTTGAGAACGGATTTCAGGATAAAATCGCCTACTTTGATATGTTCTACAGAAAGAACCCCGACAAAGCGGGTTTTGCGATCATGGCAGGCGTCGAACAGGTGGTAGAATACCTGAAGAATCTGAAATTCACAGATGAAGATATTGTCTTTTTGAGAAGCAAAGGGATTTTCTCGGAGGAATTTCTTGAATATCTCAGGAATTTCAAATTCTCCTGTGACGTCTGGATGGTGCCGGAAGGCACGCCTATCTTCCCCGGAGAACCGATCGTAACTGTCAGAGGTCCCGTGATCCAGGCGCAATTCATCGAGACCATGGTTCTGCTGTGCATCAATCACCAAAGCCTGATCGCCACCAAAGCGAGCAGGATCGCCCGCGCTTCACAGGGCAGAGCGGTCATGGAGTTCGGCTCCAGACGCGCGCAGGGCTTTGACGCCGCAGTATACGGCGCGAGAGCCACCTACATCGGCGGCTGTGTCGGCACCGCCTGCACCATTGCGGACAGAGAAATGGGAATTCCTGCGCTCGGCACCATGGCACATTCCTGGATCCAGATGTTTGACAGTGAAGAAGATGCGTTCCGCGCGTACGCGAGAAGATATCCTCACGCGTGTACCTTATTGGTAGATACATATAATGTATTAAAGTCCGGTATCCCGAACGCGATCAAGATCTTCAACGAAGAGCTGGTTCCCAAGGGCATTCGTCCCGCGGGTATCCGTATCGACTCGGGCGATATCACCTATCTGAGCAAAAAAGCAAGAAAGATGCTTGACGACGCAGGCTTCCCCGACTGCAAGATCTGCGCTTCCAACTCTCTTGACGAGTATATTATTAAGGATATGCTCCTGCAGGGCGCTCAGGTGGACACCTTCGGCGTAGGAGAAAGACTGATCACCTCCGCGTCGGAACCGATGTTCGGCGGCGTGTACAAGCTCTGCGGCGTTGAGGATGAAGACGGCAACATCATCCCGAAGATCAAGATCAGCGAGAATGTCGAAAAGATCACCACTCCCTGCTTCAAAAAGATCTACCGTCTGTATGACAGGGATACCCACAAGGCGATCGCTGATGTGATCACTCTCTTCGACGAGGTGATCGACGACTCCAAGCCCTACGAGATCTTTGATCCCGAGCATACTTGGAAGAGAAAGACTGTGGAGAACTTCCTTGCGATAGAGCTCAAGAAGCAATACTTCAAAAACGGCGAGCCGGTGATGGAAATGCCGAGGCTCGACCAGATCCGCGACTACTGCCGTGTCGCACTCGACACCCTCTGGGACGAAGTCAAGCGATTCGAGAACCCGCATGAGTATTATGTCGACCTTTCGCAGAAACTCTGGGACGTCAAGAACGAGCTGCTGGAATCGAGGAAAAAATAATTACGATTGTTTAATATTGTAGGGCGCTGTGATGATTGAAGTTTCACACTTCATTTCTTCACAGCGCCTTTGCGTTTTTGTTTTATTTGTTTTTCGCCTGTTCCATAGGGCATATCCTTATGTTTTCGGATATCTGTTGCGCCGATAACGGTAAATCTCCTATCGCTGTCGACGTTCGTATGATCTTCAAATCAGTCGCTGAGCGGTTTTCCGATATTCTGATTGGAAGGGATCCGGGCGAGCTTTTTTTGAATCGTTGTGGCGTCCAAAACCGTCACAACGCCGTCCTCATCCGTATCTGCGGCGACGGTATTGAACACGGACAGATTGATACTGGCAAGCTTCTTCTGAATACAAGTTGCATCCAAAACAGACACAACGCCGTCTGTATCCGCATCTCCGAGAATGCTGTCGGAATCCGACAGCACATAAAGACTGAAATGGTCAACGAAAAAGACCAAACACCCATCCTGATAGACAGCGTTCATATCCGTCACTGAGTTGTCTGTCTCCGCCCTGTAAATCCGCGCCTTGGGAGATAACGCGGGAACGCTGAGTCTGACCTTGCCGTCAGGCTGAACTTCAACGTTTTCACAGAGCAAAGTTATTTCATATGCCGCGAGCTTCTTTCCAACAATCGGATGAACAATCTCATCCACGGTGATCCGCTCTACCGTAAGGGCATAATCCCGATCGTTATCGTAAGAAAGAGAGATTCCGCTCTCACGGTCATAGACGATTTTCTCAAAATTCGGCTCATCCGTTGGCTCTTGTGTTTCAGGAACAGTAGGCATTACCGCGCTGAACTCATCCCACTCGCAAACATAGCCATTTTGCTCCCGGGAATGCTCGTTAAGATCGTTCCATCGCTTAGGCCACAACGCGATACGATTCTCGTTGGGAATCACATTATCGGAGTTGTTCGGCTCTCCCTCATCCCAGTTTGTATACGCAAAAGGCTCTCCCGTAATCCAATGCCAATCGTTGGCATAGACGCGGAGACCTCCTATCCAAACAGAATCGTCGCTGATGCTTTCGAGAAATAACTGCTCCTTTTCATCGGTCACGGTAGCAAGATGACCGCCGAGCTTCTCGCACAGGTTCTCCGCGTCACTCCAGTCGAACGCTCCATAGAACACCTGATAATAGTGACCGTTAAACTCATATCTGTCCGGATCAGGCTGTTCGGTCGAAATGTCAGACGCCGGCTCCGTCTCGCCCTGTGTAGGTGTTACCGGCGGGATATTATCCCACTCGCAGACATAGCCATTTTGCTCCCGGGAACGCTCGTTAAGATCGTTCCAGCGCCGCGGCCACAACGCGATACGGTTCTCGTTGGGGATCACGTTATCGGAATTGTTAGGCTCTCCCTCTTCCCAATTCGTATAGTCAAAAGCCTCACCCGTGACCCACTGCCAGTCGTTGGCGTATTCCCGAAAGCCGCCGATCCACGATGAATCAAAACAGATACTTTCAACAAACAATTGCTCCTTCTCGTCGGTGATCGTCACAAGGTGACCGCCGAGCGCCTCACACGCCTTCTGCGCGTCGCTCCAGTCAAGAGCATCCTGATACCATTTATAATAGTGGTCTCCAAACCGATGTGCGTCATCGGGAACAGACAGCGTTTTGGCATCGTTCGCGCTGACTGTCAGCACAGGCAGCATCGCGGCAATCAATAGTACCGCGGTCATCATAACAGAGAATAACTTCTTCATCATAATCCTCCTCAACATAGATTATTCGCATCATACGGGGTAAATGTGCCATTGAAAACAAGGGTAACTTCACCAGATAATCTACAAAGGATATACGCAGTAAACTACTGATTATTTATATCATAACATATAAAATGGAATAACACAATACTTCAGAAATAATATATGAATCATGAAAAGGACAGATCAAAGTTGTTTGAGCGAAGCGAGTGACCATATAAAAAGACAGTCCTGCGCGGACTGTCTTTTTATATATGCGAGCAAATCTGTAAGCCGGGTTCTGTATCGGACGGTCATCTATCTTGGCTTGGCGTTACCGCCAAGCTCGGTGCCACCTCCACGGGACAGCCGAGCAGGCTATGTGTCCCTCCACGGTGTTGCTTCGGATAGGGTTTACACGGCGGTAATGTCTCCATTACCCCGGTGAGCTTTTACCTCGCCTTTCCACCTGTACACTCCGTAAACAGAATGTAGTTCTTTTCTGTTGCACTTTCCCTAAGGTCGCCCTCGGCGGCTGT
>CAZPOG010000149.1:0-5157 GCA_964588105.1 uncultured Ruminococcus sp. | reverse complement strand
GCTCAACCATTCCGCAAAGATGCGCGAGCGGCATCCGCGGGAATTCGTCTGGCAGGGCGCGCAGGCGCACGCGGAATGTGACGCCTACTCGGGAGAGTACGGGATCGACTTCAAGCTGATCGCCAGCCAGTCGAGCATGAAGGCGTCAAGTCTGCTGACGCCGCACTACAAGATCGATGAAAACGGCGCGATCGTCGGCTATAAGGGCAAGCGCGACAAGCTCATAGTCGAGAATGAAATCACTATCACCAGAATGCACTCGGCGATCCGTCAGTCGTCGCTGGAGGATCTGGAGCGTATCCGCACGGGCGATACCCTGCAAGCGTACGAGAAAGATATCAAGGTGTTCTTGGAGAAGCTGGAAACCAAAAAGAACCTGTTGCTGTTTTATCCGTATGAATATCGTTTCTCCTCAGACCTGCGTCCCGAGGACGGCGTCATACAACTCACCGCAGCTTTGCAGAGAAGCTTTGTCAGCGCGTTTCGTTATCGTCGAAAGATCCTTCCGCAGTTTGAGACATATCTGACTACGGTATACTACGACGACTTTGTCCTTATGAAGATCGAAGACGACAGGCTCAGACTGATGGATGTGGTATCGGGAAGCGACTGCCCCACCTTCATCCATCTCAGACAGTACGAAAGCCTGACAGAATTATAAAGACCTATCAAAATCGACCCTAAAGGAGTATTTTTATGAAGTGTTATCATTGCGGGACCAAGCTGAAAAAAGGAGCGACTCAGTGTCCGACATGCGGGGTGTATGTCAATCCCGGTCAAGCCGCGGAAGCTTCTTCCTCCCGCCAAAAAGCAGTCCTGATCACTCTCATCTGCATTTCAAGCGTCGTCGCGGCGGCGCTGATCGTTTTCGCTGTTTTTCTGGTGCAGAATATGATCCGCAATCAAAACTATATCAAAAAGCTTACGCTGTACAAAGAAGTGCTGGTCCATATTCAGGATGAATCGCACTTTGATCCCGGTGAAAACGACAGAGATCTATTCGCTTTCTGTGACGTCGGCGAAGAAGATGTTCCCTCGATGTTTTATGTCGCTCAGAAACAGGATGAAGAGGGAAGTCAGTTCCCTGTGATCCGGATGTATGATATCATAGATAATGAGGCGCAGGTCATTTATGAAAGTCATATCGATGACGGTACCGTAGACTTCCTCTGCATCTTGCAGGATGAGGATACAGGAAGTTTATATCTCTTCTCTGATTATGAAAGACCGGAAACCGGCAGCGCCGCGATCTTCTCCCTGCGCAAAGAAAACAGCGAAATCCGGCAGGAAGAGAAGTATCGGATGCGCTATCAATGGCAGACAGAAAACGACGAGAACGCATACCGTTACGAGTATTACATCAACACACAGAACGTCGACGAAGATACATTCAACACAGAGCTCAGCGACTTTGTCGATTCTATCGACAGGGTGATTGTCTCGGGCGGCACAGGCGCACGGGCGCTCAAATTCAACTATTTCATTGATATCGCCTCGGTCGCGATGTCCTATGAAGACGCGATAGAATATCTGGATAACGGTATCAGCTCCGGTGATCGGGACAGCGCCACACCGGATCAGGCAACGCCGGATGAAGCGTCAAAGAAAACCCGTGAGGTCACGATCGTCGACCCCTCCGATATTCCCGAAAGCCTGGCGCAATTTTTGCAGTTCTATGATTTTGCGGGAACAGGAGAATTTGACTGCAGCAATCCGGATTACGGCAGCAAGAACATGGTCAGATATATTGCCGGCAATCCCTCCTGTGTAGAGAATTCGCTTTATCCGGGCGGAGAAGTCAAAGAGATCTGGCAAAACGGCTCTGATCCCCTCAAGAAATTCAACAACGCCGGCACGCTGGAATATCCCAAGAAAAAGCTTATGTGGATCATGCAGAATGTTTTTAACATCAACGCGATCGACGCGCAGCAGCTGCTTCAGAGCGATCTGGACAGCGATCCCGATTTCTATGAATACGAAAAAGACGGCGAGATGTATCTTTACAGAAAAATCGGCGGCGTAGGCGGTCCGGGTTTTGCTGTCTCTTATCGGGAGATCCTTTATGACGGTGAAAAATACTATATCGTCTATGACTGTGTTGACAGCTACTACAGCCGCAAATACAGCACCTACGCAAAGACCTATTATGCGGTATTCTCCGAGAAAGAATACGACGGTCAGAAGTATTGGTCGCTCTTCAAGCATTCAGAGGAGATCTCCGAGCTGCCAAAAGCCGAAACCGCGCTCTCCGATACGGATATTTTCTCAAAGTTCGAAGGAGAATACCTGTTCTCCTCGGGAATAGGCGGATGGGGTACCTTCATGACGATCAACGATGACGGGACCTTCAGCGGCGAATACAGTGATTCTAACATGGGCGAAAGCGGCGACGGTTACGATAGCACCGTTTACTATGCCAAATTCAGCGGCCGCTTCCAAAATCCGCAAAGGATAAACGCTTATACTTACTCCTTTGAACTCGGTGATATCGCATATGAAAACGAACCCGGGACAGAAGAGATCAAAAAAATAGAAAACTCCGATCACAGACTTCGAACCGTTTACAGCGAAGCCTACGGACTGAAAGAGTCCGCGACAATATACGCCTATCTGCCCGACGCGCCGGTGGTATTGCTGCCGGACGGACTGCTGACCTGGACCCTTTATAACAGAAGCAGTGATACAGAATACTCTCCGAAAATGTCTTATCGCTGCTTATTTATAGAGACCGATACAGAGTACGGTATGGGCTGGATGGAACGAAAACAAACCAACTGAATCCGTGTGTCACGACAAAGGACTGCCTCAAGGCGGTCCTTTTCTTAGTAAGCCGGGATCGCAAGCAGGAGGATCCTTATCGCAAAAAGGCAAAACAAGAATAAAAGTTTACGTTTTATTCACGTGGTATTTCATAAAAAGAGCCCGATTCTATTGACTTATAATAGGAATTATTATAGAATAGTAATTACTTATTGGTATATTTATTATGGGTAATTTTGCGCGCTTGAAAACGCGCTTTTTGATGGGACCCATCGCTGTTGTGAGGTACGGATGAAGTATTTCAAGAGAATTTTCCGTTATCTAAAACCGTATACTCTGATGATCGTCTTTGCCGTGATACTGGTCACCGTAGAAGTAGCCTCTAACGTTCTGCAGCCCAGATACATGGAGCAGATCGTTGACGACGGCGTACTGCAGATGAATATCGATGTGGTTTTCAGAGCGGGCGGCATGATGTTGCTGGTCGCGGTAATCGGCGGTATCGGCGGATATATCTCTTGTATCCTCTCTAATGTTTATTCTCAGCGCTTCGGCAACGACCTGCGCAAAAACGTGTTTCGGAGAATGATGGCTCTCTCCTCTGAGCAGGAGGACGCCTACACATCCGGCTCTATGATCACGAGGATGACCAACGACACCAAGGTGGTCACCGAGTTCTCGGGCGTATTTGTCCAGACGGTAATAAAACCGCTGATGCTGTTTATCTTCGGCATCGTGATGGTGCTGGTCATTGATAAGGTATACGGTATCATCCTGCTGGTTTCCCTTCCTTTGCAGATTTTGATCATGTATTACTTTATCAAGCGCTCCGCGCCGGTGTTTCGCACCATCCAGCAAAAGCTTGATAAGCTAAACAGCGCCGCGATCCATATCGTTTCCAACAACAGACTGATCAAAGCGTATGTGCGTGAAGGCTACGAGGTCGGACGCTTCGACCAGAAAAACCGCGATCTGACCGATACCATCATGCGTATCCAGATCTTTATGGCGATCCTCAATCCTCTGGTCATGCTGATTCTCAACGGCGTCGTACTCGCGGTGATCTTCATCGGCGGCTTTCAGGTGCAGGCGAAGACCATACAGGTAGGCTCCATTATGGCGGCCATCAACTACTCCCAGATGATCATGATGTCCATGATGACGCTGGGAGGCATCTTCCAGTTTATCTCCCGCAGCAGAGTTTCCGCGGAGAGACTCTCACAGGTGCTGGATACCGATCCCGCCCTTAAGTCCGGCGAGAAGAAACTGACTTCTTCGATCGAGAGTATCCGCTTTGATAACGTTTGTTTTCGTTATCCTCAGAACAAAGACGCTGTCAGCGATGTGCTGGATCACGTTTCGCTCTCTGTTGAGTGCGGTGAGTATATCGGCGTTATCGGTACCACCGGCTCCGGCAAGAGCACGCTGTGCCGGCTGATGATACGTCAGTATGACGTCACAGGCGGATCCCTTCAGATCAACGGTACCGATATCAGAGAATGGAATCTGAAGAGTCTGCGTGAGAGGATCCTGCCGGTATTTCAGAACAGCGATATGTTTTCCGCTTCTCTCAAGGAGAACATCACCAAGGGAATTAGCTGTACACAGGAAGAGTTTGACAAAGCGGTTAAGACCGCGTGTGTGGATGAGTTCGCTGTGGAACTGAAGAACGGCTATGACGCCGTGATCTCCGAACGCGGCGCGTCCCTGTCCGGCGGACAGAAGCAGCGTGTCGCGATCGCCAGAGCGCTGCTGCGTGATCCCGATGTACTGATTTTTGACGACAGTACCTCCAGCCTTGACCTCGAGACCGAGCGCAAGGTACTGGATGCCATAGAAGAAAACTATCATCATAAAACGAGAATTTTTATCTCCCAGCGTATCTCTACGGTCGCAAATGCCGACCGTATCATCCTGATGGATGACGGCAAGGTCGTGGCGCAGGGAAGTCACAAGGATCTGCTCTCTTCATCAGAGCTGTACCGCTCTATCTTCCTTACGCAGAATCCCGAAGGGGGTGACGCGCTTGAATAACCGCATGGGCCCCGGCGAAATGCAGGAGAAGGCAGCTCCTGTCAACGCCCTCAAAACTATCAAAAGGATGTTCCTCTATCTCGGCAAAAGCCGACGCCTGATCATCCTGATGCTGGCGCTTTTAGCGGCGTCTACACTTTTGAATCTGTTTATTCCCGATCTGATCGGGCGCGCAATAGATACCCTCAATCTCGAAGAAGGTCAGCTGACGGTCAACTGGCAAGGTCTGCTGATCCTGCTCGGCGTACTTCTTGTTGTGTTCCTCTTCTCTTCCCTGTTCAGCTATTTACAGGGCAGACTGGCGGCAAAGCTTTCCGCCAAAACCGTGATCACTATCCGAAAGGACACCTCAGAAAAGTTGAT
>CAZPOG010000148.1:0-5250 GCA_964588105.1 uncultured Ruminococcus sp. | reverse complement strand
TCGAGTTCATCGATGAAAACGACTATGACACTATCGCGCTGGGCGACCACATCGTTGTGGAAAATATCAGAAAACAGATCGAAGACGGCGACGAGATCACCGTTATCAATAAAACCAAAAACAAGACCTACAAAACCAAATGTGTGCTCACCGACCGCATGAAGGCGATTATCCTCTCCGGCGGTCTGTTGAACTACACGATGAAAGGCTGAGGAGGGTTATTATGGAAAAAATCAGAATGAAGACTCCGCTGGTAGAGATGGACGGCGACGAGATGACCAGAGTGATCTGGAAGATGCTCAAAGAAAAGCTGATCCTCCCCTATGTCGATCTCAAAACCGAGTACTATGACTTGGGACTCAAGGTAAGAAACGAGACCGACGATCAGGTGACCATCGACTCTGCAATCGCCGCGAAGAAATACGGCGTCGCGGTCAAGTGCGCGACCATTACTCCCAACGCGCAGCGCGTAGAAGAGTATAATCTCAAAGAGATGTGGAAATCTCCCAACGGCACGATCAGAGCGATCTTAGACGGCACCGTCTTCCGCTCTCCGATCCTCGTCAAGGGTATCACCCCGTATATCCCGACATGGACCAAGCCGATCTGTATCGCAAGACACGCCTACGGCGACGTCTACAAGAACATCGAAGAAAAGGTGGAAAAAGGCTCCAAGGCGGAGCTGGTCATCACCGACAAGAACGGCGACGTGCAGAGAGAGCTGATCTTCGACTTTGAGAAGTCCGACGGTATCGTGCAGGGTATGCACAACCTCAGCTCCTCTATCTCCTCTTTTGCCCGCTCGTGTTTCAAATACGCGCTGGATAAAAAGCTTGACGTCTGGTTCGCGACAAAAGACACCATCTCCAAAAAATACGACCATACCTTCAAGGATATTTTTGAATCCATTTATGAAAACGAGTACAAGGAACAGTTCGAAGCCGCGGGCATCGAATACTTCTACACCCTGATCGACGACGCGGTAGCGCGCGTGATCCGCTCCAGCGGCGGCTACATCTGGGCGTGCAAAAACTACGACGGCGACGTGATGAGCGATATGATCGCGACCGCGTTCGGCTCGCTTGCGATGATGACCTCGGTTCTGGTTTCTCCGGAAGGGATCTATGAATTTGAGGCGGCTCACGGTACCGTACAGCGTCACTATCAGAAGTATCTCAAGGGCGAAGAGACTTCCACCAACTCGGTGGCGACGATCTTCGCATGGACAGGCGCCTTAAGAAAGCGCGGCGAGCTTGACGGCAACTCGGCGCTCTGCGACTTTGCCGCTAATCTTGAAAAAGCGACCATCGATACCATCGAATCCGGTATCATGACGGGAGATCTTTACCTGCTGTCAACTCTTCCCGACAAAAAGAAGGTCAACACAGAAGAATTCTTAGACGCGGTAAACGAAAGACTCGCCTCGATGTACTGAGGTGAACCGATATGAAGGAAATCTCCATTCAGGTCATCAAAAGACTGCCCAGATACTACCGCTTTCTCTCCGAACTTGAGTCACAGGGATGTGAGAAGATCTCTTCTACCAAGCTCGCGGCGGTGATGAACTCCACCGCGTCACAGGTCAGACAGGATCTCAACTGCTTCGGCGGCTTCGGTCAACAGGGATACGGCTATACGGTATCGAATCTCAAAAGCGAGATCGGCAGGATCCTCGGGCTCGATCATGTTCATTCTGCGATCCTGCTCGGCGCGGGAAACTTGGGCAGAGCGATCGCGACGCATATGAACTTTGAGTCGCTCGGATTCAAGCTCAAAGCGATCTTTGAGAAGGATTCCAAGATGATCGGCACCTACCTGCGCGGCATCAAGGTACTAAGTGACGAAGAACTCGAAGAGTATCTCTCCCAAAACCCTGCCGACACGGCGTTCATGACTCTGCCGAAAGACTCAGTAGAGCCGCTGATCGACAGGCTTTACGCGCTGGGTATAAAGCACTTCTGGAATTTCAGCCACTTTGATATCGCCAAAAAGTATCCCGATACGATCGTGGAAAATGTTCATATGGCGGACAGTCTGATGACCTTATCCTACAGGATCAATAACAAAGAAAAGCAGCCCCGGTAGGCTGCTTTTTTTACTTATAAACAGTAGGGAGCGGTCTTGACCGCTCCGCACAGAAAACCTTGATGAATTAGGAAAATTCGGAAGGGGCAAGGCCCTTCCCTACGGAAATAATTATGAAATGATCTTCTTGTTATCAATCGTGATCACGCGGTCGCAGAAGTCCTCTGCGGCTTTTTTGTGGGAGATGATGATACAGGTCTTTTCTCGCAGACTCCTGAGGTTTTTGAGCAGCTGCAGCTCGGTCTCCTCATCAAGCGCGGAAGTCGCCTCGTCGAGCAGGATCACGGGAGCTTTGGAGAGGATCGCGCGGGCGATCGCCACGCGCTGCACCTGACCTTCGGAGAGTCCGCCGCCGCGTTCGGTGAGCAGGGTATCGAGCCCCTTGGGAAGCTCTCTGATAAACTCTGCCGCGCAGGCGATCTTGGCCGCCTCCATGATCTCGTCGTCCGTCGCGTCGGGACGCACAAAGGCGATATTCTCCCTGAGCGTTCCTGAGAGCAGGAAGTTGCCCTGCGGCACATAGGAGAACATCGGGCGAACGTTCTTATCGACATAGGTCTTGCCGTCTTTGGACTGCAGATAGATCTCGCCCTGCTGCGGCTGATAGACACTGAGGAGAAGTTTCATCAAAGTGCTTTTTCCGATACCGGAGATACCTTCTATCGCGGTGAAGCTGTACTTCGGGATCGACAGCGAAGTGGTATCGAGCACGATATCTCTGTCAAAAGAGAACGAAATATTCTCAAACTCGATAGAAGTCATCGAACGATACAGGCTGTCGATATCGACGTCTTCGTTTCTCTCCTCTTCATCGCGGATCTCCTCGATCTCGAGGATCCTTTCCGCGGACGCAAGCGCGCTGAAGTAGGTCGGGAAGATTCCTGTCAGTCCGACGATCGGGGTACTGATCTGTCCGACAAGGGTGATGATCTGGGTCAGGGTACCGTAGTCAATATTCCCTGAAAGAATATTAAACGCGCCCCAAATCATGCCCCAGACATACGCCAGAGAGAACAGCGCGGACATTCCCGACGAAGTAACGATGGAGAAATTGTTGCGCTTGCGCATCTTGTGATACAGATCGTCCTGTAAGGAATCGGAGGTGCTGTTGATCTTATCCTGCGCGTTGAAGGTCTTGATCACCAACAGCGAGGACAGCGCCTCCTGCATGAAGGAGCGCAGCTTGCCCTGAGATTCCTGCACGTTCTTGTGATACTTCTTGGTCAGCGGCTTGAATAGCCATGCCCCGAGGAACACCACGAGTCCCGCCGCGATAAACACCAGCGAGAACAGCACGTCGATCGAGAACAGGATGTAGAAGATACCGACGATCTTGACCAGGAAAAAGACAACGCTCGGAATGATGCTGGTGATAGCCGAAGCGATCACGCCGACGTCGTTGTTAAGACGATTCATGAGCTCGCCCGAATGATACGCGGTGATCGCGGAAAAATCCTTGTTGAGCATATCCTTGAACAGCGTCGCGCGGATCGACATCTCGAGCTTTGTCTGTACGATGAACACTAACTTCTTGGAAAGAACGACGGTGATAATCTGCAGAACGATCACCGAGAAAAACAAAACCGCGTAGTAAATCAGACGGTTCTTGTTTCCGTCCACCGCGGCGTTGACAAGATTCTTCGCAAAGCCGGTATTATACACGGCGATAAAGGCGTTGAATCCGTAAATCAACGCCATGAAGATAATGTTATGCAGTTGGGGGACGGAGCTTCTGAGGATAAACCTCAAAGCGGTGTTTTTCTTTTTCATATGTATTGATTTGCGGGAGGGTCAAGACCCTCCCCTACAGTTTATATCACTCTCTCAAGGATGAAGCGGATATCGGTCACATCGGACACACCGTAAAAGCAGGCGTTATGCATCAGCTTCTCTAAAATAAACAGCGTATGCTTGGTGCGCTCATGACGAACGTTCTGGGCAACCGCTCTCATAAACATCCTGACAAAGTCCTTGGACTCGAGTTTTTTGAGCGTTCCGAACTCTTTGGTATCAACAAAAACGATCGAGGACAGTTCAAGCTTTTTCGGATGCTTGGAAAGATCTCCGTCGGTACCGAACGGCGTATCATGGACATAATACTTGTCGTTCTCGATCCTGACCATCGGATAATCATAATCAAAAACGATCTTCTGCGGCAGCTGCGCTTTGAGGTCAACGCTCTCATCAAACGGCGCGGCAAAAAGTACCGCTTTGTTCTCATATTCTACCGCAACAGCGCGGATCGGAAAACCGTTGAAGTCAAAAATATCCCAGCAGAAGAGAGTGGATAAATGCATCGTCTCCACCATATCGGCGGTATAGCCTTCGTTCTCTTCCATCAGCTCGAGCAGAAGGTCATCGGTCATGAATAAAGAGACATTCGGCTCGGCTTCGTAGTCGGTACGGTAACGCTCGATATTCTTTTGCATCGTGGGATAATTCGCAACGATATCAACATTAAGATCGCAGATTCGATAATTTGGCATAACATCCTCCGAAACGTTATGGATTATGACTTAACACTTTATGATATACGGATGATAAAAACATTCTGATCCGCTTTTTCAGGATCATTCGACGGATATAGAATTGATACGAAAAGGATGTGACGGATCGCTCTTTTCCCAGATGGGTATAAGAGGTCATCAGCGCTTTGACGTCTTCGTATCTGACGCCCTTCTCCAGATAATACTGGCTGTCGCCCGAGAGCGTGAAGGTGCCGTCCTTCTCACACTTGACGATCCTGTGAAGCACAAACACGCCGCCCTCGCGGACATAGAAGATCACATCATATTGGTGAAGCTGTGAAGGCTTTTTTGAGAGCGTGACCGTATCCGTCGTGCCGTTTAACATCGGCAGCATGCTGGTACCCGAAGGGGTAAAGCATACGGTGGAGCCTCTTGAAAACGCTTCTTCCATCAGCTCAAGAAAGTCCGGGTTAGAGATCCTCTCAATCAACGAGATCAGCCTCTTTTAGCTTGGTAATAAACTTGTCTACATCGGCGCGCGCGGTCGCCTCATCGACGTCGTATTCGGACAGCAGAGAAGCAACCAGCTCATCCTGCTCGGCGCCCTTCGAGAGCTTCTCCCACAAAAAGGCTCCGGTCTCGGACAGCTTGATCACCGCGTTGAAGTTCACCGCGGCGGAGCGCAGCGGGATCACTA
>CAZPOG010000147.1:0-5252 GCA_964588105.1 uncultured Ruminococcus sp. | reverse complement strand
GGTTGGTCGCGGCGATCATGATAACGCCCTCGTTGGCGCCGAAGCCGTCCATCTCAACCAGCAGCTGGTTTAAGGTCTGTTCGCGCTCGTCGTGGCCGCCGCCGAGGCCGGTGCCTCTCTGACGACCGACAGCGTCGATCTCATCGATAAAGACAATACAGGGGGAGTTCTTCTTCGCAGTCTCAAACAGGTCTCTGACACGCGAAGCGCCGACGCCGACAAACATCTCTACGAAGTCGGAACCGGAGATGGAGAAGAACGGTACACCCGCTTCTCCCGCTACCGCCTTGGCGAGCAAGGTCTTACCGGTTCCGGGAGGGCCGACGAGCAGCACGCCCTTGGGGATCCTCGCGCCGAGGGTATTATACTTTTCGGGATTCTTCAAAAATTCTACGATCTCTTCAAGCTCTTCCTTCTCTTCATCCGCGCCCGCAACGTCGTCGAAGGTGGTCTTCTTCTTCTCGTCGGGGTTGGACTTGAACTTCGCCTTGCCGAAGTTGAGCTCTCTGCCGATGCCGCCGGAGCCGCTCATACGCCTCATCATAAAGAACCAGAAGGCGATCAGCGCGACAAACAGGATCAGCGTGGGGATCAGCTCTAAAAGGAAGCTGTTGTCGGACTTACTCTTGAGGTCATACTTCATCGGATCGTCGGGATGCGCCGCGTTATATCTGTTGATATCGCCCTTGACATCGTTCCAGAAGGTATCCCAGTCCATGATCTTCTGGGAGATCTTTTTGTCGCTGTCAACAAGCGTCATTTCGATCTTCGCCGCAAAAGAGCTCGAGCTCTTTTCGACCGTGAACTCTTCGACTTTCAGATCATGGAAATAACCCACTATCTCAGAATATGTCGTCTCGTCCTTCGGAGTCTGTGAGAACACAAACGTCATAATCAGGATCACAATAATGGGAATACCGAGATAGATAAGAAGATTTCTTACCTTTATCCCGTTGTTATTATTGTTTTTATTCTCCAATACTATTCACTCCTTATAGTAGTATTGCCATCAATTAAATGATAATGTAGAGATTGTCATTGCGAGCCCATAAGGGCGTGGCAATCCCCTACTCATTAATATCGTTCTGTCAGAGTTGCATTTTACCGGTATTAATGACAGGGGGATTCTCACGGGGCTAAAGCCCCTCAGAATGACACTCAAGAATAAATCTCCGGCTTTAATACGCCGATGTAGGGCAGGTTGCGGTAGTATTCCTGATAGTCGAGGCCGTAGCCGACCACAAACTCATCGGGAACGTCAAAGCCGACATAATCGACCTTGATCTCCACCTCTCTGCGGGAAGGCTTGTTGAGCAGGGTGCAGATCTTCACGCTCTTAGCGTTCTTCGCGGCAAAATACTTCTCGATAAAAGCTAATGTGTTGCCGGAATCGATGATATCTTCCACGATGACCACGTTCATCCCGTCAATCGGCTCGGAAAGGTCCTTGATGATGTTGACTCTGCCGGTGCTGACGGTGCCGTTGCCGTAGGAAGACACGCACATAAAGTCGACCTTGCATTTTGCGTTGATGTTTTTGAGCAGGTCCGCCATGATCTGGACGGAACCCTTTAACAGACCGACAAAGAGGATCTCCTTGCCCTCATAGTCGCGGTCGATCTCAGCCGCCAGACGCTTCGCGGCGGCCTTGATCTCATCTTCGGTGATCAGAATCGTCTTTAAATCCTTATGCATAACTGTCTCCCTCGCTCTTTAGTTTATCCAATATATTTTCTTATCCCTTTCGGGGTCAACCTGCGCCTCTTTGGATGGTCCGATCCCTTCGCCCAAGTACAGCACACGGCTGCCGTCGGCGATCACCAAGACGGTATTGCGCCGTTCTCTGGGGATCTTGAGCTCGTTGAATAGCTTTTTCAAAGATTTTGTCACACCGCGGCGGGGATCGGTAAAGGTATCTCCCTCGCGGCGATGGCGAATCACCGTATTTTCTGTGATTATATCACAGCGAATACAATCATTTAAGAATAATTTGTGAATTTTTTTGTCGTTTTGATCCTGCCTTGCCGATAGTTCTTCGATATCGATCAGCGTCGCGAATTCTCCCGGAAACGGTATGCAGAACTCGTCCTCTGTCTGCTCTTTATCATGGGTGATCCGCAGGATCCCCTGCGCGCATACCGCGCGAAATCCCCTGCCCAGATCCACCGAGCCGCCGGAATTCATCGCTTCACATAGAAGCTCGATGTGGCAGAACTCATAGGGCGCTTCTTCCTCGTCGAGGATGTTCTTCAGCGCATAGGACAGCACGGCTTTGTCAAGAGAAAGCAGCTTCTCACAGCGGTAGCCGTACGTGGTTTTGCACGCTTTTAGTTCTTCTGTAGAAATTTTATTCAAATAGTCATCCGCGTCGCGCATCAGGCGTGCGGTTCTCTCGATACTCGTATCCAGAGAAGGGTTGAGCTCTCTGAGAGCGGGCAGCGCCTCCAGCCTGATCTTGTTGCGGGTGTAGACGGTCTCGAGGTTAGTCGAGTCGGTCACATAGCGCAGATGATGCTCTTCACAGCAGCGCTCGATCTCGGCTCTCTCAAAGCACAGCAGCGGACGGATGATATTCCCTCTTATAACGGGGATCCCTTTGAGCCCCGCGATACCCGCGCCGCGAACGAGATTCATCAGCACGGTCTCGGTGTTGTCGCTGAGCGTATGAGCGGTAGCAACCTTCGCGCCGTGATCATTACAGAGCCGCTCAAAAAACGCATAACGGAGTCTTCTGCCGCAGAGCTCTACGCTCTCGCCGGTCTCTTCGGCGACAGCGGGAACATCCGCCTGCTCATAAAACAGCTCGATATCCCATTCCCTGCATAGATCTTTGACAAAGTCCGCATCGCACTGCGCTTCCTCACCACGGATCAGGTGATTGAAGTGAGCGGCGTATATTTTCAGATCATATAATTCTTTTATAGAAGTAAGCAGATACAGCAGTGTCACGGAATCCGCTCCGCCCGAGAGGGCGACGATCACGCTGTCTCCACTTGTGATCAGATGATTCTCGGCGATAAAGCCGAGGAACTTATCCCTCACGGTTTCTCTCCAATCCGGTAAAGCGCATAAACTCGCCCTGCCAGTGGAGCTTGACGGTATTCATCTCGCCGTGACGGTTCTTCGCGACGATACACTCGCCGGAGTTCTGGTCGATCGCCGCGTTGGTGTTCTCCTCTTCGCGGTCATAGTAGCCCTCGCGGTATAGGAACAGCACGATATCGGCGTCCTGCTCGATCGAACCCGAGTCACGCAGGTCGGAGAGCTTGGGACGGTGATCGGAACGCTGTTCGGACGCACGGGAGAGCTGGGAAAGGCACATTACGGGAACGTTGAGCTCCTTCGCGAGCACCTTGAGGTTTCTCGTGATCTCGGAGATCTCCTGTACACGGTTGTCGGAACGTCTGCCGGTGGACATCAGCTGGAGATAGTCGATGACAACAAGATCGATGTTCTTAAGCCTTCTCAGCTTGGCTTTGATCTCGGGCACGGTGATGCCGGGGGTATCGTCCAGATAGAGATCGGCGTTACCGAGAATATCGGTCGCCTGCCAGATACGCTGCCACTCCTCCTTAGAAAGCTTGCCGGTACGGATCGTGGTGCCGGATACCAGCGCCTCGGAGGACAGCAGTCGGGAAGCGAGCTGTTCCTTGGTCATTTCCAGAGAGAACACCGCTACGGTCTTCTTCGCGTTGCAGGAGACAAACTTCGCGATATTCAGCGCGAATGAGGTCTTACCCATACCGGGACGCGCCGCCAGAAGGATCAGGTCGGAACGGTTGAGTCCCGTGATGACCCTGTCAAGATCGGAGATACCTGTAGACACGGGCGTGATGGTATCATCGTGGCGGGAGAGAAGATCCAGCCTCTGCATCGTCTGGACGAGAACGTCCGAAAGACGCTCGAGACCGCGGATGTTCTTGCCTCTCCTGATATCGTAGATCCGCTGTTCGGCGGAGTCGATCAGAAGCTGAGGCTCCTGTTCGCCGTCGGACGCGTCCTCGATGATCGAACGCGCCGCGCTCATCAAGGCGCGCACCTCGCTCTTGTCCCTCACCAGCGTCGCGTAGATCTCAACGTTGGAGATAGAAGGACAGCTCTGCGCCAGCTGCATCAGGTAGGTCTTTCCCGTCGCCTCGTCGAAGGTGCTCTCCTTCTTGAGCGTCTCGAGGATCGTTACCAGATCGACCGCAGTGCCCGCGGTGAACATCGAGAGCATCGCGGAGTAGATGACCTTATGGTTTTGGATATAAAAGTATTCGGAGTTCGGAAGGATCTCCGCGACGGTCGCGAGGACCTCCGGCTCCATCAGTATTGCGCCTAATACCGCCTGCTCCGCCTCGGGAGAGTACGGCATGCGCATACCGTCATATGTAGAATTGATTTCAGGCATAGTTATTTTCCTTATAGCACTTCGTCATTCTAAACGTCATTCAGAGCGAAGCGAAGAATCCCCTTCCTACCGAAACCGGTCACAATGACAGGGGGATTGCCACGCCCTAAAGGGCTCGCAATGACAAAAAATTATTTCGCTACTACTTCGAGATTCACGTTCGCGGTAATACCCTGATAGAGCTTGAGCTCGGCTTCGTACTCGCCGACGTTCTTGATATCGCCCTTTAAAACGATCTTGCGCTTGTCGATATCGATACCCTTCTGTCTCTTGATCTCGGCGGAAAGCTCCTTCGCGGTGATCGAGCCGAAGAGTCTGCCGCTGCCGCCTGCCTTGGCGGGCATGATGAACTTCTCACCCTCCAAAACTTCTTTCGCCTTCTGCGCGGCGGCAATCTCGGTATCGCGCTTATACTTCTTGGACTGCTCGGCGTTTTTGAGCTCTGCCATCGCCTGAGCGTTCGCTTCTTTCGCTAAATTCTTCGGAAAAAGGAAGTTTCTGGCATAGCCGTCCGAAACCGTGACCAGCTCGCCTTTTTTTCCTAAGGACTTGACGTCCTGCAAAAGCACAACCTTCATTTGTTTTCCTCCTATATACAGCCTGTCCTTAATGAAGGACGGCAGACTAATCTGTATACTTGTTGATCACGCGGATCAACTTCTCTTTCGCTTCGTCAAGAGATACGCCGACAAGCTGCGCCGCCGCCATCGTCTGGTGACCGCCGCCGCCGAGTTCCTCCATGATCAACTGGACATTGATCTTGCCGAAGGAGCGGGCGGAAATGTTGACCGTATGTAAGTCGATCGTCGAGATCACGAATGACGCGTAGCTGTCCTGGATCGTCAGCAGATCGTCGGCA
>CAZPOG010000146.1:0-5270 GCA_964588105.1 uncultured Ruminococcus sp. | reverse complement strand
TCATCGCGACCAGATTTTCACGCCGGATGTCATATTTCTCGTCGTCATATACGGAGGCGGTGAGCTTATCATATAAGGTCAGATTATCATGACAGGATGCGTAATTGACGATCTGGGAAGGAGCAGACGCGAATGTCACGCCCTCGAACGCGTCTCTGATACCTCCCTTGGAGGTGCCTTCCTGAATGAACCCCTTCTCATTCGCGACAAAGTTGGAACCCTTGATCGCGTCGCGGGTGATATCATTGAAAGCGGCGATCCTGTCTGAGAGCAGACGCATATTATTCTGGTTCGCCAGCTTGGTATCGGCGGATGCGGAAGTGGTCATATTCCACGCTTCGCCGTACATCAGGATCTTGTCTCCGCCGGAGAGAGAATCCAGCGCGTCGCGAATACCGTTCATGGTATCGACGTCCATCAAGCCCATCAGATCAAATCGGAAACCGTCGATGTGATACTCGCTCGCCCAGTAGGCTACGGAATCGATGATCATCTTGCGCGCCATCGTACGCTCGGTAGCGATATCGTTGCCGCAGCCGGAGCCGTTGGACCATGTGCCGTCTTCGTTAATGCGATAATAGTAATACGGTACCGCCATATTCAGAAAGCTGTTTTCGCTCTCATAGGTGTGGTTGTACACAACGTCCATCACGACGCCGATGCCCGCCTTATGCAGCGCCTGGATCATCTGCTTGCACTCGTTGATCCTGACTTTACCGTCATAAGGGTCGGAGGAATAGGAGCCTTCGGGAACGTTGTAGTTCTTTGGATCATAGCCCCAGTTATACTGGTCGTCGAGCGGCTTTGACTCGTCGATCGACGCGAAATCATAAAACGGATTGATCTGGACATAGTTGACGCCGAGGCTCTTAAGATAATCGATACAGGTGGAGATATCTCCGGAACCGTTCACGGTAGTGCCCTCTTCGGTAAAGGCGAGGAACTTGCCGCGGTTGGCGGGAGTGACGCCGGAGGACTGAGACGCGGAGAAATCTCTGACACAAACCTCCCAGACAATCGCGTCGTTGATAGAAGATACTCTTGCGAAGCTGTCCTCTGCCCAACCCTCGGGATTCGTCTCGGCAAGGTCGATGACCATGCCGCGGTTGCCGTTGACGCCGACCGCCTTTGCGTAAGGATCGACGATCTCGTTGGTCGCTCCGTCTACAGTCACCTGATAGGTATAGTACATATTCTTATAATCGCCGTCGAGGGTAACATACCATACTCCCTCCGTCGGCGAGAACTTCATCGGGTTGGAAGAAAGCATCTGGGCGCCGTCTTCTTCATCGGATCCGGTCTTGTAGATGTTGACCTTTACCATTGACGCGACAGGAGACCAGAACTTAAAATGGGTGGAATCCGTGGAATAAAAAGATCCCAGCCTCTTCTGAAAAACCGTCTGATCAGCCTTCTCTGCGTATTTTTGATAACCGTAGGTCGCGGGAGTGAACGGAGGATCGGTAGGAGGCTCTGTCGGAGCGTCGGTCGGCTCCTCGGTCTCTTCCTCTTCTTCGTCTTCTTCCTCAGGAACTTCCTCTTCGATATAGATAACTTCTTCGTCTTCACCGTCTACCGCATAGAAAGTCACGCTGAACGCCGACAGTATCAAAACCGGCACAAATAGGATTATTAAAAGTCTTTTCATCATTGTTTTCATAATATCCAAACTACTCTATTATTGCATTTTAATTTCTCATATTATCATACCAAAATACGCGTTGATTTTAATTCTAACAAAGAATTATAACGCCTGTAATTATAGACAATCTATTCCCGCAAATTTTGGGCGTATTGACATATTTTATGTCATCTCATTAACTTCGGCATATTATGAAAGTAAGGAACAACCGAAAGGAGCAAAATGAATGAATCAGGTTATCTATACGGTACGGCCGGGCAATACGGTATTCGCGATCGCTCAGTTCTTCGGAACCACTGCGCGGGAGATCGCCAACGCCAACGCGTTGGTCTATCCATATACCATTTTTCCCGGGCAGCAGTTGGTGATCCCGATCGAGGAGATCACTGCTCCCTCCTACTATGTCGTGCGGCCGGGCGACTCGCTGTTCTCGATCGCAAGCCGCTACGATCTCGATCCCGAGGATCTGTTGAGTCTCAACGACTTTGAAAACCCGAATGTAATATATCCCGGACAGATCATACGGCTGAGCAGAGAATAACAAACAGGGCGGTCACCCCGCCCTTTTGCTTTATGTTTATAAATAGATTTCAGAAAGATTAATATGAAACCTTTCAGCGTAATAAAGGATATTGTGCCATACGAAAAAATAAAAAGCGCTCCTTAGCGGGGCGCTTCTTATGTAGCCTATGGCTTCTTCGGTTTTTCTTTTTTGATTCCGTAGATTTTTCGCAGTAACGGGGATATGATTTTCGGTCTGTCCAGTACGATCACCTTCATACTTTACCTCCTGCATGAAAAACAGGTGTAGATCAGAACAATTGCCGCAATCACGCAGACCGCTTTTACCGGCAGGAGCGACGCCGTGACCAGTCCTGCCGAGAATGCGATCGGAGTCATACATTTTTTGCATATGTTCATATTCATCACCTTGTATATGTTATGCGAGGTAAAGAAAATTGTGACTGAGATAATTAATTTGATCAGTTAATCCCCTCCGTCTCGGCATTCGCCGATCCACCTCCCCTAAGCTGTAGGGGAGGCTATTTTTGTGTTGCAATCAACAGTTAATCGGGGTATAATGATAAAAATACTTAAATGAGCGTGAGTATATGAGGATATTGACTGTTGAAAAAAATGACGCGGGTCAGCGGTTAGATAAATTTCTTTCAAAGAAATTTAAAACCATGCCCAAGTCTTTGATGTATAAATATATCCGAACAAAATATATCAAGCTAAACGGCAAAAAGACCACTCCCGAAGTGTTTCTCAACGAGGGTGATGTACTGACCTTTTATATCAAGGATGAGTTCTTTGAAGAGAAGAAAAGCTATGAATATCTCAAAGCGTCTAAAAATCTTGATATCCTCTATGAAGATGAGCACATCCTGCTGATCGACAAAAAAATCGGCGTGATCGTCCATCAGGATAAGGACTTTGATACCGATACGCTAAATCTCAGAGTGCTGCGTTATCTCTATGAGAAAGGCGAATACAATCCCGAGGATCACTCGTCGTTTACGCCTGCTTTATGCAATCGTATCGACCGCAACACCGGAGGGATCGTGATCGCGGCAAAGACCGCCGAAGCGCTTCGGGTCATCAATCAGAAGATCCGTGACAGAGAGATCGAAAAATACTATCTCTGCGCTGTGAAAGGCAAGCCGAAAAAGGCTCACGATATATTAAAAGACTACTTGATCAAGGACGAAAGCACCAACACGGTAAAAGTCCTCAAAGAGGAGAAAGACGGCGCGAAGCAGATCATCACCGAGTATACCGTATTGGATACGAAAGACGGCATATCACTCTGTGAGGTACTGCTCTACACGGGCAGAACGCACCAAATTCGCGCGCATATGGCGTCGATCGGACATCCGCTCTTAGGCGATGAAAAGTACGGCGATAAAGCGCTCAACCGCCGTTACGGACTCAAACGACAACAACTGTATTCTTATAAGCTGAAATTCTGTTTTACTACCGACGCAGGAGAGCTCGGATATCTTGACAAAAAAGAGTTTGAGGTAAAAGAAATCCCGTTCGCAAAGAACGGGAAGCTGACAATATAGCTCGTAGGGCAAGGCGCCCTCGACTTGCTGAAATAAGGGAAGGGTCACGATCCTTCCCTATTGTTTACCCCTCCGCCTCTTCGAGGCACCTCCCCAAAGCGATTGGGGAGGCTTTTACGGAATGATGTGGGCATCGTTCCCTACAGTTCTTTATTCTAAACACATAAACGCAGACATGGTACCTCTGTCGCCTTTGGTGGCGCGGTGGCTCCAGAGAAAGTCGCTATGGCACTGTGTGCAGAGATCGGAGAGGGTGATGTTCTCCGGCTTGACGCCGACGGACAGGAGGATCTGCCGGTTCGCTTCTTTCAGATCGATCATGTATTTGCCGCCGTCTTTCGGAAAGACGAAATCCGAAGGACGTATCACAGCTAAGCTCTCTTTAGCAAAGGGAGCCTTTTCTAATGCGTAAAACTGCTGTGCGACAGGCTCGTCGACCTCATAGCAGCACTTGCCGATGTTTGGGCCAATACAGCAGATGAGATCAGAAGGATCGGTGCCGTAGTTCTCCTTCATCGTCTGAACCACCTTAGCGGCGATTCCCGCTACCGTGCCGCGCCAGCCGCCGTGCGCCAGCCCGATCGCCTTCTGCTTGGTATCTACAAAAAACAGTGGGGTACAGTCGGCGTAATAGGTGACCAAAGTCACGCCTTTCTCGTTTGTCACCAGACCGTCGACGCTCTCGATATCCTTCTCGCGATAGATTCCGATACCCTTTTCCTTTTCGGTACATACTCTGACAAAGGTATGGTGATCCTGTGAGGACGCGACGAGAGAGTCATAGTCAAATCCCACAGCGTCACAGAAAAGATGATAGTTCTCGATGATCAGGTCTTTCTCTCCGTGATCAAAGCTCAGATCCATATTATGAGCGGAGCGGGAGCACTCCCCTATTTTGGTAGAAAAAGCGTGACGGATAAAAGGAATATCCGAAAGCGCGTTGTAGGTCAGATAGCCTATACCGTCTTTGATATGAAGCTGCATGGTATCGGAAGAAAAGTTCATATTTGCCCCTCCGCCGCTTCGCGGCACCTCCCCAAAGCTGTTGGGGAGGCTTGATTTCTTTTCTATTATTGTACATTATTTCATGAGGACTTGCAAGAAGAAAAAAACCATGATATAATAAGAAACGGTGATGAAACATGAAAAAACTATTCGGAAATAATATCGTGCCTTCCTGCACTTACTGTGAATTCTCTCAAAGTACGGGAGAGAAACAGTATTGCACCAAAAACTGTACGCTGAAAAACGGCAAATGCCGCAAGTTCCGCTATAATCCTATCATGCGGACGCCGCACACGATGGCGCCCCTGCAAAAATACGATCAGGAAAGCTTTACGATCTGAGCAACGGATAATTCCGTTGCTTTTTGTTTTACGAAAAATATAAGGCTGAAAAAATTTTTGAAAAATTTTATTGTTTCCTATTGCCATTTTTACCAATTTATGGTAATATACAGTTACCAAAGAAACAGGAGATGTAAAAATGGCAGAAAAAATCAAACTTTTGATGACTCAGGACACCGCCGAAAATATCACAGAAACCCAAAATGCTTTATC
>CAZPOG010000145.1:0-5294 GCA_964588105.1 uncultured Ruminococcus sp. | reverse complement strand
GGCAATCATCTGCTTATCAGTGAATGTTACCAGCTGCACAAGTTTCTTCTGAATGGCGGTCGCGTCAATAATAGATACTTTTCCGTCCAAGTCAGCGTCGCCGACTCTGTAGGTGAAGTATTCGGGAGCTAATGTCGGAGGCTGTGTGGGAGGATTGGTGGGAGGAGCGGTAGTGGGAGCCTGTGTAGGCTTCTGGGTCTCGGTAGGACCGACAGGCGGAACCTTGTCCTTATAGATACAAGCAACGCCGGTGCTGCCGACCTTACCGGTGATCTTGGAAGAAGTAACGGTGAACTGCGCGCCGGTGATAGCATCCACATAGGTGCCGGCGGTCAGCTTATGGTTGGTAAGACTTACGTTCTTGGTAGTGGTGCCGCCGAGGCTGACGATCATACAGCCGGTGGAGCCTCTCTCGATATAAGCGGTGCCGTTCTGGTTTGCGGTGCAATACTCGGACTGACCGATATAATAGTTATGGAAGCGGTTGATCGCCTGGGTGGTTGCGTTCGCCCAAGAGGTCTTGTTCGCGGTACCCATGGTGATGTTGTAGAGCGCGTTGGTGTTGGTGTTATCGCTCGGACGGGCAAGATATACGCAGGAGATACCGGAACGGCCTGCTACGAGCGCCCAGACCTTACCGCGCTGGGTTGTCGTCAGAGAGGTGGTAGCGCCGTCGGTGTAGGTATCGTGGGACTCATCCCAGAGTACGGTATTTGCGGAAGTGAAGTTAGTGTTGGGATAATACGGAGTCGCGTTGCCGCCGCCTCCGGTTACAGCGTCCTTGATGCCCCAGTAAGAAGCGGAGTCGGTAACGTCCATGAGCTTGGTGTACATCGAGAAAGGACGATTAACGCCGCAGTTGTTGAGGATCTCGCCGTATGCATAGATCTCTTTGTTGGAATACTTCGCCTGTACCTTCTGCAGGGTATTCTTCCAGAAATCGGAGCGTAAGCTCGAGAGGTCATCGGCAGTCTCGATATGCTTCGCCGCGTCAAAACGGAAGCCGTCGGCGCCCGCTGCGATCAGCTCATCCATGTAATCGTAGATAGCGGTCTGGACACGGGAGTCCTCGGTCTTTAAGTCGGGCAGACCGGAAGTACAGTTGCGGGTAAGGTCATAGGTGGACTCATACTGGCTGTACCTGTTGGGGTCTTCCTTATAGGTCATCTTTTCCCACGGCGTGTGGAAAAGCTTGTTGTTATAGATCTCAGGCTCATACTGTGCCGCCTTGGGGGTAACATGGGACATCGGATCGGTAGAGGTGTTGGTATCGTCGCCTTCCTTGGTACCCATATGGTTGATAACGGCGTCAACGATGATCTTCACACCGAGCTCATGCGCGTGTTCGCACATCGCAACAAACTGAGCCTTGGTGCCTAACGCGTTATCGGTCTCGTTATTGAGCTCGAAGCCGGCGGGCTGATAGAACATCCACCAACCGTTATTGTTATCGCTCTGCAAAAACTTCGCGCCTGTAGTGGCCTTCTTGATGACGTTCGGAGGTGATACCTGAACAGTGGTAAAGCCCTGAGCGGCGATCGTCTCCAGATTCGCGTCAATATTGGAAAATGACCATGTCCATGCCTGCAGGATCGCGCCGTCATTCACTGTGCTTGACAAGCCATAGCTGTTTGACGCGGACGACTGCTCGAGCATATCCTGATAAGCGGATTCTGCCACATCAACACTAACACCGGACGCGACGGATGTACCGGCGACGGCAGCGCAAGCGGTGACAGTCAGTATAGCCAGCAGGATGCTGATGATACGTTTGACTTTCATATTATTCCTCCTAAAGCTCGGATAATGACATAATATGCCCACATTATCCATATTATCAATATTAGTATAGCAAATCGGGTTATTATATTCAATCCGCTTTTTCTACAAATATTAGCGAAAGTTTTTTACACTTTAGATAAAAGAAAGATTCGGCATAATGATATTTGACTTGCAATATTCACAAAATAGTGATACAATCTGTCTTGGTGATTCATGATGAAAAAATGCGAATATTGCGCAAAGGAAATCTCTTATCACGATATGTACTGTGATGAAGAGTGTCAGAAAAAGGCAAACGACTTTTATGATCTGAAAGAAAAGTTCGTAAAGCTCTTCGCGATCGTCAACGGTATCTGCGTGATCTCTATCGGAATATGTATCTTCGCCTTCTCCTTTATGCCGGCGGTCGGACTGTACTGGGGAGCAAGCGCTCTGCTGATTTTGGGCTTGATGTACTTCTTTCTCCCCTTTCCGCCCGATACGATGATTGATCGCTTTAAAATCAAAAAATCGATTTTTATCTGCCGGATCATCGCCGGCGTGATATTCGCGATCGGACTCAGCGTTCTGATAACAGCGATCATTCTCTACTAACGAATAATTCCTCTCTTTCTGTCAATACTATGGTTACATATCTTCAAAAACAGAAACGGAGGTAAAATGATGATTGATAAAATTGCTTTGACTCTTCTGATCATCGGCGGCGTCAACTGGGGCTCTATCGGCTTGTTCCGGTTTGATATCGTCGCATGGATCTTCGGAGGACAGGATGCGGTGTTCAGCCGTATCATCTATGTGATTGTCGCTTTAGCCGCTTTGTGGTGTATCTCTCTCTTGTTCAGAGACAGAACCGAAGCGGGCGACAGAGATTTTAATACCGGTATGACATAAAAAAGAGGCTGGCCATCAAGTGGTCAGCCTCAACTGTTTGTATCATAAAATATTAATTTGTCTTAACAGCGTCCTCATAAATGAAGTTTGCAAGATCCTTTCGGACCTGATCCCAGTTATTGATCACGATAACCGACTGGCCGTCGGCGGATTCGCCGTAGCCCCAGTTTCCTTCGGTCGGGAGAGAAAGCTCCGCCATATCATACTTGATATACGTCATCATATTAGACGCCAAGAAGGTGATATCGCTCTTCTTGAGGTTGGTGGTTACAAGCGGTCCTACCTTGTTGATGATCGCAATCAGATCGGTGAAAGACGCTTCTTCACGAAGGCTCTTGATGATCGTCTCGATCAGATTTCTCTGGCGTGAGGTACGATCCCAGTCGTCTCCCGAAAAGCTGTAATCGGGATTACCGCCCAAGTTCTCTTCGCCGCGGTCTCTCGCATACCAAAGCGCCTGGTACTCATCAAGATGCATCATCTGCTTCTCTTGATACGGATCATACTCCAAGAGATCGGTATCGTCAAACTGATCGTTGACGGTGATCTGAGCGTTGATGTATTCGATTTCTTCGAGAGTCAGCTCGATGTCAACGCCGCCCAGCTCATAAATGATATCTCTGAACGAATCGAAGTCGACCACAGCGTATTTATCGACCTTGATACCGAAATTCGCTTCGATCGTTTTGATGGAAAGCGGAACTCCGCCGGTAGAGAATGCCGAGTTGATCTTGTTATCGCCGTATCCGGGGATCGCAACATAGGTATCTCTCTGGAAAGACGTCAGCTTGATCTTCTTGTTGACCGTATCGATCGACATCAGGATCGTCGTGTCGGAACGGCCGTAAGGCTCGCCGTCTTCCTCGTCGCCGTGATAGTCCTGTCCGAACAAAAGAATATTCAGAACAGAAGACGATGATAAAAGCGAGGTGCCGGCGTCTTTAACCGTAATGGTTGATTCCTGCGCTTGTGAAGAAGTAGGCGCGGTATTGGTTGTATCAACTTCAAGATCGCCCTGATAGTTAAATATGTTTAAAAACTCATAATAACCGATAAAGCCTGAACCGGTAATCAGCATAATGATAGCGAGAACGAGGACAAAAATGCGTCTGCCTCTTCCCTTTCTCATTCTCTTGCGTTCTCTTTCTGCTCTTTCGGCAGCGATCCTCTCAGCTCTTTCGGAGGATGGGCGTGAAGAGCCGTATGCTTTCTGAACCTGACTTGATGATGAAATATCTACAAACTCATCGTTTTTCGCCACACTATCCCGCCTTTCTGATAATCTGAATATATAGAAGTACAGAGTTCTTTATAATAACACTCATACATTATACACCGATAATATTATTCAAATTTCCATTAAAGAATATTTAGTCGAAATTCAGAAAAATTTAACAACTTGTAGTAGTTTTGTAATACTCTATACGCATATATAGTGAATTTGACAGGTCAGAAAGGCTGATTATGAACATGATTCAAAGTTTGTTAACATATTTCAGGATCATCAAAGCTCGTCGAGCGTCATATAAAACGCAGGCAAAAACTCTTCCATAAAGATATTAAGAGCGGGAAGGTTCATCTCTTTTAGAGATTTTTCGGTGGAATTCTTCGCGTCGTTGAATTCCATATTCCCCATCCTGACTTCTTCGATACACTTGATCAGCGCGCTGAGCTTGTCCGCAGCCTTGACATATCTGAGAAGCTCGTGATCCGTCGGAGAAACGATATCGCTGTATTCTTCTCTGATATCCTCGGGCAGCATTGACAGAAGTCTCTGCTCGGCGATATATTCAATCTCTTTATACGCGGACTTGATATCTGCGTTATAGTATTTGATGGGCGTCGGCATATCTCCCGTGATGATCTCGCCGGCGTCATGGTAGATACCGATCACCGCCGCCTTATCGGCGTCCAGCGACGCGCCTAAGCGCTTGTTGGCGATCGTGACCAGCACATGAGAAAGCATCGCCACCTGAAGACTGTGTTCCGAAATATTCTCCGGCTTTGTATTATTCATCAATCCCCATCGATTGATATACTTCATTCGTGAAAGCATCGCAAAAAAGCTGCTCATAATAACCTTTCCTCTCTTTTATATTTTTCAAAATATTTTTAAAATAGATATTCCTTTTTGCGTAAAACTATGGTATAATATGTAAGTTATAGACTGGATCAGTATGATTATCTTTCAGTTTATCCCTATCATAACACATTCTCCCTATCAGGTAAAGAGTTTTTTGAGGAGGTGAAAACAGTGGCGCCGACACGTCTGAGAACCCAAAAGAAAAACTACGGATTGATCGCTTTTCTTTTAGGATTAGGTCTTGCCGGAGCTGTTGTTATCCCGATCATCATATACGGAAAAGGATACTTCCTCTATTACGGAGATTTTAACGTACAGGAGATCCCGTTCTATAAACTCGCGCATGACGCTATCGCCTCCGGCTCCGCTTCTTGGAGCCAATATACCGATCTGGGAGCGAATTTTGTCGGCTCGTACAGCTTCTACCTCTTGGGCTCCCCCTTCTTCTGGCTGACGATGCTGCTGCCGTCACAGTACAGCGCCTATACGATCGGCCCTTTGCTGATCTTAAAGCTGGGGCTGTGCTCCTTTACGGCGT
>CAZPOG010000144.1:0-5310 GCA_964588105.1 uncultured Ruminococcus sp. | reverse complement strand
GGCGCGGGAAGGCGCTGTTTTCGGTTTTGGCTTTTCCTCGGCGACCGATTCTTTTTTCTTTAGAGATGATTCCGCTCTCTTCATTTCTGATGGCATCAATGCGCCGTCGGACGAAATCAGCAGTCCTCTGTCGATCCAGAACTCGACTGCGTTTTTGACTTCCGCTTCTGAGATAGATAACGCTTTTGAGATAGATTCGGCTGTATTCTCTTCACCGGAGTGGAAAAGCAGATATAAAATCACTTTCAGTGAAGCTTCGGTAGCGAGTTTCAGATGCTTTTCAACAAGAGAAGACGGCACAGCGAACACCGAATTCCACTGACCTAAATTGATTTGATATGACATAGTTCGACTTCCGTAATAAAAAATGTGAAAATCATTATAGCACAAAAAACTTGTTTTTGCCACTGTTTCGAGAATAATTCCTTGACTTCAATAAAAAAATATTCTATACTATGGAAGAAATAAGCGGATGTAGTTCAATGGTAGAGCGCAACCTTCCCAAGGTTGATGTTGCGGGTTCGAGCCCCGTTATCCGCTCCAACTGGGCTTGCCGGGAGCAAGTCCTTTTCATTAAAACGTAAAGGAATGGATTTATGAAGCATATGTATGTCCCCAGAGGGGTATGTTCCAGAATGATCGAAGTCGAGGTAGAAAACAACATCATCAAGGACTGCCGATTCATCGGAGGCTGTCACGGCAATACGCAGGGAATCTGCGCGCTGGTAAAAGGAATGAATGTCTTTGACGCAATCGCAAAGCTCGAAGGTATCGACTGCGGCGGACGAGGCACCTCGTGCCCTGATCAGCTTTCCAAAGCTCTCAAGGAAGCAATTGCATAAGAAGTAAGGACGAAGCAGAAACGCTTCGTCCTCTTTTTAAGTCATAATTTGAATATTCCACTATATGTCGGAAAGGTTATAAGAGCCTTACCTATTGTTTATGTGATTGGTGTTCCGTCAAGATCACATAGACTTGCTTTATATTTCTGGATACGGGTTGCGTCTAAGATACTAATAGAACCGTCTTGATCAACATCGGCTGCGTATAAATCGATTTGGTACTCTTTAATAACACTTACTTTCCACTTTTGAATACAGGTCGCATCCAAAACAGTGACTGAACCGTCACTATCCGCGTCGCCGAGCTGAGGCATATCAATTTCCTCCGGAAGTATCTCAAATGCGTTTTCATTAAACTCGATATCCTTTACTGCATCGGAAAGAGCAATTTTTTCTATATCTTTTGCCTTGACAGCAACGATGGTCATAAAGCCCAGTCCGGTAAGATAATATACAACATCGATATCTTTAAATGCTTGATCAAAAAAGTTTCCCTCAACCTCATTGATATACGCCTTGTATTCTATTCTTGCCTGATTCATCTGACGTTCCATCTCTTCTCTGTCACCTCTACCGGATGGCCAGCTCGGCATTTCAGCAACTGTTTTGATATGAAGCGAGTTATGGACGTCAATCGTTACATAGCTCTCAGGATCACAGTATTCGAGAACAGCTTTTAGCTTCGGTGATATTTTATTGTCTTTATATTGAAAACCGCCGTCATAGCCATCTGTCGAATATATGTCGATCATTCGGACATATTCGTTCTCAGCGATTGTTTCAATAGCAGAAACATCTACACCGAACGCAACAATACAGCCCATCAAAGCATAATTGATAAAATCTGCGTCGACACCGGCAAAGATTGTTTGAATCAAAGCCCTGTTATGCTCTCGGAGGTATTCAGCGTATTCATTGCTGGACTGATATTCCGGAAAAGAGGGCATTTCATCAATGCTTTTGGTATCGACAGATAAATACACAATTACATCCACTTTATCACAAGATCCGGATGTGATGATCTCTTGGATGGAATCGGAAAGCTTAGTGTCTTGTGCAAATGATGTAAAAGCAGTACTGCTAATCAAAATAACGAATACTAATAAGAATGCAACACTTTTTTTCATTAAAATCATTTCCTTTCATTAATTAGTTAAATATTTTGAAACTCTATCACTCCATGATAAACGGTTACTCCGCTATCACCGTAGAAATAAAAATGATAAATACCCTCCGGCAAATTAACGCCGGAATCGATTAAATCATACAAATAGTACACAACAAATATTGTTCCGTCCGACTGAGGGCTTTGATGGGCAATATGTTGTTCGGAAAAAAAATTGGGATCTCCGACAATCTCGCCGTTTTGAAATGCAAGTCTGCAATATACGTTTTCACTTCCCGAAAGCCAATCAACAGGAAACTGCGCATCACATGTACAGCCGGACTCCGCCTCCGGATTTTCAAGATATGTCGGTTCTTCCGATTCTGTCACAGGCGATGATAATTCAGTAGGTATATCTGTTGACTGTGACGGAACATCTGTGGACTTCTGATCTGTAGGAATCTCTTCGCAAACTTCAGTAATTGTTTCGTTCACTGTGCTGTCGGTAGATTGTTCACTCGCAATGCCAGATGGCTGAGCCGATGCTTTGGAATTTTGTTCACCGGATCGAGAGGTTCCTTCGATATTAGAAATAGAAGAAGCAGATGCTTCGGTTAAAGCGGAAACAACACTGACAGAAACTGTATTTTTATTTCCATATAGGAAAAATATAGATATACATAAAATACAGGTGAATAGTATCGCAGCAGCAATTACAGGCTTTTTCTTTCCTATCAAAAAGAGAATCGGTGTCGCGGAGCCCTCTTCGGATTCCTCCGAGGGGTGGAACAGAGGAATCCGTTCGGGCTCTGCCTGAAAATAAACAGTTAGCAGTTCATGGAGTCTTTCATCGGTGATATTATTCATGGGAAAGCCTCCTTTTTAAATGCTTCTTTGCGGTATTCAGACGGGAATGAACCGTTCCCTCAGGTATAGATAGGATCTCGGCGATCTCTTTTACGCTGAATTCTTTGAAATAATATAGAGCGATTACAACACGGTGCTTCTTATTTAATGAGTTAATTGCGTTATAAAGATCAACATACTCGTCGATATCCTTCTGTTCTGTGGGGATTGAACGAAGAAATCTTTCCTTTTCTTCATTGTTTTGAAAACGGATTTTTAACGAATTATATTTCTTTCTAACAGTGTCTTTGTATGTGTTAACACAAATTGAAAAAAGCCATATGCGAAAATCTCGATCAGAATCATATGTATCAATTTTTGATAACGCCTTGGTCCATGTATCTTGAAAAAGATCCTCTGCGTCATCCTGATCGGCGCAAAGCTTGAAGCAAAATCGAAACAGATCCGCAGAATAACGCTCTACATAATGCTCAAACTCATTCAATTCCCCACCCCGCTTTCGATATTCTCGAAACGCTTTCACTATATATACGTTTCAAAGTACAATTATCTTCATTTATAAAGAAAAAAGAGCAAAACAAACACTGTTTTGCTCTAAAGACATATTAAGTAATATATTTATCGGAACGAAGTGGGCATCGTTCCCTACGGCAGATACTCTAAAACTTCTTACGGATTATTTCAGTTCTCCCAAAGAAAGCGCTTTGAGATAAGCGTTGATAAAGCCGTCAAGGTCGCCGTCCATGACGGCATTGACGTTACCGGTCTCAAAACCTGTTCTATGATCTTTTACCATTGTGTATGGCATAAAGACATAGGAACGGATCTGGGAGCCCCAGGTGATCTCCTTCTGGACGCCTTTAATATCCTCGATCTTCTCCAGATGCTCACGCTCTTTGATCTCCATCAACTTGGAAATCAGCATTTTCATCGCAACATCGCGGTTCTGATACTGAGAACGCTCCACCTGTGAAGCGACAACGATACCGGTCGGAATATGGGTCAGACGAACGGCTGAGGAAGTCTTGTTGACCTTCTGACCGCCTGCGCCGGACGCGCGATAGACGTCCATCTTAATCTCTTCGGGCGGGATCTCCACCTTGATATCATCGTCGATCTCCGGCATAACCTCTAAGGAAGAAAAACTCGTGTGTCTTCTGCCGGCGGAGTCAAAGGGCGATACACGTACCAGACGATGAACACCGGCTTCACTCTTTAAGTAACCGTAGGCGTTCTCACCCTCGATCAAAAGAACAGCACTCTTCAGACCCGCTTCATCACCGTCAAGATAGTCGATCTCCTTGACTTCGAAGCCGTGAGCAGCCGCCCATCGGGTGTACATTCTGTAAAGCATCTCTGCCCAATCCTGAGCTTCGGTACCTCCCGAACCCGCATGGAAGGTCAGGATCGCATTATTCTTATCATATTCTCCTGTCAGGAGCGTTTCAAGTCTCTGCCGTTCGAGATTCTTCTCAATATCTTCGATCTCAGCCTCAGCTTCTTCGATCAGAGAAAGATCTTCCGCTTCATCGCCGAGCTCGATCAGCGCTAATGTATCTTCATACTGTGCGACAAGCTTTTCATACTTCTCGACCTTTGCCTTGAGATTTGCAGTTTTTTGCAAAATCTTCTGGGAAGTTTCCATATCATCCCAGAATCCGGGCTCCGCGGCGCGGTTCTCAAGCTGTTCGATCTCTTTCTTCATACCGGCAAGTCCGAGAGCTGACGCAAGATCGTCTATCTCCGGCTTTTTTGCCTCAAGCTTTAATTTGAGTTCTTCAAACTGTAACATAGTATCCCTCATATATTCCAATAATTTCCGTTCATTATTATAATACATGCCCTATAAATTGTAAATATCCATGTAAAATAAATTTATATTGCAGTTTGAGGAAATATTTGTTATAATAATATGACACATGAAACAGGAGAGTATTCTAAATGGATTTTTTAGGTAAAAAATGCCCTGTATGCGACAAATACTTTCATGTCGGTGATGACATCGTTGTTTGTCCCGACTGCGGTACGCCCCATCACAGAGAATGCTATGAAAAAGAAGATCGGTGCTTTAACGCCGACCGGCATAAGGACGGCTACGATTACAACACCGATACTGAAGAAAAGAATTCGATCGATTATGTATGTCCTAACTGCGGAACACAGAATTCCAAAGGTTCATTCTTCTGTAAGCACTGCGGCGTTCCGATCTCGAATAATGCAAAGCCAAACGAGAATCGCTATGACAGATATAGGCAGAATGATCAAACCGGAAACACTCAGAATCCCCAAGGCGGATTTCAGGGAATGCCTTTTTCCGCCGACGCGTTTGATCCGATGGCAGGCGTCAATAAGGACGAAGATTTCGGCGACGGTGTAACTGCAGGCGAAGCTGCGAAATACGTTAAACAGAACACCCCGTATTTTATCAGAGTATTTTTCAATATCGTCAAGTATTCAAAGTCTAAATTCAATTTTTCTGCCGCTATCTTTACCGGA
>CAZPOG010000143.1:0-5558 GCA_964588105.1 uncultured Ruminococcus sp. | reverse complement strand
CTTTGTTGTTTAATTTTCAAGGTCCTTTTTCGCTGAAAGAATTAACCGTTACAGAAGTGTAACCGCAATTGGCTCAGCGTAAGTCATATTATATTCTATTCAGCAGCAAATGTCAAGAAGAAAAATGAATTTTTTTCAATTTTTTTCAAGTTTTTTTACCGCCCAAATCCTACCGAAAAACGACCCCAAAACAGAAGTGTATGAAAGTGCCGATAAACAGTGGATTTCTCTTAGAATATGCTGACGCGACTTCTTTTATACCATAAACACATTCATTTGTAAATAGTGATTTTCAATTTCTTCCAAATATGACAAATTTGTAATGTATTTTTGCGTATTTTGTGGTATTATATATAGTATAATACATTATCTTGGATGGTGAAGGTATGGATAAGTACATAATTTCAATAGGCAGACAGTTTGGTTCGGGCGGCAGAGCGATCGGTGAGAAGCTTGCACAGAAGCTTGGAATATCCTTCTATGATAAGGAGCTGATATCACTTGCAGCAAAGGAAAGCGGCATCAGTCCCGAGGTGTTTGAAAACGTTGACGAGAAGGCGGCGAACTCTCTGCTCTATTCCCTCTCGATGGGGCTGTACAGTTTCGGCTCCGGGTTCTCCGCAATGGGTGATCTTCCGGTAAATGATAAGCTGTACATCTTACAGCATAAGATCATTAAGGACATCGCTGAGAAGGAATCGTGTGTGATCGTCGGACGATGCGCCGACTATATATTAAAGGATAATGAAAACTGTGTTAAGATTTTCATTTACGCCGATATGGAATTCCGCAAGAGAGAGGCTGTGAAGAAGCACGGCATTGATGAAGAAAGAGCGGAGCATATCATCAACAAGACCGACAAATCCAGAGCAAACTACTACAGCTTCTATTCCGGTCAGAAATGGGGCATGGCGGAAAACTATGACCTGTGTATCGATTCCTCGAAGTTGGATGAGGATAAGATCGTTGAACTGATCGAAGAATATATCAGAATCAGATAACTGCTATATAAAAACAGACGCCGAAATCGCGGCGTCTGTTTTCTGTTCGGAAAGGTCAAGATATTTCACTACTGCAAAACATCACTTAATTCTATAGAAGAAATATAAATCTCAGATGTGTCTAAAACCTCTTTTGAACATACAGATAATATATAATCTTTCAAAGGAACGGTGTGAATATATTCACTCATTTCCGGAGATATCGTATCAAACGCAGAGAGGTCTTCGGCGATACCGGTGCCTTTACATTTCAGATAGGCTTCTTTGCGTGTCCAGACCTCAGTAAAAGCAATGGACCTGTCCGAACTTGCGGCGATATACTCTCTCTCTCCTTGCGAAAAGAATCTCTCGGCAAGCTTGTCGATATCTTTTGTGCGGATCTTCTCAACGTCAACGCCGACTTCCCTTTCATCTACAGCGATCGCAACGCATCGATCGGAATGAGAAACCGAAAAGAACAGATCGTCACAGCCATTGATATATGGCTTGTTGTGCTCTCCGTAGACAAGTTCTCTCTCTCCTATCTTATGACGGATCAGCAGACCCGCGACGGCAGAAGTCAGCTTGTCCTTTTCAAAACGATAGCGCGTGATTTTCTCCTGACGTTCTTTCGGGAGTACAGAGATATGCGGCGTCACATCTTCAAATGTGATACTGTTATCCAAAATGATGTATTTGATATTCATGGAATCACCAAGATCATTTTACATCATTCTGATCTTTCAATCAATAGTATTTACAAAAACAGGCTTTTTTGATATAATCTATTCAGGATAAATTTGGTTGAGATTGCCACGGGCGAAGCCCTCGCAATGACAGATTCATTTGTATGAGAATGTCACGGGCGAAGCCCTCGCAATGACTTTTTTGTATAGGAGGATACCTATGAGTATATTTGATAATCTGAGAAATGCTTCTGCAAATCCTGCAGGAAACAGTTCTGTACAGTCGGGAACCTTCGCTTTTACATTTCAGCGACTTCCAGAAAGTCTTGATGACATGAAGGCGCTGCCTGAAGCCACAATGGATACGCCGTACAAAACCGCCGCTCTGACGGTGCTCGCGCTGTGCGCGTATGCCGCGGCTCCCGAGATCGGAAAAGAGATGCTCAACTTCTTAAAAGGACCCGCTCCCCTCTCGGGATATGAGATCAGCTTTCTCAATGATAGGTTCAGAGACTCTAAACTCGTACCGTTCTCCTACTTCGCGGGAGCGACGCCCGAAAACAACTATACTCCGTCACAGCCCTTTACACTCACAATATTCTCTAACCCCTATTCGTTCCAGTCAGAGAATCGCGCGACACTGCATCTGAACTCCGGCGGCGCGGATAATCCGAGACAGATCAAGCTCAGACTCAAACCCTCTGAGGGCAAGTGGTATCTGGAGGAACAGATGATTCTGGTCGGGATCAGAACGGCAAAGATGGATGATCCGTGGGCGTGAGAATAATTCAGATTCATAATTCATAATTACATAATTTTTGTGTTAAATTTATGTTCTCAGAAGTTAGTAACTCACTTACTTATCCAGATCATGTTTTTTCTAATCAATAACTGAAATCAATTCTGTATTAGATTATAGTATTAAAACAATGTTATTCTATCGTTACAGAAATAATCATTCATATTTTCGAATGAGATTGGAGGAATATGTGAAAAGGTATTTCTATATCACAGTTCACTTCTCTCCAGACTATGAAGGAACAGTATTTTCAAAACATCAAGATGATCTTTATATAAATACTGCAACAGGAGAGGTATATCGCAAAAGATTGATGTATGATTTTGGATGGGGTCAAGAAAACGGATTTGAATTAATACCGAAGTTATCTTTTAATGAGTTGATTCAATTAGTTGAGCAACCAATGGTGCTACCTCAAAAGAAGTTTTGGCAAAAATATACCAAAGAAGAAATCCAACAAGCCGATATTTGGCGCAGCAACTTATATGGTGCAGTTGCTGTAATAATGCAAGATTACGTGGAAGAACTTATTGGGTTCCTATCGTCCAAAATTGATACTGATTATTTTTCAAATCCATGTATACGAGAAAATTTCAAATGTTTTTCTTTTGACTCACAAAAAACAAGAGCAGAAGGTAAGATTCCGGGTGGAGTTCTTACACGATCGTATGAAGACATTCTTAAGGATTACCCTCAATGGGGAAGGATTTCTTCAAAGGTTATCAATCAAGTGTACGGATAATAGGTCTGTTTTTGCAATTATTGTAGATCAACCGGATAAGAGTACATCTATTTATTATAGTTTCTAAAAGCCGAGTAATACGGCATTCAAACGCTGACGATCCGGAAAATCTAAGGTGGATCAAACTCAGACAGAAACCCTCTGAGGAAAAATGGTATCTGGAGGAACAGATGATACTGGTCGGGATCAGAACGGCAAAAATGGATGATCCGTGGGCGTGAGAATGATTCAGAATTCATAATGCATAATTCATAATTATTTTGTCATTTTTGTTGTGCTTTCTCTAAACGATCATTTTTTCCTAACTGTTTAAAAGAGAGTGGAATTGTTTGCAATATGTGTCACAATATAGATGAAAAATATTTGGGCAAGCGTTAGGGAGGATAGTACAATGGTAAAACGAATTATTGTTATTCTACTGATTGTTATATGTTCAATTGTAACCCTTGTATATTTGTCAGGTTGTTCTTTTTGGGATGCTGCTACGGTTCCTTTTATCCCTTGTATATCTTGCTATAGTTGTTACGAAGATGCTGAATATGCTAAAAATGGTTTTTATTGTGATAACTGTCATCAGTTGAAATATGAGAGACCATCCTATGTTCCCACGGATACACGCGGCGAACTGGCTCTTTGCAGCGCTTGCTATCAAATGTATTTGGATGGAAAGTTGTAAGTCTTGTTAAACAATGGAAGTATTTTACAAAAAGCGTTACTAACGAAAAACGGGTTTGGCTATATTCATTTTATTATATTAAGGTGAGTAAATGTATTATTTCATCAGAAATATTATTTTAGTAGTTTTCTTTCTCATATTTCTCTCTACTATTCTTTATCAAAAAAAGAAAGGAACAAATCGTTCGAAAAAAGCTGTTATCATAAAAAGAGTCATAATAATATCGTTTGTTGTAGCAGCTGTTTGTGTTTTCATTCCTTTTGAAGCACCTTTCATACGTTTTAACAGCGCTGAAGCATCTGTTAAATATTCAACAGCAAAACCATTCTATGAGGATAAAGCAGTTGAAACTGACAAAACCGCATTCTTTGTTTCACATAAAAGCAACAATTGGACTTATGGTTCTGCCGCTAAGTATGATAATAAATACGGCTTTTGCGGTTACCACAGTAAGACTATACTTACAACGAACAGCATTACAGTTGATGAAGAAAACTTTGATGGTTCATTTAACGTTTCCAAGGTTATCAATTATGATACCAATGAAAAATGTTATTTCATCAAGTTTATCAATCTTTTAGACTTCGAAAACAAAGAAAAGCAGAATAGTTGGGATTCTCAAGATAACTTAATTGATTTTGAAAAAAGTACTCCTATGGAAAAATTAACTTTTAAAGATAACAGGACTGTCTACGCGGCTGTTACAGATCAGATTGATGAAAAAATGACACTTGTATTTTGTGGAGAAAAATACGAATTCGATTGATATTCACAACTAAATCACAAATATACAAAACATGGGCTGTCGCAATTGCAACAGACCATGTCTTTTTTCAAGCCTTATATATAACAGATCATACTAAATATTATTTGCTCTGAGGACGATCTCTGCCCATTCGGCGGGGCCGATGGCGCCGGTCTCTTCGATACCAAGCTGTCGCTGGAACGCCGTTACCGCCGCTTTGGTTTCTTCTCCGAAGATACCGTCGACTGCGATCGTGGGAATGTTCGGATCGTTTACAGCGATACGGTTAAAATACTCCTGGATGATCCTGACATTCTCTCCCCTGTCGCCGAGCACAAGAAACCGTCCGGGATAGGGCTCGCCGATGGCAGATTGGTAATTAGCGGGAAGATCCGCTACCGCGTTCTTATACTCCCTTTCTATTATATAGAAGGTATTCGCGTCAACAACGCCGGTAACAGGCAAGCCGTAGACGCTCTGGAAGGTGAATACCGCGTCGCGGGTCTCTTCGTTGAAAAATCCCGTAATCGCGATCGGAGGCAGTTGAGGATAAAAATATCCTAAGAACGCGAGATAATACTGAACGGATTCGACATCGGGTCCTTCACTGCCGAGGCTCATCTCTTCGGTGTACTTTCGCTCGACTTCGGAGATCGTCAAGCCTTCTCCGGTCAGCTCGGAAAGACGTTTGACCGCAGAGAATACTTGTCTGATTTTATACCAAGTCGCTTTGCCGACAACGCCGTCAACGGTGAGGTTGAATATCTTCTGAAATGCGCGCACCGCTTCTTCTGTCTCACGATCATAAACGCCGCTGAGATCAGTGATCTTCGGGATCGCCGGATAATTCTGCGAAATACGGTTGAGGTCTCTTTTGATCACAACCACATCATTACCGAAAGAACCGAGTGAGAACGCCACGCCGGGATA
>CAZPOG010000142.1:0-5589 GCA_964588105.1 uncultured Ruminococcus sp. | reverse complement strand
CCGCCCATCTTTTCCATCATATCATAGACGGTCACCGAGTGACCCATGATGGAAAGGTAGTATGCCGCGGTCAGACCCGCAGGGCCGCCGCCGATGACGGCGACTTTCTTGCCGGTGCTTTCCTGCAATTCGGGAGTGTAGCTCTCGCTCTTATTAAGGTCGATGTTCGCCGCGAACGCCTTAAGCTGAGCGATGTTGATCGGCTCCTCGACGTTCTTTCTGCGGCAGGCTTTCTCACAGGGGTGAGGACAGACTCTGCCGATAGACGCGGGCAGCGGGATCTTGGTTTTGATAAGCTGTAAAGCCGAGTCATACTCGCCGTTGGCGATTAATCCCACATAGCCCTGACAGTCGGTATGCGCAGGGCAGTTGAGCTGGCAGGGAGCGACACAGTCGCCGTCGTGAGCGGACATCAACAGTTCCATCGCGATCTTGCGGGAACGTACGACTCTGTCACTCTCGGTGTTGACGACCATACCTTCCATGACCTTTGCGGAGCAGGAGCGGAGCAGCTTCGGGATACCCTCGGCTTCGACTACGCACAGACCGCAGGCGCCGTAGATCTCGACCGCCTTGTCATAGCACAGGGTGGGGATGTCGATACCGTTTGCTCTGGCGGCTTCTAAGATCGTAGAGCCCTCAGGGGCTTGAATCTGTTTTCCGTTGATAGTTAAGTTGATCATTCTTACCCCTCCTTTACGCTTTCTTGACCGCGCCGAACTTACATACCGTGAAGCACTTGCCGCACTTGATGCACTTGTCGGTATCGATGACGTGGGGATTCTTCACTGAGCCCGCGATCGCGCCAACGGGGCAGTTCTTGGAGCACAGCGTACAGCCGCGGCACTTGTCCGCTTCGATACTGTATTCGATAAGATCGGAGCATTCGCCCGCGGGACATTTCTTGTCCTTGATGTGAGCCTCATACTCGTCTCTGAAATATTTGATGGTGGTGAGCACCGGGTTGGGAGCCGTCTGGCCGAGGCCGCACAGCGCGCCGTCCTTGATGGAGTAGCACAGCTCTTCGAGCAGTTCGATGTCGCCTTCCTTGCCCTCGCCCTTGGTGATGCGCTCGAGCATCTCGAGCATTCTCTTGGTGCCGATACGGCAGTGGATACATTTGCCGCAGCTTTCCTTCGCGGTGAAGTCGAGGAAGAACTTCGCCATACCGACCATACAGGTAGACTCATCCATGACGACCATACCGCCGGAGCCCATGATCGCGCCGGTTGCGCCGAGGGCTTTGTAGTCGATGACGGTGTCTATCAGCGAAGCGGGGATACATCCGCCGGAGGGACCGCCCATCTGGACCGCTTTGAAGTCCTTGTCGGTCTTCATGCCGCCGCCGATGCCGAAGATGACGTCTCGAAGCGTCTTGCCCATCGGGATCTCGACAAGACCCGATCTCTTGACCTTACCGGTCACGGCAAATACCTTGGTGCCCTTAGAGCCCTCGGTACCCATCGCGGCAAACGCCTCGCCGCCGTTATTGATGATCCACGCGACATTCGCGAAGGTCTCTACGTTGTTGATGTTAGAAGGCTTTCTCCAGAAGCCCGACTGTGCGGGGAACGGAGGCTTGAGTCTCGGCATACCTCTGTGACCCTCTAAGGACTCGATCAGCGCGGTCTCTTCACCGCAGACGAACGCGCCCGCGCCCGCCTTGATCATAAAGTCGCAGGAAAAATCGGTGCCGAAGATGTTCTCGCCGATGATGCCCTGCTCCTTCGCCTGCGCGATGGCTTTGGTCAGTCGCTTGATCGCGAGCGGATACTCCGCTCTGACGTAGACGACCGCGTGCTTTGCGCCGATCGCGTACGCGCCGATCAGCATACCTTCGATCAGGTTGTGGGGATCACTCTCGATGACCGCTCTGTCCATGAACGCGCCGGGGTCGCCCTCGTCGGCGTTACAGATCAGGTACTTTTCCTCGCCCTGTGCCCCTCGCGCGGCGTTCCACTTGAACCAAGTCGGGAAGCCCGCGCCGCCGCGTCCCGCGAGACCGGAGGTCTTGATGACCTCGATGACCTCTTCGGGGGTCATCTCGCAGAGGCATTTCTTTAAGGCGGTGTAGCCGTCTTTCTCGATATACGCTTCGATCTTCTCGGGATTGATGATACCGCAGTTGCGAAGCGCGATCCTCGTCTGCTTGGAGAGAAATTCGCTGTCCTCGTCGGAGACGATCAGCTTTTCTACCGCCGCCTTGTCGCCGGTCTTGATATATTCGGCAACAGCGGGAGCGTCCGCTTCCGATACTTTGACGAGTCTGGTGAGCTTGTTGTCGTCGTTATAGATGTCGACGATCGGCTCTAAGTAACACATACCGATACAGCCGGTGATCGAGATACTCTCGGCGTTGATGTCGGTATTCAGTAATGCTTTTCTGACTTTCTCGGCGCCCGCGGCGATACCGCAGGAGCCCTGACCGATCACGATTCTCATACTGCCGCCTCCCTTAACTCTTTGAGGATTTTCTTGGTCTTCTCAGGAGTGAGAGAGCCGTAGGTGCTGTCGTTGATCATCATCACGGGAGAGAGTGAGCAGCAGCCTAAGCATGCCACGCACTTTAAGGAGAACAGACCGTCTTCGGTGGTCTCTCCGTCCTCGATGTGAAGCTCATCCTTGATGGTTTCCAAAATCAGTTCCGAAGAATTGACATGGCAGGCGGTACCCTGACACAGCATGATCAGGTATTTGCCGACCGGCTCAAAGCGGAACTGGGTGTAGAAGGTGGCGACGCCTAAGATCTCCGAAGAGGCAATGCCGGTCTTGTCGGAAATCAGCTCGATCGCTTCTTTCGGCAGATAGCCGTAGATCTCCTGCGTATGCTGCAGGATGGTGATGAGGCTGCCCTTGATCGCGGCGTATTCGTCAAGAACGCCGTCAAGCCTGGACAGGTCAACCTTTGTTTTTTCCATTTACTTACCCCCAATATTTAAAAATCATTGCAATTGGTTGCCTTATTATGTGGGCAGATATGCCCATACAAATAATTATTATACCTTATAATTGCGCAGATTGCAAGAAGAAGAGGAGGCTAACCGAACGCATTTTTCGACGTATGGAATTATTGGTGAAAATTTTACAATATCACGCCCGAAAACAAGCCTAAAACTATTGCAATTGACAAACAAAAATGGTAGAATATACTTAGGTTATTATATATTCCGTTATTGCCGATTTTCTTTTCGATTGAGGCAATACCAACCGACCGAAACAGGAGGACAGCGATGTATATTTTTTATAACGGCAGAGTGATCACCAGAGACCCGCAGAATCCCTACTTTGACCACGGCGCGGTAGTGACCGACAATGACGTGATCGTCGCGGTGGGAGAGGAGCAGGAGCTTCTCAAAAATTACCCGCAGGCTGAGAAGATTGACGCGCGCGGACAGGTGATGATGCCTGCGTTTATCAACGCGCATACCCATATTTATTCCGGACTGGCGAGAGGACTTTCCATCGCCGGATATAACCCGACCAACTTCTATGAGATCCTTGACGGAATGTGGTGGAAGCTCGACCGCTGTCTGACTTTGGAGGGAACCAAGTACAGCGCGTGGGCGACCTACCTCGAATGTATCCGCAACGGCGTGACTACCATCTTCGACCATCACGCGAGCTACAAACAGATCCCGGGCTCGCTTTTCGAGATCGCTGAAGTTGCCAAGGAAGCGGGGATCCGCTCCTGCTTATGCTATGAAGTATCCGATCGCGACGGCGAAGCAAAGTGTGACGAGGGTATCAGGGAGAACGCCGATTTCATCAGCTATTGCGCAAAAGAAAACTCCGATATGCTCAAGGCGATGTTCGGTATGCACGCGCTGTTTACAATCTGTGACAAGACCTTTGAGAAGTGTGTGAAGGCAAACGATAACAGAACCGGCTATCATATCCACATCTGCGAAGGCCTCAACGATGTGGAGGATTCAAGAGACAACTACCATATGCTCCCCGTCGAAAGACTGGAGAAATGGGGGATCTTAGGCGAGAATACCATCCTCGGACACTGTATCCACCTGACCGAGCCCGAGATGGACAAGATCGCCGCGACCAATACCATGGTCGTCAACAACCCCGAGTCCAACATGGGCAACGCGGTAGGATGTTCTCCCGTGCTCAAGATGTTCGAGAAGGGCATCATGCTCGGGCTGGGCACCGACGCTTATACCCACGATATGCTCGAGAGCCTCAAGGTCGCGCTCACCATTCAGCGCCACAACGCCGGTATGCCCAACGTCGCGTGGAATGAAGTCACCACCATGCTCTTCAAGAATAACCCCTTGATCGCGAAGAAGTATTTCGGCTGTGACGTCGGCGTCCTCAAAGCAGGCGCAAAGGCGGATGTGATCGTTATCGACTATCTGCCTTTCACACCGTTCTCGGATCAGAATATCGACGGTCATATGATCTTCGGTATGAACGGACGTCAGGTCCGCACCACCATGGCAAACGGCAGACTGCTCTACAAAGACAGAGCCTTCGTCGACCTCGACGAGGAGAAGATATCAGGGGAGATCTTCACAGCGGCAGAAAAGCTGTGGAGCGACGTTAATAATTAGGAATCTTGAATTGTCATTGCGAGGGAGCAAAGCGACCGCGGCAATCCCCTGATACAAGCGGTTAGTGTTTAGTGGATAGTGGTTAGTTATTTAAAATAGCTGTCCGCAGGACCCTACACACTAATCACTAACAACTAACAACTAATCACTCTAATTATGACAAGGGGATTCTCACGGGGCTGGGGCCCCTCAGAATGACATCCTCACCATATTAACCCACGGAGGTAGCTTATGAGCGAGAAAATGTATCCCTACAGCATCAGAGATTTGCTGAAAAGAATGACAGATGAATACAAGAAGGACGGCAGTATCTTCAACATAAAGTCGCTGTATCGGGCGGATCCAAGCAAGACTTTGCCGATCTTCGGCGAGAAGTTGGAGACTCCCGTCGGCCCCGCCGCGGGTCCGCATACCCAGATGACGCAGAACATCATCGCCTCTTATGTCGCGGGCGCCAGATTCTTCGAGCTCAAGACGGTCCAGACCATGGACGGCGAGGACTTGGCGAAGTGCATTTCCCGCCCCTGTATCAAGGCGGATGACGAGGGCTACAACTGTGAGTGGTCCACCGAGCTGACCGTGCCGCAGGCGTTTGACGAGTACGTCAAGGCGTGGTGCGTCTTAAAGGTGATCAGTAAGGCGTACGACTTGGGCGATCCTTCAGGCTTTGTGTTCAACATGAGCGTCGGCTATGACCTCGACGGCATCAAGAGCGAGAAGATCGACCGCTTTATCGAAGGGCTCAAGGACGCGTCCGAGACCCCGATCTTTAAGGAGTGCAAAGAAGCGCTCAAAGAATTCTTCCCCGACTGCGAGGATGAGATCGACGGTATCTCTCCGCAGATCTGCACCTCTGTCACCCTTTCGACCCTCCACGGCTGTCCGCCCGATGAGATCGAGAGGATCGCGACCTATCTGTTGAGTGAGAAACACCTCAACACCTTCGTCAAGTGTAACCCGACCATCTTAGGTTATGAGAGCGCCAGAGAGATCTTGGACAAGGCGGGCTTTGACTATATCGCGTTTG
>CAZPOG010000141.1:2894-5600 GCA_964588105.1 uncultured Ruminococcus sp. | reverse complement strand
TAATACTTCCGGCTATGAAAAAGCCGATACGCTCAGAATGCTTGATGGACTGGTCGACGTATATCTGCCCGACTTCAAATACAGCGACAACGATCTTGCAATGAGGCTGTCGCGCTGTCCGGATTATCGGGAGATTGCCCTGTCCGCAATCGAAGAAATGCTCCGCCAGACCGGCGAGCTCCGCATCGAGAACGGACTGATCCGAAAAGGCGTTATCATCCGTCATCTGGTGCTGCCCAACCACACCAAGAACAGCATCGGCGTCTTACAGTTGATCAAAGAGCATTTCGACAGCCGCATACTCGTCAGCCTGATGAGCCAGTATCTCCCCTGCGGCAAGGCGGATGAGACAGAGGATATCAACCGCAGGATCACCAAAAGAGAATACGACAAGGTGCTTTCCTCTTTATACGATCTGGATCTCGACGGCTTCGCACAGGACCTGTCGTCAGCGGAAAAGAAATATATCCCGCAGTGGGACGAAGAATAGAGAGTAGAGAAAAGAGAAGAGAGAAGAGTGATGGTTACTCGCTTCGCTCGAACAAATTTATTTGTCATTCATAGGAGTGACCCTTGCGGTCACGACGTGAGAATCCCCTTGTCATTACTGCCGGTTGCAAGAGAAGGGGGATTCATCGGTCGCTTTGCTCCCTCTGAATGACAACCACCAATCTGGTGCGGACAGCGTCCGCCCATAACCGTTCATCGTTCATTGTTCATCGTTCATCAAAACAAAATTCCCCGACAAGCGTCGGGGAAATTTTTGTCCTGAAATTACTTCGCGTAATCGATGGCGCGGGATTCTCTGATGATGTTGACCTTGATCTGACCCGGATACTCGAGGTCTTCTTCGATCTTCTTGCAGATATCTCTCGCCAGAGACGCCATAGAGTCGTCCTTGACCTGTTCGGGCTTGACCATGATACGGATCTCACGGCCCGCCTGGATCGCGAACGAGGTCTCGACGCCCTTGAAGGAGGACGCAACCTCTTCGAGCTTCTGGAGTCTCTTGATATAGTTCTCGAGGTTCTCTCTGCGAGCACCGGGACGCGCTGCGGAGATTGCGTCGGCAGCCTGTACGATACAGGCGACGATGGTCTTCGCCTCGATATCGCCGTGGTGCGCGTGGATCGCGTGGATCACGGCTTCACTCTCTTTATACTTCTTCGCGACGTCTACGCCGATCTCGACATGGGAACCCTCGATCTCGTGGTCAAGAGCCTTACCGATATCATGCAGCAGACCCGCGCGCTTCGCTGTCGCGGGATCAAGACCCAACTCGGAAGCGATCATTCCGGAGATGTAGCAAACCTCCAGGGAATGGTTGAGAACGTTCTGACCGTAGCTGGTACGGTATTTCAGTCGTCCCAAGATCTTGACAAGCTCGGGATGGATATGACCGATGCCCGCCTCCAAGACAGCCTGTTCGCCGGCGTGCTTGATAGAAGCCTCAACTTCTTTTCTCGCCTTCTCGACCATCTCCTCCACTCTTGCGGGATGGATACGGCCGTCGGAGATCAGCTTCTCTAATGATACTCTCGCAATCTCTCTTCTGACAGGCTCAAACGATGAGAGCGTGATCGCCTCGGGGGTATCGTCGATGATCAGATCGACGCCCGTCAAGGTCTCAATCGCGCGGATGTTTCTTCCTTCGCGTCCGATGATCCTGCCCTTCATCTCATCGTTGGGCAGCGGAACGACGGATACGGTAGCCTCAGCCACCTGATCGGCGGCGCAGCGCTGGATCGCCAGGGAGATGATGTTTCTCGCCTTCTTCTCACTCTCGTCCTTGAGCTGCTGCTCATATTCCATGATCTTGAGCGATTTCTCGTGAGAAAGCTCCGATTCCAGCTGGGAGAGGAGATATTCCTTCGCCTGTTCCACCGTGTAGCCCGAGATCCTCTCGAGCATTTCAAATTGACTTTTCTTGATTGTTTCCGCCTCGGCAAGTCGGGCCTCGGCTTCTTTCATTTTCTTGTTGACTCGCTCATCCTTCTTCTCGACGTTATCGAGCTTGCGATCTAAGGTCTCTTCCTTCTGCTGGATCCTGCGCTCCTGGCGCTGAACCTCTTTTCTGCGGTCGGAGAGTTCCTTCTCAGACTCGGATCTCATACGATGAACCTCGTCTTTTCCCTCGAGGATGGCTTCTTTCTTTTTGGCTTCAGCGGTCTTCATCGCGTCTTCCACGATGCGCTTAGCCTCCTGCTCCGCAGATCCGATCTCCGCCTCCGATACCTTCTTGCGGTAAGCGATACCGACCGCGATACCGACGATCGCGCCGATGATCAGTCCTGCTACGATGAGCACGATACTTAACCATAAGTCCATTTGATTCTGACACCTCCTTGATTTGATTTTTCAATCAAACTCAACTTACGGTGCCGTTACAGTCAGATATTCAATTTTATATCACCAAATGCTCCTGTGAGCATGAACAAAGAAGTTGTGTATAGAAACACAAATGTGGAATGAATGGTAATAGATACAAATATCTATAAATAACGGCTCTTTGATAGAGTCTAATAAAAGAATAGGAACAGACCGTCCGTGCGACGCCCTACTCCGAATAAACGCATACACCCGGGACAAACTCTGATGAAAAGCAGTCCAACGCGCACAAATTCATCCGTATACAATCATAATATATCTTTTGCAAAATGTCAATATTTATCGTGATAAAATAATTAGTTTTTAGAATTATAAAAT
>CAZPOG010000141.1:0-2884 GCA_964588105.1 uncultured Ruminococcus sp. | reverse complement strand
GATACAAATATCTATAAATAACGGCTCTTTGATAGATTCTAATAAAAGAATAGGAACAGGTCGTCCGAGCGACTTCCCGCTCCGATGAACCCGCATCTCCTCAAAAATCCCGCCGCTGTAAAGCAGCGCAGACTCTCTCAAACACACAAATTCATCCGTATATCATCATAATATAAAAAGGGTAAAATGTCAATATGTTCGCCGAAAAATAATTATAAAAAAGAATTATAATTATCCGCGTATCTCTCACGGAAGAATTATTCTTTCAAGAAAATAAAATCGTGATTTTGTGAAAACATCCCGAAATTAGCCTTTTCGGTTGTATAGAATGACAATGGATTTGACAGATTTTATAAAAATTGCACGAAAACTTTGGAGTTTAATTTCTGTTTTTGCTTGAATTTTCATAAAACTTTTGTTAAGATATTCTTGTATATTTATACGTACCGTGAATAACTCTGTCCGTTTGGAGTCATTTGCGGTAGAACACCGAAAAGGAGAGTAAGCTTATGAACTATGTATTAAACGATGAGAGATTTCCTCTCGACCTGTTCCACGGCGGCGACGCCGTAAGAGTGTATGATTTCCTGGGCGCTCACGACTACTGGCGTGACGGCGTTCAGGGAACCATGTTCCGCGTCTGGGCTCCCAACGCGCTGACAGTCTCCGTAGTCGGCGACTTCAACGGCTGGGATCAGCAGGCAAACTACATGTATAAGATCTCCGAGGGCGGCGTCTGGGAAACCTGGATCCCGAACCTCGGCGAAACAGCAATCTACAAGTTCTGTGTAGAGACGCCGTGGTTTGAGAAGATTCTCAAATCCGACCCGTTCGCGTTCCATACCCAGACTCGTCCCGACAACGCTTCCATCATCTACAACTACAACAAGTATCAGTGGAATGACGAAGCGTGGTACAAGTATAAGACGGAACATAACCATTTTGAAAACCCCGTCAACATCTACGAGGTCCACGCGGGCTCGTGGAGAAAGTATGCCGACGGCAACGTCTTCTCCTATGACAAGTTAGGCGACGAGCTGATCCCCTATGTCAAAGAGATGGGCTATACTCACATCGAGTTCATGCCGATGACCGAGTATCCCTTTGACGGCAGCTGGGGCTATCAGGTAACCGGCTACTACGCTCCCACCTCCCGCTACGGCAGCCCCGAGATGTTCATGAACTTCATTGACCGCTGCCACCAGGCAGGTATCGGCGTTATCCTCGACTGGGTTCCCGCTCACTTCCCCAAAGACGCTCACGGCCTCGGCCGCTTTGACGGTATCCACTGCTATGAGTATGAGGACAGCCGCAAGGGCGAGCACAAGGAATGGGGCACCTACGTCTTTGACTACGCGAGATACGAAGTCATCTCCTTCCTCGTCTCCTCCGCTATGTTCTGGCTCGACAAGTATCATGTTGACGGCATCCGCGTTGACGCTGTCGCCTCGATGCTTTATCTCGACTATAACAGAAGAGACGGCGAATGGGTAGCCAACAAGTACGGCGGCCATGAGCACCTTGAAGCGGTCGAGTTCATCCAGAGACTCAACACCGCTGTTCACCTGCATCACCCGACCGTTATGATGATCGCGGAAGAATCCACCTCCTGGCCGATGGTATCCCGTCCCGTTTCCGACGGCGGACTGGGCTTCGACTACAAGTGGAACATGGGCTGGATGAACGACATGCTCTCCTATATGTCCCTCGATCCGCTGTGGAGACCTTATCATCATAACAGCATCACCTTCTCCTTCCTCTATGCGTTCTCCGAGAACTTCCTGCTCCCCATCTCTCACGACGAGGTCGTATACGGCAAGGGATCACTGATCAACAAGATGCCGGGCGACTATGATATGAAGTTCGCGGGCGTACGCGTATTCATGAGCTATATGATGGCGCATCCCGGCAAGAAGCTCACCTTCATGGGCGCTGAGATCGGCCAGTTCGACGAGTGGAACTCCACCGAAGAACTCCAGTGGGGTCTGTTAGGCTTTGAGAAGCATAAGAAGCTCAACGACTTCTTCCGCGCGCTCAACGAGTTCTATAAGGCGAACTCCTGCATGCATCAGGTCGACTTCACATGGGAAGGCTTCAACTGGATCCACCATGACGACTATCAGCAGTCCGTTATCGCGTTCAGACGTATCGACAAGGAAGGCAACAACATCATCGTTGTCTGCAACTTCCAGCCGATGTACAGAGAGAACTACCTCATCGGCGTGCCGGACTACGGCGTATACGCTGAGGTATTCAACTCCGACGATGAGATCTACGGCGGTACCGGCAAGACAAACGGCACCGAAATCCTCTCCGACGGCGAAGAGAAGCACGGCTTTGAACAGTCTATCAGCCTGAACCTGCCTCCGATGAGCGCTCTGTATCTCAAGTGCGTTGAGAAGAGAAAGAGCCCCAAGCAGATCAAGGCAGAGGAAGAAGAAGCCGCGAAGAAGGCAAAGCGCGCTGCTGCCGCTCAGAAGGCGAAGGAGACCAGAGCCAAGAAGAAGGCGGAAGTCGAAGCCAAGAAGAAGGCTGCTGAAGAAGCTGCGAAGAAAGCCGCCGAAGAAGCTAAGAAGAAAGCGGAAGAAATCAAGAAAGCAGCGAAGGAAAAGGCAGAGACTGTCGAGAAGAAGGTCGAAGAAAAGAAAGAGACCGTCAAGAAGAAAGCAGCTGCCAAGAAAGCAGCTCCCAAGGCTGAGGAGAAGAAACCGGCCGAGAAGAAGGAAGCTCCCAAAGCTGCCGAGAAGAAGCCCGCTGAGAAGAAGGAAGCTCCCAAGGCTGCCGAGAAGAAGCCCGCAGAGAAGAAAGCAGCTCCCAAGGCTGCCGAGAAGAAACCGGCTGAGAAGAAGGAAGCTCCCAAGAAGGCTGCCGAGAAGAAGCCCGC
>CAZPOG010000140.1:0-5662 GCA_964588105.1 uncultured Ruminococcus sp. | reverse complement strand
GAGGTCATCGGCAAGATCGGCATCGTCCATCATGTTGTACAGAATAAGATCGACCAGCGCGCGTCTATCGTATTTGCCGAGCTCGATGTAGAGAAGTTCAGCAAGATTGAGAACAAGAGCATATCCTATGAGGCGCCCTCCAAGTTCCCGGCGATCGAGATCGATTTAAGCTTTGTTACCTCCAAGTTTGCTCCGATCAAAAGAGCGATCGAGAACGCGCAGTGCGCGCTGATCAAGGGCGTAGAGGTCATCGATATCTATGAGGCTGACGAGCAGAGCTCTATTGCCGTGCGTATCATCTTCTGTGACTCATCCCGTACTCTGACCCGTGAAGAGGTCACCGCTGTTACCGATGCGATCGTTGAAGAGTTAGCGAAGGACGGTATCAAGCTGAAAGGCTAAAGCGAGTTATTCGTTGTACAGTAGGGAAGAGTCTTGACTCTTCCGAAGGCTGTGAAATTCTCATTGTTTCATAGGCGGAGCGGTCAAGACCGCTCCCTACTGTTTCTATAATAAAATTATCTATAGAATAACACTTGCAATCTTCCACAATATGTAGTATACTATTATGGAATAAACATCGGAGGTGTTTTCTATGTTAGATAAAACAATGGTATTTTCCTTGAACGGCAACCGTGACGACGAGCTCAAGCAGGCTCTGACGACCGTATATGACGCGTTGAGGAAAAAGGGCTATAATCCCATCAACCAGATCGTCGGTTATATCCTCTCCGAGGACCCGACCTATATCACCACGTACGGAAACGCCAGAAATATCATCAGTAAGATTGACAGAGATGATCTTTTGGAGGCTATGCTCAAGTCATATCTTAATATCTGAGGAAAGGAATGATACCTATGGCTGAGAAAGAATTCTCCACCTATAAGGGCAAGCCGCTCGTCAGAGTCGGCGACGAGCTGTACTACGGCTCGATGGCGGAGCGTTTTGTGATCAGAATGCAGATAAAATCCAAGAAAGAGGAAAACGGCTTAGAGGTCGCCGACAAGGTAGCGATCCAGCTGCTTTGCACCGACCCCGATTTAAGCCCCAGAAAACAGCTTGTCAAGTCGAGTGAGAAGAACGGGCTGTACCTCGCTCTCGACATTGCCGACGTCTGGCTGGAAAGAGCGCTCAAATCATGAAAAAAGCACCCTATAAAAAAGCACCCTTGTGATAAGGGCGCTTTTTTAGTGGTTGGGTAAGATCGTAGGGAACGATGCCCACATCGTTCCGAAACATTGATGCTATCAAAAATTTTTCATATGGATACTCGCTTTGCTCAAACAATTGGTAACGGTTCGATGTGGGCATCGAACCCTACGGATTAGGCTGCTTCAAATTTTCCATTTCATAATTGTTTTTCCGAACGCCTTTTTGGTATCTGCTTCAAAGGCTTTTTTGATGTCCGCGAATTCGTTGATTTCGATCACGTTCCCGACCAGTCGGCTGAGAAATTCCGGAACGTCGGGATTCTCCTTGTAGATCTCCACGGTCTTCTCGAAGTCCGCTTTGCCCGATCGGCTGGTGCCGAACATCCTCAGACCCTTTTCAAGGATCATCCGCGTGTTGATCGGCACGGGATATTCCGATACGCCGAGGATCGCGATGGTGCCTTCCGGACGGATATATTCGATGATCTGCTCGATCGCGACGGGAGAGCCGTTCGCGCCGACACATTCAAAGGCGTGATCGAGAGCGAGTCCGTCGGGGATCTCCGTAGTCAGATGAGTTTCGTACGTGAAGGAGAAGTCAGAGAGCTTGTCGCGGTTGATGCCGAAGACATGAATCTTGCTCTCGGGCAGCATTTTGGTCAGCAGCAGTGAGGTGATGAACGCAAGGTTCCCGTCGCCCCATACGCCGATGTTCTCACGCCTCTCGTGCGCAATATCCATAAAGCGTGTCACAGCGTGAACGCTGACGGAGACAAGCTCCGTAAACGCCGCGACTTCGATCGCGATTCCCTCAGGCAGCTTGACGAGCCTCTCGGGAGCGAGACCGTAGTATTCCTGCAAAAAACCGTCCGAAGAACTGCCGCAGAACTTGGAGGATCTGAGATAGTTCTCCGCGATATAGTCGTCGGATTCACAGGGGATATTCGGTACCATTACCACCTTGTCGCCTGCTTCAAAGAGGGGAGAGGGAGAGTAGATGACTTCTCCGACCGCCTCGTGAATCAGCGCCATCGGGAGTTTTTCTTTGAGGACCTTCGCGTCTCTGGTGCCCTGATAGTACCGCTGGTCGGCATTACAGATAGAGAGCGCCAAAGGTCTGACAATCACTTGATCTTTCAGCTCTAAGTCTTCAAAAGCGATCTCGAACCGCCTTGGAGACTTGAGCCTGTATATGGTGTTAATCATTTTCGGTATCCTCTAAGAGTGATCTCGCGATCCTCAGGTCATAGGGATAGGTGATCTTGATGTTATAGGTCTCACCCTTGACCAGCTTGACGGTCCTGCCCTTCATCACAAGGATCTTCGCCGCGTCGGTGAGGATCGCCTTTTCTTCATCCGACAGAGAGTTGTAGTCGTCTCTGAGCGCTTTCGCTTTGAATGACTGCGGGGTCTGCCCCTGATACATATGCTGCCTTAACGGGATCGAAGAGATCGCGTCGCCGTTGGTGCTCTCGACAATGGTATCGGAAGCGGGGATCACGGTATCGCACGCGCCGAATTCTTCTGCCGCTTTGATGTTGTCCTCAATCATCCTGTGGGTGACGAACGGACGCACCGAGTCATGGGTGACGATGATGGTGTCGTCGTCAAGACCGTCAGTCTTTTCGATATAGCTGATCGCGTTCATGATGGTCTCGTTTCTGGTAATACCGCCCGCGATGACCGCGATCTTATCGGATTCTCCCGTATGCTTTCTGAGGATCCGCTTGGTGTGGCTGATCCAGTTCTCGGGAGTGAGGATGATCACTTTTTCGAATTTTGCGTTTAACAGGAATTTTTCCACCGTATAATTGAGGATGGGTTTTCCTTTGATCTCCAAAAATTGCTTCGGCGTATCGGAAACGCCCATCCGCGAGCCGGTACCGCCCGCCAAGATCACTGCATAGATCATAACAGTTCACCTCTGTAATCAAATTGAATCTTTTCGTCCGCAGCGGGAGCGCCCGCGTCCAGACGGTAGTAATCGTGATAGTTTTGTCTTTTTGATAGCGGCAGCATGGTCATATAGTCCTCGCCGTACCACAGCTTGAGGTAGTTATCATATCCTGTGGGGATAAAGCTGTCGATCCCTTCAAATGTCGCGGGAATCACGGAGGAGAACCATTCCTTCGGCATACTGCCCTTGTAGTTATGATCGGTCGCGGGAGGAAGTACAAAGCCTGTCTCGCGATTCTCATACTTTCTGGTCGCCTTGTCATAGGACTCTGAATAGCTGTCCATGCTCTTCATCCGAAGGATCGGGAGCAGGACCTTTGACAGCAGATACGCCTTGCCGCGTCTGGCGGTGTTCTTCCAGCGGACATTCATCAGCATCCGCTTGTTCATCAGACCTTTCCAGAAGCGGTAGCTGTCCTTCGGCGCGTTGTCAAAAACAAAGATATCGATCGAGATCCCCTTGGGCATCACATAGCCGTCGGAGTATTTGGTAGCAAAGTACGTATTTTTCGCCGTGATCCGATCGAAGAAGTAGTGATAGCCGTCGCCGTTCTTATAATTCTCATAAAGAAATTTATCGTCCAGTTCTTCACGAATGACTTTGACGAATTTACGGTAGTTATCTCTGAGGAAGGCAACGTCGATATCGTCATCCCACGGGATGAATCCCTGATGCCGCACTGCGCCGAGCATCGAACCTCCCGAAAGGAAGTATTCGATATCATGCTTGCGGCAGATACGATCAAACTCTTTGAGCATCTCAAGCTGTAATCCTCTCAGGGAGCTGAGCTTTCCGTCATACTGTGACGTGATAAAAGGGGAGAAGAGGTCAAATCCTTCCTGATATCCCGTGAGCGTATACCGTATCGCTTCTTCCTTAGCGCATACCGGCTCATATCCGAGTGAGGAGAGCTTACCGAAAGACAGCGCGCGGTATGAGATCGGCTCATCTGTTGAATCCTCATAAGCGAGCTTTACGCCCTGATTACGAATCATTCGATAGATCATCTCTTTGATCTCAAAGGCGTCACAGTCAAAGGACGAGGCGTTATACGCGTTGCCTGTCTGTCCTTTCTTCGATACCGTGAACACGGCGTTGATCAGATCCGGCAGATACAGCGCCGAGAAGCGGCGGCTCATATCATTTTCCGACAGCGTAACGGTATGACTGTCATTCGCTTCTTTTATGATCTCAAAAAGACCGAGAGAGTCATATTCCGCGCCGAACAGCCTGTCACAGAGCAGCATCTTTACCGACTTTCCGGCGTTGAGAGAGAGGATCAGCTCTCTGATCATTTTGAGCCTGTCGTCAAAGGCAATATATTCCATTTCGGCGTATTTTTGTATGGTGGGATTGGAAGGAATATTCTTTGAAAGAATTATAAGCAAAAGTGTTTTATTTTCTTTCAAAGAATTATTAACGACATCTTTTAAGGTGTTCTCATCAAGTTTTTCGGGCGACGCGACATACCAAATCTCGCTGCCGCTCTCCTGTGATTCAGGAATTTCGAGCGCGTTGAGCGTCTTTTGTAAATATCCGCAAACAAGAGAATCTCCCTCTGTGCGGGGTAGGGCCGCGGGGAGGAGGGAGTGCTTCCTGATATATTCGGTTGTCAGAAAGAGTTCATTCTCGATAACAGTGTTCATTCTGACCTCTGTATGGTTAATGATTGTCATTGCGAGCCCCCTTTGGGGGCGTGGCAATCCCCTTGTCGTTAATACCGTTGGATAAGATGCTGTCTTTGCAAACGGTAGTAAGAGGAAGGGGATTCTTCGGTCGCTTTGCTCCCTCTGAATGACAATAGCAAATATTATTTCTTTTCTGCTTCCTTTTTAGCTTTCTCTTCTTCTTTTTTCTTCTTTTCTGCTTCCTTCTTCGCCTTCTCGGCTTCCTTGACCTCTTGGTATTTCACAAAAGCGTCTTTGACGTCGCCGTCATACATGACCTTACCCTTTTTGAGGTAGATCGCTCTGTCACAGATCTCTGTTACGGAGTCTTTGTTATGGCTGACGTAGAGAACAGTAACGCCGGACTGGATGATCTCGTTGATCTTATCGCGGCATTTCTTCTTGAAGGACGCGTCGCCGACGGAAAGCGCCTCGTCGACAACGAGGATATCGGGCTCGATATTGACATTGATCGCAAAGCCCAGACGCATTTTCATACCGCTGGAGTAGGTTCGTACCGGCTGGTCGATATAGTCGCCGAGCTGGGCGAAGTCAATGATGCGTTCTTCGATGGTCTTGATGTAGCTGTCGTTGAGACCGAGGATGTATCCCTTGAGGTAGATATTCTCTCTGCCCGTCATCTCGGTAGAGAAGCCCGCGGTCAATTCCAGCAGCGCCGCGACCTTGCCGTGTACCTCTACGGTACCGGAGGTGGGATGCGCAACGCCCGTGATCATCTTGAGGACGGTGGATTTACCCGCGCCGTTGTCGCCGATAAAGCCCACGGACTCGCCTCTGTTGACGCTGAAGGTTACATCGTTGAGCGCTTTGTTGATTTTCGCGTGCTTTAATTTGAAGAACAGCGCCTTAAATCTCTCGCGGTCAT
>CAZPOG010000139.1:0-5763 GCA_964588105.1 uncultured Ruminococcus sp. | reverse complement strand
AGGAGAGATGGCTTCTCGTATCAAGGAGCTCAGAGAACTTTTAGGCCTTTCCGTTGAGGAAATGGCTAAGAAGACTGACGTCAGCGCAGAGGAATATACCCTCTGTGAGTCCGGCGAACAGGATCTGAACTTTGCGTTTATCTATCGCTGTGCGCTGGCTCTCAACGTGAACGTAACCGATATCATCGAAGGTTATTCTCCGACACTGAAATCCTACACCGTTACCCGCAGAGGCACCGGACAGAAGGTTTCTCAGGCGCACGGTATGACATATTATAACCTTGCATATGCGTTCCAGAATCGTATTGCAGAGCCGCTGTATGTCAGGACAAAATATGATCCCGACGCCGAGAAGCGCGATATCGAGCTGACGACTCACGAAGGTCAGGAATGCGATATCGTTGTCGAAGGCAGCCTGATGGTGCAGGTTGGCGAGCATAAAGAAGTTTTAGGCCCCGGCGACTCCATCTATTATGATTCCGACACGCCTCACGGTATGATCGCGGTCAACGGTCAGGACTGCATTTTCTACGCGATCGTTCTCAACCCTACCGGTGAGCCGATCCCCGAGCTTCAGCAGCAGGAGAAGATTCAGGACAAGACTATCCTTACCGCCGATACAAAAGAAAAGGAAAGAGTATATCATAACTTTGTTGATTATGAGGTCAACGAGCACGGTACACCTACCAAGGTGGAGTTCAAGAATACCGACCGCTTCAACTTCGGATTTGACGTCATCGACGAGATCTCCTACAGAGATCCCGAAAAGTTGGCGATGATCCATATCTCTCAGGATAAGACCGAACGCCGCTTCACCTTTACCGACGTGCGTCATAAATCCTGCCAGGCGGCAAACTACTTCAAGAGTATGGGTATCCAGCGCGGAGACCGCGTGATGCTGGTTTTAAAGCGTCATTATCAGTTCTGGTTTGCGATCGTCGGTTTGCATAAGTTGGGCGCAATCGCGATCCCCGCTACCAATCAGCTGCAGGCGCACGATTTTGAATACCGATTCAAGACAGCAGGCGTATCAGCGATCCTATGTACCGCCGATGGTGACACTGCCAATGAAGTTGACATTGCATGTGAGAATTATCCTCAGATCAAAAAGATCATTGTCAACGGAGAGAGAGAAGGCTGGAGAAACTACGACGAAGAGTCAACCATGTTCTCTTCTCATTTCAAGAGAAGACCCGATTCTCCCTGCGGTGACGACCTGATGCTGATGTATTTTACTTCGGGTACTTCCGGCTATCCGAAGATCGCCGCCCACAGTCATAAACTCGCTTTAGGTCATTTCCAGACTGCAAAGTTCTGGCATAACGTGGATCCCGACGGTCTGCATTTCACGATATCCGATACCGGTTGGGCAAAAGCGGCATGGGGAAAGCTTTACGGCCAGTGGCTGTGCGAGGCGCCGATGTTTGTCTACGACTTTGATCGCTTCCATGCCGAGGACATCCTGCCGATGTTTGCAAAATATAAGATCACGACCTTCTGCGCGCCTCCGACAATGCTCAGAATGATGATCAAGCAGGATATTTCGAAGTATGATTTCTCCTCCGTCAAGCGTATGACAACTGCTGGCGAGGCGCTTAACCCCGAGGTGTATCGCCAATTTGAAAAGGCGACAGGACTCCAGATTATGGAAGGCTTCGGTCAGACCGAGACCGCAGTTATCATCTGTAATATGGTCGGCGCGCCTCATAAGATTGGTTCTATGGGCAAGCCTTCTCCGATATTCGACATTCATCTGATCGATAAAGACGGCAACGAGGTTCCCGACGGTGAACCCGGTGAAGTAGTTATCAATATTTCTAAGGGAATGCCCTGCGGACTTGCCGTATACTATTATAACGACGTTGAGGCGACGAAAAAGACATGGCGTCAGGGTTACTATCACACCGGCGATCTTGCGTGGCGTGATGAAGACGGCTTTTACTGGTATGTCGGCAGAGCGGATGACGTTATCAAGTCCTCCGGCTACCGTATCGGACCTTTCGAGATCGAATCCGTTATCATGGAGCTGTCGTATGTCTTAGAGTGCGGCGTATCCGCGGCACCCGATCCCATCAGAGGTCAGGTTGTCAAAGCTTCCATCGTACTTGTCGACGGTACAGAGGGTACAGAAGAACTTAAGAAAGAGATTCAGGACTACGTCAAGACCCACACTGCTCCCTACAAATATCCTCGTATTGTGGAGTTCAAGAAGTCTTTACCCAAGACCGTCAGCGGTAAGATCCAGCGTAATCTGCTGTAATATAATATTATAATTAAGAAATAGTGATATCATGAATTACAAGAGACTTACCATTCTCTGCGGTCACTACGGCTCCGGTAAGACAAATATCGCCGTAAATATGGCGTTTGATCTTTCTCAAGAGCGTGAGAACGTAGCGGTAGCGGACTTGGATATCGTCAATCCGTATTTCCGTTCTAAAGATTCTAATGCCGAATTTGAGAAAAAGGGAATACGTCTGATTTGTTCAGACTTTGCGTCGTCCAATGTGGATCTGCCCTCCATGCCTGCCGATCTCTATTCGATCACAGATGACCGTTCATTGACGGTGGTGCTTGATATCGGCGGCGACGACAGAGGCGCTCTGGCTCTTGGCAGACTCAGTGAGCTGATCAAAAGTGAGAACGACTATGAAATGTTGATGGTGATCAACAAGTTTCGTCCGCTGACTCCCGACGCTGACTCGACGATCGAAGTGATGCGTGAGATCGAAGCGGCATGTTCTCTGCCGTTTACCGGAATTATCAACAATTCGAATCTCGCAGAAGAGACAACTGCCGAAGACGTGCTTTCGTCAATGGAATACGCGCATGAAGTATCCGAAAAATCCGGACTTCCTGTTGTACTCACCACCGTGAAAGAATCGTTGTATGATGAACTCAAAGACAAGATATCTCCTTTGATGGGAATGGTATTACAGAAAAAACCAATATAGCAATCATTTATATTTAAATAAAGGGGAAATGAATATGGCTAAGCTAACATTCAAAACCGACAACTGCAAGGGTTGTGCTCTGTGCGTTGACGCGTGTCCCAAAGGAATCCTGCGTATCGCAACAGACAAAATCAACAAAAAGGGTCATCACCCTGCCGAGTGCATCGATATGGAGAAGTGCATCGGCTGCGCTTCCTGCGCGATGATGTGTCCCGATTGTATTATCAAGGTGGAAAGGTAGTGAAGAAATGAGTGAAAAGATTTTGATGAAAGGTAACGAAGCGATCGCGGAAGCCGCTATCATCGCGGGCTGCCGTCATTATTTCGGTTATCCGATCACCCCTCAGACAGAGATTGCCGCATATATGGCGAAGAAAATGCCCAAGATCGGCGGATGCTTCCTGCAGGCGGAGTCTGAGATTGCCGCGATCAATATGGTCTACGGCGTTTCTTCTGCCGGCAAGAGAGTTATGACTTCTTCTTCGTCTCCCGGTGTATCCTTAAAGGGTGAGGGACTTTCTTACTTAGCGGGTTCCGATCTGCCTTCGCTGATCGTCAACGTTCAGCGCGGCGGTCCCGGACTCGGCGGTATCCAGCCCAGCCAGTCCGACTACTTCCAGTCCACACGCGGCGGCGGTCACGGCGACTATCATATGATCGTCTTAGCTCCCGCTTCCGTTCAGGAAATGGCAGAGCTTACCGTTAAGGGCTTTGAACTTGCAGATACCTACAGAATGACCTCAATGATCCTCGCTGACGGTACCATGGGTCAGATGATGGAGCCTGTTTCTCTTGACTTTGACGTCAAGCCTGAGCCCGAGAAGCCTTGGGCGACCACCGGTACCAAGATGGCGCGTGAACATAACATCGTCAACTCTCTGTCTCTGGTTCCTGAGGAGCTCGAGCAGTTCAACTTCCAGCGTTATGATCGCTACAAATATATCGAAGAGAACGAGACCATGTTTGAAGAATATATGGTCGAGGATGCTGATATCGTCTTAGCCGCTTTCGGTATTGCCGCGCGTGTTTCCAAAAACGCAGTTGACGAAGCGAGAAGGATGGGCATTAAAGCCGGTCTGATCCGTCCGATTACTCTCTGGCCGTTCCCGAAGGCTCCCTTCAAGGCGGCTGCTGAGCACTGCAAGGCATTCATCTCTGTCGAGCTTTCGATGGGTCAGATGATCGAGGACGTCAGACTCGCATCCGAGTGCAAGCGTCCTGTATATCTGTGCAACCGCGCGGGCGGTATGATCCCCGATCCCAAGCAGGTGCTGGATTCTATTATTAAAGTGAACGGAGGGAATGAATAATGGTTGTATTTGATAAACCTCATGCGTTAATTGACGTACCGCTGCATTATTGTCCCGGCTGTACTCACGGCATTATTCACCGTCTGGTTGCCGAGGTTATCGATGAGCTCGGTATCGAGGGCAACACCATCGGTATCGCGCCTGTCGGCTGCTCCGTTATGGCATATAATTACTTCAACTGTGATATGATCGAAGCCGCTCACGGACGCGCTCCTGCTGTCGCTACCGGCGTCAAGAGAGCCGATCCCGAGCACAATATCGTCTTTACTTATCAGGGTGACGGAGACCTTGCCTCCATCGGTATGGCGGAGACCGTTCATGCCGCGGCAAGAAATGAGAATATCACCGTCATTTTTATCAACAACGCGATCTATGGTATGACAGGCGGCCAGATGGCGCCGACCTCTCTGCCCGGTCAGATCACCCAGACCTCTCCTTACGGCAGAGATGTCAAGCACTGCGGTTATCCGATTAAAGTATGTGAGATGCTCTCTGAGCTTGAAGGTCCCGAGTACCTTGCCCGTGTGACCGTTAATAATGTCAAGAATGTTCGCGCTGCGAAGAAAGCTATCAAAAAGGCGTTCCAGAATCAGATTGACGGCAAAGGCTTCTCTCTGGTAGAAGTGATCTCCTCCTGCCCGACCAACTGGGGTATGACTCCTAAAAAGGCGCTCGAGTGGATCGAGTCCGATATGATCCCTTATTACCCCTTAGGCGTATATAAGGACAGATCCGCAGAAAAGGAGGGAGAATAATGGCTACGAAACAAATGCTGTTTTCCGGTTTCGGCGGTCAGGGTATCCTGTTTGCCGGAAAGTTCTTAGCTTATAAAGGATTGCTCGAAGATAAGCAGGTAAGCTGGCTTCCTTCCTACGGTCCTGAGATGCGCGGGGGTACCGCTTCCTGTTCTGTTATCGTATCCGATACGCCTGTCGGATCTCCGATCGTTTCTAATCCCGACGTACTGGTTGCGATGAATCTGCCTTCTTTGGACAGATTTGAAGACGCTGTTGTTCCCGGCGGTTTGATCATCGCCGATTCAACGCTGATCGAACGCAAGGTCAAGCGTGACGACGTTACGGTTTGCTACATTCCCGCTACCCGTCTCGCGTCCGATAATAAGCTCGGCAACCTTGCCAATATGATCATCGTCGGCAAGCTGATGGCTCTGCTCGACGACTACAACGAGGACGGCATCAACGCCGCTCTCTCCAAGGTGATTTCCGCGCGTCATGCCGATATGAAGGATGTTAACTTGAAGGCGATCACCTTAGGAAAAACTTTTGAGGAGGAATAATCATGTTAGATATCAAGATCACAAAGAATCCGAATCCCGCCGAGAAGCCCGATCCTTCCACACTGGGCTTCGGCAAGATTTTCACTGACCATATGTTTATTTGGAGCTACAGCAGGGAAGAGGGTTGGCACAACGCGAGAATCGTTCCCTTTGAGAACCTTTCTATCCATCCGGCTTCTACCGTGCTTCACTACGGCTCCGA
>CAZPOG010000138.1:0-5791 GCA_964588105.1 uncultured Ruminococcus sp. | reverse complement strand
CGCCTTCGTCGGGGACCCTATTGATCTCCTCTGAAATAAAGGTGATATTCTCGTCATTTTGGATATACTCTGTGACTTTTTGCGAAAACTCGTCACGGTCTACCGCCAGCGCGCCGCCGGCAGGGACAGCGGAAGAATCGGCGCATTTCATCAAAAGAGAATCCAGCCGACGCATCTCTTCTTTTAATAACCCTGCGGCGGAATTGACACGGTTCGCTTTAAACGAATTGGAACAGACCAACTCGCACAAATAATCTTCATGATGCGCGGGAGATTTCTTGATCGGTTTTGCGTCATAGAGGCGTACCTTGATTCCTCTTTTGGAGAGCTGATACGCTGCTTCACATCCCGCAAGCCCCGCGCCGATAACGTTTACCGTGCTCATTTCTTCGTGTAACCGCAGCCTTCCTTCTGGCAGAAGATCGTGGCTCTCTTACCTTTCTTCTTAAAGAGAGGCTCGCCGCACTGAGGACACTTCTCGTTGATCGGCTCATACCATGAGACAAAATCACATGTCGGATAATTGGAACAGCCGTAAAATTCTTTGCCCTTCTTGGTATGCTTGACGATCACATCGCCGCCGCACTTGGGGCATTTGACGCCGACTTCCTCGACATACTTCTTGACGTTCTTACATTCGGGATAACCGGGGCAGGCGATGAACTTGCCGTAGCGTCCAACCTTGACGACCATCTTTCTGCCGCATTTCTCACAGATGATATCGGTCTCGTCCTCTTTGAGGGTGATCTTTACGCCCTGCATATCGGCTTTCGCCTTCTTCAGGGTCTTGTCAAAATCGGTATAGAACTCGTCGAGCAGTTCATCCCAACGGATACTGCCGCTCTCAACGGTGTCAAGCTCCTGCTCCATCTGGGCAGTAAACTTGACGTTGACGATCTTCGGGAATCGCTCCTTCATCAGGTTGGAGAGCGCCTCGCCCAGCTCTGTGGGATAGAGAGTCTTGCCTTCGCGCTTGACATACTCTCTGCCGGTGATGGTAGAGATGGTCGCGGCGTAGGTAGACGGTCTGCCGATGCCGTATTCTTCGAGCGCTTTGATCAAAGACGCTTCGGTGTATCTTGACGGAGGCTGGGTAAAGTGCTGGTTCGGCGCAATCTCTTTTGCCTTGCAGGGAGTATCTCTCTCCAAGGAGAGGATCTGGTTATCCTTCTCTCCGCCGTCGTCTCTGCCTTCGATATAAAGCTTGGTAAAGCCGTCAAACTCAATCTTGTAGCCTGCCGCTTTGAAGATATAGCCGTTGCCTTCGATATCCGCCTGAGTGGTCTTCTGAACACAATCAGCCATCTGGGACGCGATGAAGCGCTCCCAGATAAGCTTGTAGAGCTTATACTGATCCGAGGTAAGGCTCGACTTCACGGCGTCGGGAGACAGCGACGGGGTTGACGGACGAATCGCTTCGTGACCGTCCTGAGCGCCGGCGCGAGACTTGAAGAAGCGCGGCTTCGGCGGCAGATAATTCTTGCCGAAATTCTCTCCGATGTATTTGGACGCGTCGGCGACAGCGTCGTTGGAAATACGCAGCGAGTCGGTTCTCATATAGGTGATCAGGCCCATCGCGCCGATACCTTCGAGCTCAACGCCTTCGTACAATTCCTGTGCGACCTTCATGGTACGTCTGGACTGGAAATTGAGCTTTCTCGACGCTTCCTGCTGGAGCGTAGAGGTGATAAAGGGCGGAGCGGGAGACTTCTTTCTGGTGCCGTTCTTGACCTTGGTGATTATATAGTCGGCGCCTTCTAAATCCTTTAAGATAGCTTTTGCCTGTTCCTGGTTTTTGATTTTGATCTTGCCCTTCTGGTTACCGTAAAGAGATGCGGAAAACGCCTTTCTCGAGCCCTTGGGGATAAACTTCGCATCTACTGTCCAGTATTCTTCAGGCTTGAACGCGCGGATCTCATTCTCACGATCGACAACGATCCTCACCGCAACAGACTGAACTCTGCCGGCGGAAAGACCGCGGTGGATCTTCTGGGAGACAAAGGGGCTGAGCTTATAACCGACGATACGATCTAAGATACGTCTTGCCTGCTGGGCGTTGACGAGATCGATATTGATTGTACGCGGAGCGGACATACCGTTCTTGATACCGGTCTTGGTGATTTCGTTAAACTCGACACGGTCAATCTCATCGAGAGGAAGACCCAAGAGATATGCCAGATGCCACGAGATCGCTTCTCCTTCTCTATCAGGGTCCGTTGCGAGATATACCTTGTCGGACTTCTTCGCTTTGCTCTGCAGCTCGTCGACAAGCTTCTCCTTCCCTTTGATGATCTCGTATTTCGGCTCGAAGTTGTGGTTGATATCCACGGACAGGCGCGCAGAGGGCAAATCTCTGACATGACCCATAGACGCGACTACTTCGTATCCGTCTCCCAAATATTTTTTGATGGTTTTCGCCTTTGCGGGCGACTCAACTATCACAAGATTAGACATATTTCCTCCTATTGATAATGAAAAATGACGGACGAAACGCCCGATTCGATAATAAAATGCGGAAACAATTCACATTTCATACCTCATATTTCATTTTTCATATATTATATTAGTTGATACATTCTTCCGGCATGCGCCTTGATGAGCCCTTCCATCTCCAGCTCCGTGATACACTGAAGTACCGTATTGACGGGAAGAGACGCCTTTTGAGTTATCTCATCTATATGCGTAGGCTCAGCCGTTATGACGGAATAGACCCGCTTCGCGTCATCGGATACATTGATATCCGTCCGGTGCTTCGGAATCTTCGCAACCATATTCTCCTCGGTGGAAGAAACCTGATACTGCGGATAATAATCGGTGATATCCTGATATCCCGTCACGGGGATCGCGCCGTCCTTGATCAGACGGTTGGTACCCTGTGAGTACGGCGAAGTGATGTTACCCATCACGGCGAAAACGTCGCGATCCTGCTCCATCGCCGCGCGGGCGGTAATCAAAGATCCGCTTTTCTCCCCAGCTTCTACCACAACGATCCCGTTTGACAGTCCGGAGATAATACGGTTTCTCTCGGGAAAAGTGAACTTGGACGCGGGATACTCGGGCGGATACTCACTGATAACAGCTCCGCTGTGAGAGATCGCCTCTCTCATCTTATACTGATGCATGAGATATCGGTGCGCAAGTCCGCAGCCTAATACGGCTACCGTTGTTCCTCCTGCCTCCAACGCGCCTGTATGGCTCTCGGAATCGATCCCGACAGCGCCGCCGGAAACGATCACCACGCCGATCTTGGAGAGACTGCCCGAAAGGATATGCGCCGCCGTCTTTCCGTAGGCGGTAGCGTTTCTCGTTCCGACCATACCGATCGTCAGCAGATGTTCAAAATCGGGAAGCTTTCCCCATATATATAAAACAGCAGGCGGATCGTATATCTCATACAGCCGCTTTGGGTATTGAGGCTCATCCATGCTGACGATAGTGTATCCGAGATGATTACACTGAGAGATAATATCGTACGCAACACTCAAATCACAGGAAGAAAGCGAGTCGATATCCTTACTGTTCAAGACACCCGAAAGACGCCACTCGGCTTCTCCTCCCTTATAAAACTCTTCCATGCTGTCATAGAGCTTAAAGAGCGCCTTGAACTTCGGGGAACTGTAGCCGAGCGCCTGTGTCAGCCAGATATAGTATTTCGTATCTGTCGTCATTTTATCATTTCCCACATCAAAATCGAAGCGGCGACCGAAGCATTCAAAGACTCGGCGTTTCCGCTCATCGGGATGAATACCTTTTCGCTGCAGGAGGAAATGACCTCGCTGCTGAGTCCCCTGCCCTCGTTGCCGATACAAACAAGACAGGGATCGGAAAAACGCACCTCAGAAAGCTTCAGGGATTCTTTGTCAAGAACAGCGGCATAGGATCTGCCGTACTCGCTGAAACGCCTGATAAACGCGGGAAGCTCATCTACGATACAAACAGCCTGCCGAAACAGCGCGCCCATGCTTCCTCTGATAACCTTGGGAGAGTAAATATCGCAGCAATCATCAGACAAAACAACCAGATCAACGCCGAACGCCTCAGCCGATCTGAGGATCGTTCCGAGGTTCGACGGGTCCTTAATACTCTCAAGAGCTACTATTTTTCCATTCTTATTCATTGTATCAAAGTCAATCGGTTTGTCAAGTGTTTTTATGACAAAAAGCACTCCCTGTGGTGTTTTTGTATCTGACAAAGCACAAAATATGCTGTTTTTCACCAAAAAGCTCTGATCCGCAGAATCCATAAACCGGCTTGCCTGATCGGGATGATCGCGATAAAACTCTTCGGAAAAAAGCGCAAGCGGAATATCGGCGCCGCTTTTGATCGCGTCGTCGCAAAGCCTTCTCCCCTCTGCGGCAAAGCAGCCCTCTTCTTTTCTGAAAGAGGATGATGCAATCAGCTTTTTCACATATTTGATTTTTGCGTTGTCTTTTGATGTGATCAGTTCCATATATATACCTTATTTATTATCAACCGTAAGAAAGAACTGCGCTTGGGATATTCCCAAACGCAGTTATAGCTTTTTTATGCTGTTTTTGTCTGCTCAACAAGAGCGGTGAAAGCGGCGGGATCGGAGATAGCGATCTCAGAGAGCATCTTGCGGTTTAAGGTAACTCCCGCTTTCTTTAAGTTATTCATAAAAGTAGAGTAGTTGGTGCCGTTAGCTTTGCAAGCAGCGGAGATACGGGTGATCCAGAGTCTTCTGAAATCTCTCTTCTTCTGCTTTCTGCCGATATACGCGTAGTTTCCGGACTTCATAACGGCCTGCTTGGCCATCTTGAAATGCTTGCTCTTCGCGCCGTAATAGCCCTTTGCGAGCTTTAATACTTTCTTTCTTCTTTTGCGAGTCATCATCGCGCCTTTAATGCGTGCCATAATATATTACCTCCGTTTTATAGATGGGTGTCAATTATTTGTAAGGGATCAAACGCTTGATCTGTGCTACGTTCGTCTTATCAGCGACGGTGGTCTTTCTAAGACCTCTCTTACGCTTGGTGTTCTTCTTGTTCAAAATGTGGCTCTTGTAAGCATGGGCGCGGATGGGCTTACCGTTCTTAGAGAGCTTGAAACGCTTTTTTGCTCCGCTGTGTGTTTTAATCTTAGGCATATGAATATCCTCCTTTAAATTACTTTGTTGGCTTCGGCGCTAAAAACATCAGCATCTGGCGACCCTCGAGCTTGGCAGGGCGTTCGATGTTGGCGACTTCACTGCAGGCGTCGGAAAACTTCTTCATGGTATCATAGCCATACTCGGCATGACCCATCTCTCTGCCGCGAAAACGGATGGAAACCTTGACCTTATCACCGTGGGCAAAGAACTTCATAGCGTTCTTAAGCTTTGTGTTAAAGTCGTGGGTGTCGATATTCAAAGAGAGCTTGATCTCCTTGACGTCGACGGTGTGCTGGTTCTTCCTCTGTTCCTTCTCACGCTTCGCCTGTTCAAAACGATACTTGCCGTAGTCCATGATCTTACAGACAGGCGGCGCAGCCTTGGGAGCGATCTTCACCAGATCAAGATTTTTATCGTCTGCGATTTTCTGAGCCTGAGCCGAGGACATAATCCCCAGCTGGGTTCCGTCGTCACCAATCACGCGCAGTTCCTTGTCGCGGATTTCTTCATTAATCTGAAGCTCTTGCTTGCTGATGTTCAGCACCTCCAAAAAATTGTAAAACAAAAGCGGGCAGAAGTCTCCGCCCGCGCACAATACGACATAAGCATATCTCTATGCTCAAAAGTATTGACCCGCTCAGACGGAACCGACGCAGGTGAAAGCCTCTGCTTTGCTTTATT
>CAZPOG010000137.1:0-5803 GCA_964588105.1 uncultured Ruminococcus sp. | reverse complement strand
TATAACTACGGTGAGATTTTAGGCGGACCCGCCGGCAAGAGCGCCGCAAGCGTGAATAACGCTCTGATAAAAGAATATGCGCAGTATCTCGGTGTAACTGACGATACCTACAGCGCACAGATCACCGCAGCATGCAAGAACAAAGAGAGCGATAACAGCGAGGGTTACTGGTCAACAAAGGGTGTCAGCGCCGATCGTCTTGTCTACTGGGGTGAGAGTCACGATACCTACAGCAACACCGACGGTTGGACAAAGAACATCGATCAGAACGTAATCGACAGAGCTTATGCGATTCTCGGTGCGAGAGCAAACGCTCAGACGCTGTATCTTTCCAGACCTTATGAGAAGAATTACGGCAGTATTTATGCCGGAAAAAAAGGCAGCACACACTTTACTTCCAAAGAAGTCGCTGCAGTTAACCATTTCCATAACGCAATGGTCGGCACCGATGAGACCTTCTTCGCGGGAAAAGGGAACTTCGTTATCAGCCGTGAACGCGGCGCTGTGATCGTGTCGGCGGATAAGAGTAATGTTGATATTTCTGTGAGAAATACCGGAGGAATGGTTCCTTCGGGCATCTATACCGACGAGGTATCCGGTTCAAGCTGGACAGTAACTGAAACTACCATCAAAGGTCATCTCGGCAACAGCGGAATCGCGGTGATCTACGGTGATCCCGTACAGCCGCCGACAACCGCTCCTACTGCACCGGCAACCGAGAAACCAACTGCCGCTCCGACGGTTCCTCCTACCGAAAAACCAACTGCGGCTCCGACCGTACCTGCTACCGAGACAAGCGGATATTTTCTCGGGGATACTGACGGAGATTTGGTTGTATCGGTTATTGACGCTACTTTGATTCAAAAGAAACTGGCTAATATCTCCGTTAAAGCTTTCAACAAGCTTGCGGCGGATGCTGATGAAGACGGCGTGATCTCTGTGATAGATGCGACGCAGATCCAGAAATATAAGGCGAGTCTACCCGCAAATCCGAATATCGGTAAATGGATTTCATAATAATAACGGTGCTCTTTGCTATACCTGTTCGGTACGGCGTAAGAGCACCGCTTTTTTTGCAAAATACTAACCTTTAATCATTAAGTATCCGAGAACGATACTGGGCAAAAGTACGATGAGCGTATTGCGGATCATCTTAAATTGGAGTTTTTTCCATTCTTTTTCCGTCAGTTCTCTGACCTTCGGTGTTTTCAGAACAACGAGAATGATTGCGGAAGAAAGGAAGATGAAGTAAGCATTGACGATGAACAGATACGCCGCTCCGGCGAGCATCTGCCAGTTGCCGTTCGCAATAGAGTAGCCGCATGTGCACAGAGGCGGCATCAAAGCAGTCGCGATAGCGACGCCGGGAATGATGTTGTTGAAGAGTCCTTTTCTGGTTTGTCCGATGATTCCTGCCAGTCCGCCGGCGGTAGCGATCAGCACGTCATAGAAGGTCGGAGAGGTTCGCGCTAACAGCTCCGGCGTCGCCTCTTTCAGCGGAGAAATAAAAAAGTATAGGGTAGAGGTGATCAGGCTGATAATGATTTGCATCGCAAAACCGATAGCGTGATTTTTGAAGAGTTTAAAATCATTGGCTACCAGTGTATAAGCCATCGCAAGAATACTGCCCATCAAGGGTGAGATCAGCATTGCACCGATAATAACGGCGGTGGAGCTGACGTTCAGTCCGACAGAGGCAATGATCATTGCGCAAATCAGCACGCACATATTGGTGCCGGTAATGACTCCTCCGGATAGCAATCGGTCACGGATCTCTTCATGAGAAGCTGTGTCCGCTTTCAGAGAAAACATGTTCTTTAAGACGTTCTTTGTCTTTTCGGGTTTTGATATCATGTTTGCAAACCCCATTTCAAATGAATTCATTCGTATTCTATCATAGAATATCAGAATAAACAACAAGAATCAGTCAGAATTTTGGTTTGGTTGAGTTATTAATGAAATTAATATCAGAAAATGAAAAAATCGTATACAACCTGATGACAATTTGATTCTTATGTGTTACAATATTAAAGGTCTAAAATTTGACTGTGATAAAAAGGGTTAGGAGGTCAATATGCTTTTTGAATCATTAGACAAAATCAGAAGAAATTCAATCCTTTCCGCAATCTTGCTGATAACCCTCGGTGCAGTGATCATTATTTGTCCCAATAAATGGATACCTTCACTGACACTGGTGTTTGGTTATGTACTGGTTGTGATTGCGATTGTATTAATGCTCAATTTCTTCTCCGGAACAAAATCACTGATGGAGTATTTGAAATTTACCGGTGCGCTGGTTCTGTGTATCGTCGGTATCTGCGTATTGGTGTTCAGAGAGGACATCATGCGCGTCCTCGCTTGGCTGTTCGGCTTTTTGCTGGTTGTTGACGGCGGACGAACGATGGTCCATTCGTTTACATATGCGCGTCGTTCTCAGCGAAAAGGCTGGTGGGTACTGTCCATTTTGTCGGTTTTACTGATGGGAACAGGCGTTATTCTGTTTCTCAATCCTTGGTGGCAAACTGAAGATGTACTGATGAAGGTGATCGGTTGTGCCATATTGTTCTCTGCGATTGTCAGCGGTATCCGTCTGATCTGGACTTGGCCGCTCAGAAACTCGAAGGGAGGAAATGAAGATGGCGAATAATCAAGAAAATAAAACGATCGATCAGGAAGCTTTGGAAAAAGAACTGAACGAGGTAGTAGAACAGCAGGAAGAAAAGTCTATTGAAATGGATTCCAAACTGTCCGGTCTGCTCAAAAAAGAGATCAGCGATTATAAGAAACGTAATAAAACCCGCGCTGCGGATATGATCAGCATTTTTGCCGCTCATAATTTCTATGCTAACGGTTTTACTCCCGTAGAGCTGCGTACTACGCTTGAAGATCTCGGACCGACTTATGTTAAGATCGGACAGATTATGTCAAGCCGTGTCGATTTGCTCCCCGAGGCATATTGCAAGGAGCTTGAAAAGCTCAGACAGAACGTCAAGCCTCTCGATCCCGAGGTCGCCAAAGCGGTCATCGAGCAAGAAACCGGCAAATCGATCGACGAGATCTACAGCGAATTCCGCGATGAGCCTCTCGGTTCTGCGTCGATGGGACAGGTACACTATGCAGTTTTGAAAGACGGTACCCCGGTTGTTACAAAGGTTCAGCGTCCTTTGATTGCGGATATGATGCACGAGGATTATAAACTGCTGAAAAAATTAGCGGGACTTGTCAATGTTGTAGTTGACAGCGAAGATGATCAGATGATCGATCTGGTCTCTGTGATCGAAGAACTCGAAAAGGTCACCGATGAAGAGCTCGATTGCCGTATTGAGGCGAATAACACCAAGTTCTTTAAGGAAAACTGTATTGAAGACGAGGAGAAGATAACCTGTCCCACAGTATATGACGAACTGACGACAGAGCGTATTTTTACGATGTCTTTTGTTGACGGCTACACCATTTCCCATAAGGATCGCATCGTCGCGGATGGTTATGATCCGGTCGAGATCGGCCATGCTATCGCTGAGAACTTTGTCCATCAGGTGCTGGATGTCGGTTGGTTCCATGCCGATCCGCATCAGGGCAACATCATGCTCAGCCACGGTAAGCCTTATTGGATCGACTTCGGTATGATCGGTCATGTCACCGATAAAGATATCGATACAATACAAAACATCATCCTGTCTCTGTTGAGTGCCGATGCTGAGGAAGTAGTAAACGGCATTATGGCACTCGGCGCCTCTTCTGCGAAAACCAATCGTGACAAGCTGGTTGAAGACGCTCAGATGTTCTTAGATAAATACAGCGGAACTAAGGGAATCAGCGACATCGATATGACCACTCTGATTGATGAGATCACAGACTTAGCGTCTAAGCACCATATTACTCTGCCCGGTCAGTTCACGATGCTCGGAAGATCTATCCTCGCGATCGAGGGTGTTATCGAACAGCTTTGTCCCGAACTCGATTTGTTCAAGCTGCTGTCCGACAAGATGATCGAGCGCAACAAGAAGGATTTCGACATCAAAGAGATCGCTTTGAATTTCGGTAAGGAATTGCTCTCAACCGGAAAGAAAGTCTTTAAGATCCCCGGATTGACAGCCGATTCCTTACAGATGCTTGCCAAAGGCAAGATGAAGATGAATATGGAGCTTACCGGTATTGACGAGCCTTTGGAGAAAATCGGGCAGTTTGTCAAATACATTGTTTTAGCTCTTCTTGCCTGTATTCTGTTTATCGGTTCGTGTATTCTTGCAAGCGTTGATCTGCAGCCGAAGACTTCTAACGGCATGCCTCTGATCTCCATAGGCGGTATCATTTTTGCGATAGCGCTGGCGATCTACAGCGTCGGAAAGATGTCCAAGAAGAAATAATTTTATTGTCTGTTATCAAACCGACTCATTCTCTCTGAGTGTGAGTCGGTTTTTATGCTTGTATCATATGAATGATGATTGAAATCCAACACACAGTGTGTTATGATATATTCAATGGAATGAGAGGGTGATCTGCAAAGATATGAAAAAACTATTTTCGGAGATTCCTTGTATAAAAGGAGAGAGGCTGACTCTCAGAGCGTTGACTTTGGATGATGCAGAAGGGTTGAACCGGTTGACTCAGGACGAGGAGGTTTATCGCTATCTGCCAACCTTTCTCTATGAGAAAAAGTTTAATGACGCAGAATATGTGATCCGTTATTTGTACGATGAATGTATCAAGGATTCTATGATCCTCGGGATATATACGGAAGATGAGTTTTGCGGCTTGGCGGAGATCTATGGATACAGAGCGCCGCTGTTGAAAGCGAGCGTAGGATATCGATTGATCAAAAGCTGCTGGGGCAAAGGGATCGCTACCGAAACGCTCGGTCTTTTGGTAAAATATCTTCTGGAGGAAACAGATGTGGAAATTATCACAGCCAGCACCATGTGTGAGAACCAAGCGTCTGCGAATGTCCTCAAAAAGAACGGATTTAAGCATGTCGGCCGCACGATATTTGAGAATTGGGGATACCCAAAACCGATATTGACTGACAAATGGCTGAGAACCGGCGCTGGTTATCGCATGCAGTATCGATTCCATGATTGAGAATTTTCTCCATTTTTTGTTAAATCATATAATGTTATATTTAAAAACAAGCCTGCCGATTTTTTGATCGACAGGCTTCGTTATCGTGTTTTTATTTTGATTCTTTTTCTTTATCTTTTGATTTCTGCTTGGATTTATTTTTAATTTTGTTGAGCTGTTTATCGAGCTGATCTTCTTGCTCGGGAGCTTTCTTTTCAGCAGCGGGCTGAATCTTCAGACCTTCTACCAGTTTGGCTGCGGTTTTCTTTTCTCCGGACTTCTCAAAGATAAAGCCGAAGATACAGAATACGATCGCGCCGATAAAGTTGACAAACAGATCCTTCATACTGTCTAAGATACCGATATCCAGGAATCCTCCGTCAACGGTAACGACTTCACCGGATGCTGTCTGGATCTGCGTTTTGACGATATCGTTCACGGCGATTACCGTTTGATCGTGCGCAGGATCAAGCTCGCAGGAATACACGTTCTGGATGATAAAATCTTTCTGCATGTCCGTATGGAAGATCAGATCCATGCCGCACTCGAAGAATTCCCACAGTACGCCGACGGTCATCGATACGCAGAATGCTACAAGTGTCAAATACAGGGGAGAGAGCTTGATGTTTTTGCTGTTACGGTTCAACAGATCGACGGTAGAGAAACCGACTGCGGCAAACAAAAATCCGTTGAGCGTATGCAACATCGTATCCCAGATTGGAATATGCGCGTAAAAATGCGCCAG
>CAZPOG010000136.1:0-5851 GCA_964588105.1 uncultured Ruminococcus sp. | reverse complement strand
TGACGCCAATTCTTCTGAGGAATGCCTGCCGACGACTTTGTCACCCAGTGATCCGATCACATACACCGGACAGGTGATCTTATGAAGCTCGTCAGTCGTATCAAAGCCGTTGATCGCTTCGGCGCAGATAATAAAACGGTGAAGATCCTCGTCGGTAACATGGTCGTTGAACTTTAACAGAACGTCGCCGTACTTCTCTTGAAACGGTATAGAATACAGAGTTTCAGTGAAATCTTTTGAGAGACCTCTGCGATCGCCCTGACGCGCATAAGAGATCCAGCGTCCGATGACTTCTTTTGCTGTCGGATTCTCCTTACAGATCGTTGATCCGAGGATCAGAGAAACTACTAACTCGGGAGAATCGATCGCGATATACTGGGCGATCATACCGCCCTGCGACGCGCCGAAGATGTGCGCGTCTTTGATAGAAAGTTCCCGCATTGCCAGAGCGGTATCACGCGCCATATCGCGGATAGAATAACGCTGCGGCAAATCGGCTCTTCTGTCAAATACCGTAACGGTGAAATCATCATGAAAGATACGATAAGCGGACGCTACCACCGGAGCGAACGTCAACACACTTTTGGTGTCAAGCCCCGGGAGGATCACCATCTGCTTCTCCCCCTCGCCGAAGGAGAAAAAATCCATCTGCATCGTATCGGTTTTGACTCTTCCTGTTTTCATAATACCCTCCGGAACTCACTGCTCTGTCAGCGCTTTCGCCTTTCTCTTGCGGTACAGCATCAACATAACAAATACAGAAGCGACATACACTACCGTCACTGCGATATTGACATACGGATTATCGTAGAACACAATCATCAGCACGACAAAAAGGATCATCAGTCCGACTGACTCGAGAATATAGCGCAGGTCGGGCTTGTATGGCGACTTGGAGAATTTCTCTCCGATGATAAACAAGAAGACATAATAGAACACAAAGGAGAAGGTCAAAAACAGAGTCTTGTACAAAGGATAGACCTCGTCCTCGCGCATAAACTCCAGCGCCGCCGTGATGTTATTCAAAGCCAATATCAGAAAGATATGCAAAAGCATATAGGAAGTGCCATTGGTGATAAGCTCTTTGTCGATGATCGCGTCGTACATCAAACCGTATCCGGTCAGCAATCCGACAATGATCAGAAACGCACCGAGAGCAAAATAGATAGAATTAAAGCTGAAGCCTTCAAAGTAGAGCGCGACCGTGATCACCATCTCTCCGAAAGTGAATACCACATAGAGCATCACCCGCTCGGTCAGATGCGCAAAGTCAACAGGAAACGCGCGGTTGATATTGGCGCCGGCGATCGCCATGATCATACCGATGAGCATCGCAAAAACGCTCAGCGGAAGCCCCGTCCAATAATATACAGGGATCGCCGCCAGCACCAAAACCGCCTGTATCAGCAGCGTTAGAATCGAATAGCGGATTTGATTTCTCTCCGCTGTTTTTGACGGATCGGTCGCGCGGTACTGAGAAATGTACAAACAGGCGAGATTGATCAGTATCAGCGCCCACGCGCCGCAGAAATACGCATAGTATTCCTGCCAGTTGTTTTTGATCCCCTGAGACATAAAGTATAAGAGGAGCATGTTGACAAATATTCCGAGGTATAACTTGGGACCGTTCTCCGCATAGCGATTGACATACAGAGATGTATAAAACCAAATCTGCAATACAATCAATGTTGCAAAGATATAGGTGATCAACGCCGCAAAGCTGATAATGCCGTCATCAATATGATGCAGAAGATGGTTGTTTCTGCTGACGATATAGACAAATATCAGGTCATATACCAACTCGATATACTGTACCTTTTTTTCTTTCTTTTCCATACGCTCACCTATATGCCGATCGTTCAGAATTCTCCGATTTTATTGTATCATAAAAGCCCTTTGGTGTCTATAAAAATCAGCGTTTTCTTCGAGGTTTTTTCATAAAGTTTTTTACGGATTTTTTGAGCAGTATTCTTCTTTAAAACAATCGTAATATTTCACAAATCGGATGGGAGATTATTGGTAAAAAATACTAACTGCTCTACCATATCCCGACAGAAATTAGGTGTTGCTACAAAGATGATTTTCACCGGTTGACGAAAAAGATCGGCGATCCTATAATATAGCCAATGATCAAATGCAAATCAAACAGAATTATTCGAAGAGGTAATCAATATGGCATACTGTAATAAATGCGGAAAAGAAGTACAGCCCGGAGAGGCTTTTTGCAGAAACTGCGGCGCTCGAATAAACCAGGCACAGCCTCAGCAAGAATACGCGCAGGCGGCTCCCGTAGAGGTGCTCGATAACGACGTCCTGTCTTCAAAAGGTATTTCGTGGCTCTCGTATATCGGTCCGCTCTGGCTGATCCCGTTTTTTATCAAGAGACATTCGCCGTACGCGCGGTTTCATGTCCGTCAGGGCGCTACGCTCTTTGCGTGCTGGCTGACTTACATTGTTTTTTGCAACACGATACTGATTCCGGTCGATCTTGCCACCAGAGAGGTAGTCGGGTTGTTCTTATACCAGCACAGTACCTTATACTGGATACTGTACGCTGTTCTCAAGCTGGTATATATCTTCTTCGTGATTATTTCGATCGTCGGTATCGTCAAGGCGGCTACCGGACAAAAGACAAAACTGCCGATCATCAGCGCGATCCCCTTTGTCAATAAGTTAATCAACAAATGGTACACCGGTATGGGTGTTGACGTTTCATACGATGACTGATCATAAGCAAAAAGCTCCCTGAACGCAGGGAGCTTTTTTACTGAAGACTGAAAACTGAAAACTGAAGAATGAATAATGATGGTAACTCGCTTCGCTCAGACAATTGATAACGGCACGATGAGGGCATCGTGCCCTACGATGTTACATCGACGTTTTATAGGGTCGTAGGGAACGATGCCCTCATCGTTCCGAAGTATTGATAATAAATGCCGTCTCCGGCTACAGAAATGCTCCCAGCGAAACATGACGAAAAATCATGATAACGACTCGAGTTCACTCCCCCCCGCCTCACAACACAAGCCAAACATCTTCTTGTCGAGTGCTATTCTGATAAAAAGGCAACGTTATCTCTCCCTCAGTCTTTTGCAAGCAAAAAGACAGCTCCCTCATCAGAGGGAGCCAAGTGAAATCTTTATTCGTGAAATTCGAGTACGATATTGTCTTTTTTGGATTTGAACTGGGTCAGCTTGACGCCGGCGGAGGTGAACATCTTTTTTGAAGCGATGGTTGCTTCACTGTCCGCGTACTTGTCATACATATAGATGACCTCGCTGATGCCGGACTGGATGATCGCCTTGGCGCATTCGTTGCACGGGAAGAGATCGACATAGATCTTCGCGCCCTTTAGTGACTTGCCGTTGGCGTTTAAGATCGCGTTGAGCTCCGCGTGAACGACATAAGGGTACTTGGTCTCTTCGCCCTCTCTCGCCCACGGATAGTTATCGTCGGAACAGCCGTAGGGGAATCCGTTGTAGCCTGTGGAAAGGATAATGTTGTTTTTGTCAACAATGCAAGCGCCGACCTGGGTGTTCGGGTCCTTGGAGCGCTTTGCCGCTAAAAGAGCGACTCCCATGAAATATTCTTTCCAAGAAATATAATCTTCTCTTTTCATTATTTCACCTCATTTTAGATTGTATCCTGACAGTGACAGTATAGCCTAAATCGGCTTTCTCTGTCAAGGGGTATGGGCAAAAACGCTAAAATCACACAAGATATTGAGCAAATATTTGGAGCGGTCACGGTTTATAATTCTTCTGTGTCATTGACTTTGCTATACCGCTTTGCTATAATAATGAAAACAAATCTTTAAGACGATACAGAGAGATCGGCAAGATTGTGATATAGCGATACGGGTTGTCCGTATCGGGTTTTTGTATGTTCGGTCTTGCAGTATGGCAAGGCTTTTTTCTTTGGAGGAATTATAATGGCAAAAATCAATGACGTAAAACTCATGAATACTGTCAGCGAGCTTTCGCCCTCGATGAAAAAGATGATCGAGGACGCTGTTTCTCTCTCTGATTTTGATCGATATACTGTTTTTCCCGGCTTCTGTGACGTTCACGTTCACTTCAGAGAGCCGGGTTTTTCTTATAAAGAAACGATAAAGTCAGGATCACAAGCGGCGGCAAGAGGCGGCTACACCGCAGTATGCGCAATGCCGAACCTTTCCCCTGTGCTGGATTCTGTTGAACATATGAAAGAAGAACAGGATATCATCGATAAAGACGCGGTCATCGACGTGCTCCCTTACGCCGCTATCACGGTGGGTGAAAAAGGAGAACAGATCACGGATATCGAGGGTCTTGCCGACAAATGCGTCGCCTTCTCCGACGACGGCAGAGGCGTACAGGATGAAGAGATGATGCGTCAGGCAATGATCAGAGCCAAAGCACAGGGAAAGCTGATCGTCGCTCACTGTGAAGATAACGCGCTTCTCTTCGGCGGCTATATCCACGACGGTATATACGCGAAAGAACACGGTCACCGAGGAATCTGCTCGAAGTCCGAATGGGGTCCTATCGAGAGGGATATTCGTCTGTGTGAAGAGACAGGCTGCGGCTATCACGTCTGCCATATCTCCGCCAAGGAAAGCGTAGAGCTGATCCGTCAGGCAAAGGCGCGCGGCGTCAACATCACCTGTGAAACCGCGCCGCACTATCTGCTGCTGGATGAAAACGACCTCGAAGAAGACGGCAAATTCAAGATGAATCCTCCGCTTCGAAGTGAAGAGGACAGGCTGGCGCTTATCGAAGGCATTAAGGACGGCACGATCGACATGATCGCCACCGACCACGCGCCGCACGCACAAAACGAGAAGAACAAGGGATTGGAGAAATCCGCTTTCGGTATCGTCGGGATCGAGACCGCCTTTCCCCTGCTCTACACCTATCTGGTCAAGACCGGCGTGATCACCATGGACAGGTTGATGGAACTCTTGGTCATCAATCCGAGAAAGCGCTTTGATATTCCGCTGAAAGAAAACGACTTTTCTCTCTGGGATCTCGAAGAAGATTATGAGATCGATCCCGAAGAATTCTTATCTCAGGGAAAAGCCACACCCTTCTCAGGATGGAAGGTATTTGGAAAAAACATCCTGACCGTTAAGGACGGGAAGGTAGTATTTATTCGTTGTCAATAATAGGTCATTGCGAAGCCCCACAGGGGCTGTGGCAATCCCCTTCCTATAGCAACCGTTAGTAATGACAAGGGGATTCCCGCGTCGTGACCGAAAGGGTCACTCCTCGGAATGACAATAACTTGGGAGGTATATTTATGGCTAAAAGAACAGACATCAAAAAGGTACTCATTATCGGATCCGGTCCGATCGTCATCGGTCAGGCGGCGGAGTTCGACTATGCGGGCACACAGGCGTGTCTCGCGCTCAAAGAGGAAGGCTATGAGGTCATTCTCTGCAACAGTAACCCCGCTACGATCATGACGGATACCCAGATCGCGGACAAGATCTATATGGAGCCGCTCACGCTCGAATACATCGCGAAGATCCTCCGCTACGAGCGTCCCGACGCGATCGTGCCCGGCATCGGCGGTCAGACGGGACTTAACCTCGCGATGCAGTTGGAGCGCAAGGGCATTCTCAAAGAATGCGGCGTACAGCTCTTAGGCACTTCGTCGAGAAGTATCGAGCGCGCCGAGGACAGAGAGCTGTTCAAGGAGATGTGCGAGTCTATCGGCGAGCCCGTTATCCCTTCGCAGATCACCTATAACCTCGATGAAGCAAAAGAAGCGGCACAGAAGATCGGTTATCCGGTCGTGCTGCGTCCCGCCTTCACCTTAGGCGGCACCGGCGGCGGCTTTGCCTACAACGAAGAAGAACTCATCGACA
>CAZPOG010000135.1:0-6022 GCA_964588105.1 uncultured Ruminococcus sp. | reverse complement strand
AGAACGGCAAGCCGAAGTATTACGGACGCTTTAACCAGGGCGTCGTCACCATCAACTTGGTGGACGTTGCATTGTCCTCCGGCGGCGATATGGATCGCTTCTGGGAAATCTTTGACGAGCGTCTGGACTTATGCTACCGCGCTTTGATGTGTCGTCACAATCGTCTGAAGGGCACGCTCTCCGACGCGGCGCCGATCCTCTGGCAGTACGGCGCTCTGGCGAGACTGCAAAAGGGCGAGACCATCAACAAACTGCTCTACGGCGGCTACTCCACCATCTCTCTGGGCTACGCCGGACTGTATGAGTGCGTCAAGTTTATGACCGGAAAGAGCCACACCGATCCCGAGGCGACGCCGTTCGCGCTGTCCGTGATGCAGCACATGAACGATATGTGCAAGAAGTGGAAAGAGAAGCATCACATCGACTTCTCCCTCTACGGTACCCCGATCGAGTCCACGACCTACAAGTTCGCGAAGTGCCTGCAAAAACGCTTCGGCGTGATCGAAGGCATCACCGACAAGGGATATATCACCAACTCCTATCACATCCATGTGACCGAAGAGATCGATGCGTTCTCTAAGCTCGGATTTGAGGCGCAGTTCCAGGCGCTGTCTCCCGGCGGCGCGATCAGTTATGTCGAAGTCCCCGATATGCAGAACAACCTCAAGGCGGTGCTGGACGTCATGCGCTTTATCTATGATAACATCATGTACGCGGAGCTCAACACCAAGTCCGACTACTGTCAGGTTTGCGGCTACGACGGTGAGATCGCTGTTGTGGAAGAAGACGGCAAACTCATCTGGGAGTGTCCCAACTGCGGCAATCGTGACCAGAACAAGATGAATGTCGCGCGCCGTACCTGCGGCTATATCGGCACCCAGTACTGGAACCAGGGCCGTACGCAGGAGATCAAAGAGAGAGTACTGCACCTGTAATGTCATTCCTTGGGCTTTAGCCCGTGGAAATCTAACATAAAAAGAGTGTCATTCTGAGCGGTCGCCGATGGGCGAATTTGCAACAGCAAATAGTCGAAGAATCCCCTTCCTGTTGCAACCGATATTAATAACAAGGGGATTCCCACGTCGGGCGATGCCCTCCTCGCAATGACAGAAGAATCATTTATGAATTACTGTAACATCAAATACTTTGACATCGCCGACGGCGAGGGCGTGCGTACGACGCTCTTTGTGTCGGGATGCACCAACCGCTGTAAGGGCTGCTTTCAGCCGGAAACATGGGATTTTTCCTACGGAGAACCGTTTACCAAAGAGGTGGAGGACAAGATCCTCGATTCCTTAGAGCCGTACTATGTCGACGGGCTGACACTGCTCGGCGGAGAGCCCTTTGAACCGTCCAATCAAGCGGCGCTGCTGCCGTTTCTCAGGCGGGTAAGGGAGCGTTATCCGGAAAAGAATATCTGGTGCTTCACCGGCTTTATACTGGAGGATGACCTCTTTGAAGGCGGCAGAAAGCACACGCCCTTTACCGACGAGATGCTGTCCTTGATCGACATTCTTGTCGACGGTCCGTATATCGAGGAACAGCGCAGCTTGATGCTGCAGTTCCGCGGCTCCGAGAACCAGCGTGTGATCGATATGAAAAAGACCCTGCAGCAAGGCAAGGTCGTCATTTGGGACAAGTTAAGAAGATAAAAGAAAAGCCTCTCCGATCGGAGAGGTTTTTGTTATAGAACAAATATCTGTACCGCACCGGCCGCCAGAAGAACCGCGCCCGATATGATCAGGTCGGTTTTGATACTCAGCCTCTTCATCGCTTTGGTCAGCGCTTTGAGCGGATAGGCGAAGGGGGGCAGGGAGAGAATCAGCCCCAGTACCACCGCCGCGCCCAGCAGCACCAGCTTCCAGATCGGATCGGGAAGTTGCTGGATCAGCTCGAATAATCCGAAATACGACAGCAGGACCGTGACGGGTTCATGCCAGAAGTACGCGCCGGAGCCATGTTCTCCGAGCTTGGTGAGAAACGGCACATTGCGGTTGGGAATACAGGACAGCACCGCGAAGATCAGCACAGCGGAGATTCCATAGCAAATCAGCCGGTGATAGAAGCTGCATCCGACGATCGACGTCTGTTCATACGGCGTTCTGCCGATAAACAGCGTTCTCAGGGGAGAAAGGATATCTCTCTGTCTGAAACACATCACAAAGAAAATGATCATAAATCCCAAGGACGCGAACTTGACGTTGAGCTTGTGAGAGAAGCTCCTCACCGTTTCGGGCGTCAGATAGTAGCCCAAAAGGAAGAACGGCAGAAACACCACTATCTTCGAGAGATAAAACTCATCCGATATCGGGAAGAATCCGATCGCCAGTCCGAGAGTGACGGAGAGAATCAGCATCACGTTGCGATGGAAGCTTTTGATCAGGAAGGTCAGCAGCATATATACCGCGAGAGCGAACAGCAGCCACTCGGAGCCTCTTCCGCCGAAAAGGTTAAGAGAGGTCTCTCTGCCCGTGAGCACGGATAATCCGTACACCAGCAGCTTCAGCGAAAACCCGACGACGATCAGAAAGGCAAAGCTGTACGCGCGGAATTTCTCTCCTTTTTGGTACTGTTCATAGTATAGCCCCGTCAGAAAAACGATCAGCGGAATACTGAACGCGGAGATAAACACTGACCAGCTTTGCAGCATATCGGAGCTCCCTGAGAAAGGAGCGATAAAGTCTTCGGTGATCACCAGCAGGATCGCCAGAAGCTTGATCATATTAAATTTGTAGATACCGCTGCTTTCGTTGATATCCGTAACCTCGGCAGCGTTTGTGATTTCTTTTTTCATAGGGGCATCACTGTCAGAAAGGCGGCTTTTCAGCCGCCGTTTTTTAATCTCTATCGGTTAAAAGAATTTTACCCATCACGTTTTCGGGATGGAGATATTCGTTGAAGCCCGCTTCGGCTTCGCTGAGGTCATATTCCTTATGGATCATTTCGGGCAGAACACGCAGGTCGCCTTTTCCAAAGTGCTCTGCGGTGAGCTTCCACTCGATACCCGGCCACGGAGCGGAGTAGCTCATCCATGATCCGGTGAGATAGAACTCCTTGCGGTTCATATTCTCCCATTCTCTGATGGAGAAGCTCATCTCTCTGGTGGGCGTGCCGATAAAGCACAGGTGCGCCTTGTTGCCCGCTATCTCAAAAGCGGATTTCATCGCGGCGACCGAGCCTGTCGAGACGAATACCCAGTCAAAGCCTCGACCCGCAGTGAATTCGTCGACGTTCTTTTGGAACTCGTCGCCGATGCAGATGATGGTCGCGTCCGCGCCGAGCTTGTCGGCGTTTGCTAAGTGCTTGTCGTCGATATCGGTGACGGCAACTTTGTCGCAGCCTAAGATCTTGAGCCACTGGAGAGTAAACAGACCGATGGTGCCGCCGCCTAATACCGCGGCGGTCTTACCTTTCTCATAGTGATAACCTGCCTGACGGATGCCGTGGATCGCGACCGTAGAGGGCTCAAAGAGCGCGACGGTCTCATAGGGGATGTTCTCATCGACCTTGACAACATTGGACTCGGGCAGGGTGACATACTGCGCCATAGAGCCGTTCTGCCGTGAGCCGACAAAGCTGTAATGCTTGCACAAGGAGAAGTCGCCCTTCTTGCAGTCTTCACAGTCAAAGCAGGGGACAAGCGGAACGCCCGCGACGTGGTCTCCCTTCTTAACGGAGGTCACGCCCTCGCCGACTTCATCGACATAACCGCCGAACTCATGGCCTAAGATGATGGGGAAGGAGTGCGCCGCGTCACCGTGAAAGCGCGGGATATCCGAGCCGCAGATGCCTGTCGCGACAACCTTGACCCTGACTTCACCTTTTCCTACCGCGGGAGTCTCGATCTCTTCATAACGTATATCTTTTTTTGCGTGTAAAACAGCAGCTTTCATAGTAGTACCTCATTAAATATTTGCGGTCATTCCGAGGAGGGCAGCGCCCGACGTGGGAATCCTCTTCCTTTTGCAGCCGTTAGTAATGATAAGGGGATTGCCACGGGCTAAAGCCCTCGCAATGACATCATTTATTAAAACATCGGTGTGACCATATAGTTAGTCTTGACCGCGTAGTTGTAGTCCTCGACTACCTGTACGACCGCGTCCTTGACCAGTTCATGGGGTGTGGGCTTTAACTTGCCGTCGCGCACCTTGAGATATTGCAGGGGCATATACTGGTGCAGAAGCGGCAGGGGGATATCGACATTGCTGAGATTTTCAAAGAGCTTTTCCTGCGCCTTGACGACGTCGGGGTGAGAGAAGTAGTATCTCGAACGATCGGAGAAGCTGTATTTTCTCGCGATCTTCTTGTCAAGCTCCGAGCCGTGATAGTGCTTGATCCAGTCTTTATCGTTCTTGAGCATTTCGGCTTCCAGAACTTCTTCGAAGTTGGCGCGTAAGTTCTCGTCTTCGATCAGCTCTTTTTCCATCATGGAGAGGGCAAAGACGCCTTCTCTGACCGCGTTGGTCAGCGCGGGGCCTACCTTGATGATGGCGATGCCGTCTTCGACCATTTCTCTGAGCTTTGCAGGAGGCTGATAGTCGGTGGAGTGACCCTCGAACACGATATTCGGGTATTTCTTCAAGCGGTTGCACAGCTTGACCGCGTCCAAACGGTTATAGATATGGAAGTCGGATACACCGAACTCAACGCCGGGCTGTACCACGATGCCGATGATGTAGTTCCACGCGTCGGAGAGACCATGCTTCTCAAAGACCTTTCTGTAGGCGATGATGGTCTGCTCGAAGTCTCTCGGAGAAGTGACCTTGAGGCTGTCGTCTTCTTCCTGCGCGCCGCCGGGGATCGGAACCTCGGAGCCGATGATATAGACGGGATGCACCGCGTCGGGATTCTCTTTTAAGATTTCCTGATACGCCTTGTCACATTCCGCGTAGAGGATCGCGCCGCGCTCGGCGATCACCTCGTTGGGCAGCATCTCGTCCACGGGATCATCGCCTAACTTCATCGAGGTGTCGAGGTGGACCTTGGTATAGCCTGCCGCAACACAGTCATAGACGAGCTTCTTGGCGTGTTCCATCGCGATATCTGCGGGCTGATCACACCACGGGAGAGGTCCCAAGTGGTCGCCGCCCAAGATGATCTTCGATTTGTCAAAGTCGATCTGATCGGCGATCTTATATACATAATCTCTGAAATCCACAGATGTCATCGCCATATATCCGCCGAACTGGTTGACCTGGTTGGAGGTCGCCTCGATCAGCACGGTATCGTCAAAGCGCTTTGCCTGATCCATGATCGCTTCGATCACGATTTTGTTGGCGGAGCAGAACGAGGGCACGCCCGAGTGGATGCCGAGAGTACGCTTTTCCAAAATATCCAACAGCTTATTTTTCATTTTTCATTTCCTTTCTTTTGGTCTTTGCATGAAAGTTGTCATTGCGAGGGCTTTCGCCCGCGGCAATCCCCTTCCGATAGCAGTCGTTTATTGAAAAAAGTAATTCTTGACTAATTTGGTGAACAGCTCCATATCGTCCTGATAGGTGATCTTGAGGTTGAGGACGTTGGCTCTGACGACCTTCATCTGAATGCCGTGAGCAAGTGCGATCGCGCCCGCGGAGGTCATCTGCTCGAGCTCTTCCTGAGGAGAGTTCATATAGATATCGTAGATCTTCCCGAAGGTGAACGCCTCGGGAGAAGCGCCCGCGACGATGTTGAAGCGGGGCTCGATGTTCGTCAGGATATGGTCGTCATCCATGCGGTAGACGGTGTCGTAGTTGAACTGCGCGAGCGTCGCGCCGCCGTATTCCTTGACGCCTTCGATCACTTCCTGTGTACCTTTCTCGTCCACATAAGGGTGGGTCGCGTCGTGGATCAGCATAACGTCGTCATCATGTGCGTATTGTGCCGCGGCTTTGAGACCGTTCTTGACGGATTCGGAACGGGTGTCGCCGCCGCAGACGACCTTGTAGAGCTTGCCGGCGCCGATCTCGTTCGCCACTTTCTGAACATAGTCGATCCAGTCCGCGTGAGAGACGATGATGATCCGATCCACACAGTCGAGCTT
>CAZPOG010000134.1:0-6053 GCA_964588105.1 uncultured Ruminococcus sp. | reverse complement strand
TCGACCATCTTCTGCGCCGCGTCGGACGCGGAAAGTCCCTTGATATCGGGAACCTCTTTCTTCTCCTTGGTTACGCCCTTGGAAACGAAAACATAGACGGTAGATCCGATCTTGACGTGGGAGCCGACCGGCGGGAAGACGGAGTCGACCTTCATCGCGGTTTCCTGTGACTCGACATAGAGGATCACCGGAACGAGGTTAGCCGCTTCGATCTTGCTGACGATATCCTCGGTACCGATCGCGGTGTTGATATACGGCACCGTGACCTCAGAATCGGAGGAATTGACGATGAAAGCGATGGTAGCGCCTTCGCGCACCTTCTTGGAACCGCCTTCGGGACTCTGGTCGATGATCGTATCCACCGGGAACTCGTCGGAGTAACGGTTCTCATAAGTAAAGACAAAGTGACTCGGGTTGTTGGAGTTTGCCTCGGATACGGACATACCCACATAGTTGGGGATGTCTACCTCTTTCGGCTGGGCGGCGATATATCCCTTATAGAGAGCGGCGCCGCCGAACACCAGAATCGCGATCACTGCCGCGATAATAACGCCCTTGATAGCGGAGAGCGCGGGAGACTTGACGGGAGCGTCGTCATCATAATACGGCTCTTCATAATCGTCTTCGGGATCGTCCTCTACTTCGCCTTTGCGCTTTTTCACCGCTTCGGAATACTTAGGCTTGTCGTCAAAATAACGATATTCAAAACGAATACTCGGGTTGAGTCTGAAACGCTCGATATCGGAGAGCATCTCCACAGCGGAGTGATATCTCGCCTCGGGCTTCTTCTGCATCGCCTTGATGGTGATCTCTTCCAAACCCTCGGGGATGGAGGGATTGATCTCTCTGGGGCGCTTCGGCGTGGTCTGCAGCTGCATCAGAGCAACCGACACAGCGGAGTCCGCGTCAAAGGGAACCTGACCGGTGAGCATCTCATACATCATAACGCCGACAGAATAGATATCGGTCTTGCCGTCGGTCTTGTCGCCTCTCGCCTGTTCGGGCGCGATATAGTGAACGGAGCCGATCGCCTGTTCGGTCATCGTGCCGGTAGCGTTGGAGGAGAATCTCGCGATACCGAAGTCAGTGACCTTGATACTGCCATCCTGCAGGAGCATGATGTTGTGAGGCTTGATGTCACGGTGAACGATGCCGTTCTCATGCGCGTGCTGCAGGGCTTTGAGCACCTGTGTGGTGAGATGGACGGTCTCCTTCCAGTCCAGCACGCCCTGCATATCGATATATTCTTTTAAGGTAATGCCGTCGATATACTCCATCACGATGTACTGGATCATGTCGCCGAAGCTGACGTCATAAACGCGTACGATATTCGGATGGTTCAAAACGGCGATCGCCTTGGACTCATTCTTAAAGCGGCGGATAAAATCCTCGTTATCAAGGAACTCATCCTTTAAGATCTTGATAGCGACCTCGCGCGCGTCGATGGTATCATAACAACGATAAACGTTCGCCATACCGCCCACGCCGATGAGTTCGCGTATCTCATATCTTCCGTCAAGCTTTTTTCCCGTATATTTATCCATATTCATTCACCTCAGTATATTACCGTAACTGTGATATTATCCGAACCGCCGTGCGACTTTGCGATTTCCACAAGGGTATCGATCAGCATCACGCCGCGGTTCTCGTGAACGGTCTTGACCATCTCCGCCTGGGAGACGTAATTCGACAGACCGTCCGAGCAGAGAAGAATCACATCGCCGTAGGAGAAATCCGCTTCGATATAGTCAATATGTACCGTCGGAGCGACGCCTAAAGCGCGGGTGATGAAGTTCTTGTTCGGATGATGTTCCGCTTGGGCTTCGGTGAGCTCGCCGCGCCTGACCATCTCCGCCACGACCGAATGATCTTCCGTCAGCTGGAGGATCTTGCCGCCGCGGATGGAATAGGTTCTCGAGTCACCCACATGAACGACGTAGACGGACGAGTTCTTCACGAACGCCAAATCACAGGTCGTGCCCATTCCCGCAAGCTCGGGATCGGACAATGCGCGCTCATAGACCAGCGCGTTAGCCTTCTCTACGGCTTCGATCAGCATAGAGGAGATCTGTGACGCGTCCATCTTGTCCTGATATTCATGATTGATGAATTCTGTGATGTGCTCTACGGCGATCGAAGAAGCGGTCTTGCCGCCTGCCGCGCCGCCCATGCCGTCACAGACAACGGCCCAGACACATCCCGAGGATATGACAGAAAAAGCTGATGAATCCTGGTTCTCACGGCGAACCAGACCGATATCGGTTTTTGAGAATACTTCCACGTCATACATCCCCTTTCTGAAAATTTCTTTTTAGCTGTCCGCAGGAGGCGTCGATATCTGCGCCGAGCGTTCGCCTGACAGTCGCGTTGAGACCTCTTGAGGACAAAATATTGATAAAAGACTGCTGTCTTTTGAGTGTACTTTTGGAGTAACCCGCCCCGGAAACATCATTCACCGGGATCAGGTTGATATGGCAGAGCATCCCTTGAAGCAAAGAGGACAGTGCCTCAGCGTCTGCGTCGGAATCATTGACGCCCGCGATCAGAGCGTATTCAAAGGATATCCTGCGGTTGGTCTTATTTAGATAATAGCGGCAGGCTTTGATCAGCTCGTCGATAGGATATCTGCGGTTGATCGGCATCGTCTGAGATCGCTTTTCGTCATAAGGAGAATGAAGCGAAATCGACAGTCCGCACTGAAGCCCCAGATCGGCAAACTCGTAGATCCTCGGCACAATACCGCAGGTAGAAACGGTGATATGCCGCATCCCGATGTTCAAAGAATCCTCACTTGATACAAGCCGCAGGAACCGGATAACGTTATCGTAGTTATCAAAGGGCTCTCCCATGCCCATCAGCACGACGTTGCTGATACGGATATTCATATCCTTCCCGGCCGATTCGATCTGGGCGATCATCTCGGACGCTGACAGCGAACGGGAGAATCCGGACTTGCCTGTCGCGCAGAAGGTACATCCCATCTTGCAGCCCACCTGAGTGGAGATACAGATCGAATAGCCGTGATGATAGCTCATCAAAACGGATTCGACATACTCGCCGTCAAAGAGCCTGAAAAGATATTTGATCGTAGAGTCAATACGAGAGACCTGTTTTCTCTCTATCTCGGCACAAGCAATATAAGAATCGCTCTCTAAAAACGCGATCAGCTTCTTAGGCAGATTGGTCATCCGATCAAAGGAAGACACGCCCGATTTCAGCCAGTCAAGCACCTGCTTTGCTCTGAACTTTTCAAAGCCGTTGTCGGTCAGATACGCCGTCAGCTCAGAGAGGTTCATTGATTTGATATCCGTCATGATGAAACCTTTCTCAGCTTGGCGACGAAGAAGCCGTCGGTATTATAAAACCCGGGGAGGATCGTCAGCAGATGGGAGGGCTCGTCGATCATGCGAGTAAAGCCCTCGGGCAGATTGATATCAGCGGGAGCAAAATCTTCATGCTCGGATAAGAACCGCTCGACTACCTCTCGGTTTTCTTTCGGGTTTAGGGTACAGGTGGAATAGACGATCTCACCACCTGTTGGGAGTGAGTTCACACTCATACACAATATACTGTATTGCAAGTGGGGCAAAAAGTCAATATTTGTGTCTTTTTTGTAACGAATTTCGGGCTTTCTGCGTAAAATTCCAAGCCCTGAACAGGGTACATCGCACAAAACCCGGTCACATGCGGGCAAGGGCGGGTCATTCTTAGACGCGTCTCGCACGGATGCAGTGATGATATCGATGCCGAGTCTTTGGGCGGATTTTTCGATCAGCCGCGTCTTATGCGGGTAGATGTCATAGGAAAAGATCCTGCCCTTGTTGTTCATTCTGATCGCGCTGTAAAAGCTCTTGCCGCCGGGAGCGGAGCAAACGTCACAGAGGGTCTCCCCCTCCTTTGCGCCCAATATCTCACAGGAAAGCTGAGAAGCGGCGTCCTGTACATAGAACAGACCATCCTGAAACTCTCTGAGATCCTCCAAAGAACCGGTATGGTCAAGATGCAAGGAATTTTCTAAAAAAGAAATATCCTCGGCTGTGATCCCCTGTTCAGTCAAAGAAGCCTTCAACTCTTTTTTTGTTGTTTTCAGGGCGTTGACTCTGATGGTGATCGGCGGTCTGCCGGATAAATCCTCTAAGATCCGCACGGTATTCTCTTTGCCGTAGCTATTAAGAAACAGAGTGACAAGCTCTTCGGGACAGGAGTATCTGATCGAAAGATATCTGACGGTATCGCTCTCATCCGGCAGGGTATACCGCTTGTCATTGCGGATGATCGCGCGCAGTACCGCGTTGACAAAGCCTGACGACTGGTAGAGTCCGAGCTTCTTGATCAGCTTGACAGACTCATCTACCGCTGCTGAGTCCGGAATCTTATCCATGAAGATCAGCTGGTAAACGCCGAGCCTCAGCACCAGCAGGGTCTTCTTCTCGATCTTTTTGAGCCGGATAGAAGAATACTGACGGATGATCTCGTCTAAGGTGAGAAGCCTTTCGAGCACGCCGTATACCAGCGCCGAGAGGAAGGAGGTATCTCTCTTATCAAGAGCGTGCTCCTTTACCGCGGCGTTTATGGCAAGCGCCGAATACGCCCCCTCATTGAGGACGCGGCAAAGCACGGTATAGGCGATTTTTCTCACGTTAGGCATAATTCTTTCCTTATCTTCTTCTGCCGGCAATCAGGATCAGTCTTAACAGCTGTAAGGTGGCGGTTGCCGCCGAAGCGACATAGGTCATCGCGGCAGCGGAGAGCGTAGCCTTCGCTCCGGCGTATTCGCTCTCGTTGAGCATTCGGGTCTCTTTGATCGTTTTCAAAGCTCTGGAAGAAGCGTTGAACTCTACCGGCAGGGTGATCAGCGTAAACAGCACAGCAGCGGAAAACAGCACGATGCCGATGGTGATGACAAAGTTAAACTGCACGGGCAGGAACAGACCGACGATCACGAAAATCCAGCTCAGGCGCGAGCCGATATTAGCGACCGGCAGGATCGCGGATCTGAGCTTGTTCGGAAAATACCCTTCGGCGTGCTGAACGGCGTGACCCGCCTCATGGCAGGCGACTCCCACCGCCGCTACGGAGGTACTGCCATAGACCGACTCGGACAGGCGGATGGTGTTGGTACGCGGATCAAAGTGGTCAGTGAGATTACCCGCGACCGGCTCAATCGTGACTCCCGTAACGCCGTGGGCGGAAAGGAGCTGATGCGCCGCCTGAGCGCCGGTCAGATGGCGGGAATTCTGGACCTGAGAATATTTTGAAAATCGGGACTTGACCGTTGCCGAACACACGATAGACAGGATCAGGCACGGGATCATGATCAGAAAATATGTCCAGTCGTAATACATTAAACCGGTAAACAGTTGGTTCATAGATGTCTCCTTTGTAGTGCACAGTGCACAGTGCATAGTGCATAGTGTTCACTTCATAGTTGTTATTGATTGATGAGAAAAGTTCCGATCTCGAGCTTTCTTCCCATTAAAAAGGAAGAAGCGTCCATTCGCTTTTTGCCCTCTAACTGGAGCTCGAGGATCTCGATCGAACCCGAGCCGCAAGCGACGGTAAGCGGAGAAAGACTTATGATCTCTCCGGGCGTGCCGGAAAGAGAGCTCTTCCTGCTCTTATAGATCTTCAGCGTTTTGGATCCGAGCTTCGTATACGCGATCGGCCAGTCGTACATCCCGCGGACGAGGTTGTGGATCTGTGTACCCGACTTGGTCCAGTCAATCTGACCCATCTCCTTTTTGATCATCGGAGAATAGCTCGAAAGCGACTCATCCTGCGGTGTGAGAGTATACTCGCCCTTTTCGATCTTCTCCATCGCGTCCGTGATCATCTCGGCGCCGAGGTCCGACAGCTTCTCAAACATCGAGAGCGCGGTATCGTCCTCTTCGATCGGGATCGAGCGACAAAAGATGATGTCGCCGGTGTCGATACCCTCATCCATCTTCATGATAGTTACGCCGGTCTCTTTCTCACCGTTTAAGACAGACCACTGGATCGGAGCCGCACCGCGGTACTTCGGCAAAAGTGACGCGTGGATGTTAATACAGCCG
>CAZPOG010000133.1:0-6141 GCA_964588105.1 uncultured Ruminococcus sp. | reverse complement strand
AGCATCTATCCACTCATACCCATTTCCTTATCTGAACCCCTTGCCGACAGCCGTGCGCGTAAAGCGTGCGGCTGTTGGCATATCGGAAGAGTTCTCGCTCGGAGCTCTCGATTTAGGTGGTGAGCGAAGTCCTGCGTCAAAATCCGAGAGAAAATGCATTCTCGGATTTTAGCAAAGAACAGAGGAACCGTGCTAAATCGAGGAGAAGCGGAGAGCATAGAGAGCTTGACATAGAAGAGCTCTCGCTCAAAGCCTCGTCCTCATCGGCTCTGCTCGTTGAGAATCATCTAACAATGAATTTCGTACTCGCTCTGCCGTTCGTCCTCTCCCCAAAAAGCAGGGGCTTTTTGGGGACCCCCGAAGTAAGCAACGACGTGTTTCACGTGAAACGTTTTTGGGATCCTGATTATATGATTTTTAAGGATTACGCTCAAAAATGTTAAATTTATCATAATTTATTGCAAAATCACCCCCAATATGGTAGAATGAAGTGTAATTTTCCGTAAAATTTTCAGAAACAGGTGATTTTTTGACAAAAGTTATTGCGATCGCGAACCAAAAAGGCGGCGTCGGCAAAACCACGACCGCGGTGAATGTCGCCGCCGGACTGGGCAAATTGCAGAGAAAAGTGCTTTTGGTTGACGTTGACCCTCAGGGCAACGCTACCAGCGGCGTCGGTATCGACAAGCGCTCCATCAAGTTCTCTACCTATGACGTACTGGTCAACGGGGAGAAGATAGAAAACGTTCTGATCCATACCAGATACGATAATCTCGACGTTGTGCCGTCGGGAATTGATCTCGCCGCGGCGGAATTTGAGATGATGGATATGGATAACCGTTCCTCCCGTCTGAAAAAGGCGATCCTGCCCGTAAAAAAGGAGTATGACTATATTATCATCGACTGTCCTCCCTCACTCGGATTGATCACCACCAACGCGCTGACCGCTTCGGACAGCGTGATCGTTCCGATCCAGTGTGAGTATTACGCTTTAGAAGGACTTTCACAGCTGATGAACTCCGTTCGTTATGTCAAGAGAGAATCCAACGAGTACCTCTCTATCGAAGGCGTTCTGCTGACGATGTACGACGGCAGACTCAACCTCACCCAGCAGGTCGTCAACGAGGTCAAAACCTTCTTCCCGAAAAAGGTGTTCTCAAACGTCATCCCCAGAGGCGTAAGACTGAGTGAAGCGCCGTCCTACGGTATGCCGATCATGTACTACGATAAGAACTCTAAGGGCGCAATGGCGTACATGGCTCTGTGCGAGGAGATCCTCAGAAGGGAGCGTATCAATGGCTAAGAAGCTCGGCGGATTAGGCAAGGGCCTATCCGCAATATTTATCGAAAACGAAACAGAAGAAAAAGGCAGCGTTGTTACGCTGCACATCTCCGAGATCACACCCAACCGTTCTCAGCCCAGAAGAGCCTTTGATGAAGAAGCTCTTGCGGAGCTTGCCGATTCTATCAAAGCGCACGGTGTGCTTCAGCCGATTTTAGTGAGACCGCTGCTGCAGGGCGGTTATCAGATCGTTGCAGGGGAGAGGCGTTACCGCGCCGCTCGTCTGGCAGGCTTGAACGAGATCCCCGCCACCGTCAGAGAGCTCTCCGAAGAAGAGACGATGGAGCTTGCTTTGATCGAGAACCTCCAGAGAGAGAACCTTTCTCCGATGGAAGAAGCATCCGGATATAAACATCTGATGGATACCTACTCGCTCTCTCAGGAGCAGGTAGCGCAAGCGGTCGGCAAATCCCGCTCCGCTGTTGCGAATTCCGTCAGACTGCTCACGCTTGACGATTCGATCAGAGAATTAGTAGACGACGGCAAGCTTTCCGCGGGTCATGCCCGCGCGCTGCTCTCGATAGAAGATCAGAAGCTGCAAAAGTCCGCGGCGGACGATATCGTCAAGAAAGGCCTCTCTGTCAGAGACGCTGAGAAGCTCGCAAAAAAACTCAACAAGAATAAGACCGAGAAGAAACCCGCCAAAACGCAGACGGTACCGGTTTTGTATAAAGAAACAGAGCTGGCTTTGTCCGAGGCGCTCGGTCAGAAGGTTGTCATCACCAAAAACAAGAACGGCGGCGGTACGCTGTCGATCGACTTCTACTCAGATGAAGAGTTGTTGAGTTTAGCACATAAGTTCGAACAATAAGGAGAAAACACCATGATTGATATCAAGTTTTTAAGAGAAAACCCCGATATCGTGAAACAGAATATCAAGAATAAGTTTCAGGATAAAAAACTGCCTCTGGTAGACGAGGTCATCGAGCTCGATAAACTGGCGAGAAAAGCCAAAGGCGACGCCGACGCTTTAAGAGCCAATCGCAACAAGCTCTCTAAGGAAATCGGCGGATGCTTTGCCCGCGGCGAGAAAGAAAAGGCGCTTGAGCTCAAGGCACAGGTCGCCGCACAGGGTGAACAGCTCGCAGAACTGGAAAAACAGGAAGCAGAGCTGAACAAAAAGGTCACCGACATCATGATGGTGATCCCGAATATTATCGACGAGTCTGTTCCGGTCGGTAAAAACGACACCGAAAACGTAGAGAGAGAACGCTTCGGTGAGCCGGTAGTACCCGACTTTGAGATCCCGTATCACACCGAGATCATGGAGAAGCTGTCCGGTATCGATCTCGACTCCGCCAGAAAGGTTGCCGGCAACGGCTTCTATTATCTGATGGGCGATATCGCAAGACTTCACTCTGCGGTGATTTCCTACGCGCGCGACTTTATGATAGACAGAGGTTTTACCTACTGCATCCCGCCTTATATGATCCGCTCCAATGTCGTATCGGGCGTGATGAGCTTTGCCGAGATGGACGCGATGATGTACAAGATCGAGGGAGAGGACCTTTTCCTGATCGGTACCTCCGAACACTCGATGATCGGCAAGTTTATTGATACTGTGTTAAAAGAAGATGAACTGCCTTATGCGCTGACCTCTTATTCTCCCTGTTTCAGAAAAGAAAAAGGCGCCCACGGCATCGAGGAGCGCGGCGTCTATCGTATTCATCAGTTTGAGAAGCAGGAGATGATCGTCGTCTGCAAGCCCGAGGAATCAAAGATCTGGTTCGATAAGCTCTGGCAGAACACCGTTGACTTCTTCCGTACACTCGACATTCCCGTTCGCACTTTGGAGTGCTGTTCCGGCGATCTGGCTGACCTGAAGGTCAAGTCGGTCGATGTGGAAGCGTGGTCGCCCAGACAGAAGAAGTATTTCGAAGTCGGTTCCTGCTCTAACCTTTCCGATGCGCAGGCGAGACGCCTCAAGATCCGCGTCACCGGCAAGGGCGGCAAGTACTACGCGCATACGCTCAACAACACCGTCGTCGCGCCTCCGAGAATGCTGATCGCGTTTTTAGAAAACAATCTTGAAGCTGACGGCAGAGTCCGTATCCCCGAAGCCATCAGACCGTACATGGGCGGCAAGGAATTTATTGGATAATCATTAACAATAATGTAGGGGAGGGCTTCCATGCCCTCCCTTTGCTATGCAGTTATAGAAATTTTCAGGACGGAGAAGCGATCCCTTACATTTATCAAACCCGATATTATGTCGAATTCTCATTTTTTGAGAGTCAAATTAACGCTCCCGACGTTTACTTTTTCATTCTCTCCGATTATAATTTGGTTGAAACGTTTCGAAGAAAAATGCTATTTGTAGTTTAGGGAGGCTATGATGACCACACTTACCGAAAACATCAAAAACAAAAGAAAAGAAAAAGGGTGGACACAGCGGGAGCTTGCCGACGCGCTCGGAATCTCCGATAAGACCGTTTCACGCTGGGAATCGGGCGTACAGGTACCCGACGCGATGATCATTCCTGACGTAGCAAGATTGCTTGACACCACCGTTTCCGAACTGTACGGAGAAACGAGAAAAGAAGAAACCGTTAATCAAAACGATGGAACAATAAAACCTGTAAACCTGTTAATCAACAAAAGAAGAACCGTTATTTTTAAGATCATATCCGTTACGGGATTGGTCATACTCATATTGATTACCATGCTGTTGTGCAATCTCGATATTTTTCGAGGATCAATCGATCCTTATAACGAAAGCGTCCGAAATGTATTTTTTTACATTCTCGGCGGCGCGGCGGTTGCTTTGATCATAAACAAAATGTTGTTTATGCTTTATTATCAGAAGAAAGATCGGTTTCAGCCGATCTATCTGAAAACGGATATTACCTTCAGCGCTCCCGTGATGTCGATCTTTTGCGCTGTGATATTGATGATTTTTCCTTTTATGCACAGCGTACATTTTTCGCTGTGGTATGTTGCCGCGGGTTATCTGATCTGTATCGGATGTATCTTTGTGATGATAGAAATGAAGAGGGATCTTCGAAAAGCCGGAGTGAGCGTCGGCAAGGCAGTAAGCATCATCTCGCTGATCCTCGCGGGCGTAACGGTTCTGGCTTTTTTCGGCGCGGCAGCGGGATTGTATTTTGCAATGCCGACGCACGAGATCCTTGTCACAGAACAAGGCGTTTATACAGAATCGATCCCGGACAATCTTCAGCAGACAGTAAGTTATATCCGAAATACAGACTATCTCCATTATAGTTATTATGTGTTCCTTATCAGCTCGGTTCCTTTTCTTGCCGCTTTGATGATGAATCTGATTGAGTTGATGATAAAGAAAGAAGAATTATAGATGAAAAGGGCTGTTACAAAACAGTGGTTATGCTTTGCAACAGCCTTTACAATCGTATTATATTTTATGTTCTTCCAGAATCTGTTCCGACCGGCGGCAAAAATCTTTCCATGCCTGCTCGCCGAATTTTTTTATGAAAATCTTTTTGGCTTCGGCGATTTTGGGCGGGCGGTGTTCTGTGGAGTGACAGTCCGAACCGATAAAGTCGAGCTTGTCTTCCTTATAAAGCTTGAAGGCAAGCTTTTTTGACGCGCGGAACTGAAACGCCTCGGCATTGCACTGGATATAAAACTCGTCGCAGTTGATCATTTCACGAAAAGCTTTTTTTGTCTGAATATCCTGATATCGTTCGATATGAGCAAGAATGATACTGAGTCCGGAAGAATACTTGAATGACAGCAAATCGTCGAGCAGATTCTCCGGCCACGGGTGGAACGGTAGCTCGACCAGGATCAGGTTCGTGCCTTCTATCGCGAGATCTCTGACCTCTTTCGAACGGGAGATCCCATAGAAGTACAGCACCTCCGCGCCGAACATCAGGGAAGGGGTATCATCGCCGAGCAGCGGCTCGATCTTTCTGAAGGCGTGCGCGCGTCTTCTCAGGAAGCTCTCGGGAGATTCTCTGTCGGCATAGAAGTGAGAGGTAGAGATCATCGTAGTAACGCCCTGCTCCTTGGACATTCTAAGCAGTTTAATGGATTCTTCGTTGTCTTTTGCGCCGTCGTCCATCTTCGGCAAAATATGGCTGTGGATATCGAGCATTTTCTCATCCCTTTTTTATCGTCATTGCGAGGGAGCTTTGCGACAGCGGCAATCCCCTTTTTCTTACTACTGTTTAAAATCTTTCTGAAAACTGTTCATAGTATAGCAAACCAAAATCGTTTTTTCAACTTGAAAATTGTAAAATCTTGTGATATGATCTTTGTGCAGCTTTCTGCGTTTCTATATCAAACGCAGGCAGGCTGCATTTTGCTTTTTTGAAAGCAACATAAACGACAAAGGGATTCTCACGTCGGGCTGTGCCCTCCTCAGAATGACGCCGAAGCAGCGAAGGAGTATTTTATGAAAAAGAAACCTGTTTTTTATACGGAATTAGCCTATATATTCGGGATCGTCGCGCTTGCGATCGGCGTAGCGTTCATGGAGAGAGCAGACTTCGGCATGTCGATGGTAGTCGCGCCGGCGTATCTCTTACATCTTAAGATTTCCGAATACTTACCGTTTTTCTCCTTCGGAATGGCGGAATATACCCTGCAGCTTTTTCTGATTATTGCGCTGATGATTATTGTTAGGAAGTTTCGGCTCTCCTATCTGTTCTCCTTTGTGACCGCGGTGTTGTATGGTTTTATCCTTGACGGATGTATCTTTCTGGTATCGTTTATCCCGGACGGCGGGATCATCGCAAGAGTTGCGTTTTTTGTTGGTGGAATGCTGTTTTGCTCCTGCGGCGTGTCGTTGGTGTTTCATACCTATATCTCTCCCGAAG
>CAZPOG010000132.1:0-6166 GCA_964588105.1 uncultured Ruminococcus sp. | reverse complement strand
GACAGCTTGATCACCGCGTTGAAGTTCACCGCGGCGGAGCGCAGCGGGATCACTACATAGGATCCGGCTATTTTTTTTAAGATAAAATCAGGTTTAATTTTCATTTGATCACCAAATTTTATTTCTTGATCGAGGCGAAAAATCCCATCGTGGAAAAGAACATGATCGCGATATACAGAAGCAGCGACATCACCGAACCGAAAGCAATATGCGCGGGACCGATAAACGAAATGATCATAATCACGCAGATCACGCAGACAGCGGCGGAAATGAAATTCTTAGCGTTGGACTTGCTGTCAAGCACACAGAAGAAGAACGCGATCATGGGAAGCAAAACGAACAATCCGTAAGCGATCGCCGCAGAAATCCTCTCTGAAGTAGGCTCGCTGATCGTCTGGATCAAAACGCCGAAAGGAGAATAACTCTCCCCTGTTTCTAAATCCTGAAGAAAAGGAAATGATGTCAGCACAACTTCAATAAAAAGGAGAACTGCCATCGTAACACGAATCCTCTTGGCGGATTTGTTCTCTTTTGATTCCTTTTGGTATGCCATTTCTATCACCTCAAATTTAATCATATCATAATCTGTCGTATTTTTCAATAAAAATGTTTTGCAGTCCCGTTGTGATATGCCATACACAAAAGCAAAAGCCGGCAACCTTGTTGACGCTTCTGTTAACGAGTTTGTCGAAATACCGTTTGACAGCGATGAATTTCCATTCGACTGACCTTTTGTTAACACCCTTGTTAACGTCTTTGTTAACGGGTTTGTTAACGTCTTTGTTAACGGGTTTGTTAACGCACGCAGGACGTTGATGTAACACCGTATGGGAAGGTCTTGAACGGTTTTAGCCTCCCCAATCGCCTTGGGGAGGTGCCGCGAAGCGGCGGAGGGGTAATTCGTAGGGCACGATGCCCTTCATCGTGCCGAAAGGTTGATATTACCGCAACGTTTATAAAAAAGGTTACTCCCGTTGGTCGAGCAATTACAATTATCCCCTCCGACCAATCCGCAAGCGGATTGCCCACCTCCCCTAATCGGTAGGGGAGGCACGGCACGATGTGGGCATCGTGCCCTACGGTTCTATGCGGACAGTCGTACGAGGAAGGGGATTCTTCGCTTCGCTCTGAATGACAACGCCTCCTCATTTACAAAGCCTTCCCGCCGCTATTTGACATTGAAATCACTTTGCGGTATAATCTGCATTACGAAAAACAGACTGATAAGAATATCTGATCTCTATTGAGAATCAGCTTAGGAGGTATATGATGCATTGGATTCATGATACGGTGTTCTACAATATTTATCCCTTGGGATTTTGCGGCGCGCCGAAGAAAAATGACTTTCAGCTAACCTACCGTCTGGATAAGCTCTATGACTTTATTCCCCATTTCAAGAAGATGGGCGTCAACGCCTTGGTGTTCAACCCTGTTTTTGAGAGCTCCAGACACGGTTATGACACCATTGACTACTACAAGATCGACTCGCGTCTCGGCGATAACGAAAGCTTCAAGCGGCTCTGCGATACCCTGCACCACAACGGTATCCGGGTACTGCTCGACGGCGTGTTCAACCATGTCGGCAGAGACTTCTTTGCGTTCAAGGACCTTCAGCAAAACGCGATGGGCTCTATCTACACTTCATGGTTTCACAATGTCCGCTTCGACAGACGTTCTCCCTATGACGATCCGTTCTCCTATGAAGGCTGGGCGGGACACTATGACCTCGTCAAGCTCAATCTCTCCAACGAAGATGTGGTAGATCATCTGCTCGGCGCGGTACGGTTCTGGATCGACGAGTTCGGTATCGACGGTCTCCGTTTAGACGCCGCGAACGTAATGGACCCGAACTTCTTTAAGAGGCTCAAGAACGAGTGCAAAAGCAAGAGAGAGGACTTCTGGCTGTACGGAGAGATCGTCGGCGGCGACTATAACCGCTGGGCGAATCCCGATATGCTGGATTCCGTCACCAACTATGATATCTATAAGGCGCTCTACTCCTGCCATAACGACAGAAACTACTTTGAGTTTGCTCACTCTTTAGACAGAGAATTCGGCGACTGGGGTATCTACAAAAACCTCTATCTCTTTAACTTCGCCGACAACCACGACGTCACCAGAGTCGCGAGCATCATCAGAGATAAGGCGCTGCTCAAAAACGTCTACACCATGCTCTTTAGCATGCCGGGCGCTCCCGCGATCTACTACGGATCGGAGTTCGGTATCGAGGGCAAGGTGACGCGCCAGTCCGACTATGACGTCCGTCCCGAGCTCAACCTAAACGATGTACCTAACGCGGACTACGGGCTCTTGGAACATATCTGCAAGCTCTCAAAGATCATGCACACCTTAGAAGCGTTCCAAAAGGGCAGGTATAAAAACGAGAACATCCAGCTCGAGCACCTCTGCTACTCGATGAAAACAGACGCTCAGTCGGTGTATGTTTTGCTAAACCAGAGCGACGAACTCAGGCAGATCGGCTTTAACACAGATTTTGACGGCGTGCTGACAGACGTCTTGAACGACAACAACACCTATGAATGTCACGGCTATGTCAATATCAACGTTCCCTCCAAAAGCTCGATGATCCTGATCGCAAACGACGGCAGCTTCAAAATGAGCTTTGACGATGACGAGGAGATCCCTGTTATGGAAGCTCCTGCCGAAGAAGTTCCGGAAGTTGTTGATAATTCTACAGAAGAATTAAAGCCACAGGATATCACCCTCGGAAAATACCGTCACTTCAAAGGAAACGAATATGAGGTGATCGGATTTGCCAAGGATTCGGAAACCACAGAGATCATGGTCGTCTACCGCGCTCTCTACGGAGAAAAAGAGCTGTGGGTACGTCCTTATCAGATGTTCGCCGAGATCATTGAACGCGACGGCAAAAAAATGTACCGCTTTGAAAAGATAGACTGATAAAGAAACCACCCGTTGATAAAACAGCGGGTGGTTTTTGCTTTACAGTTTGATGTTGTCGTACTCGTCACCGAGGAAGTCGGCAACCTCTTTGAGGTGACCGGTACGCTTGCCCTTGAGCGCGTAGAACTGCAAGATACCGTAGCCGGGATATTCGTTGCCCTCGACGATCACGGGGCCTGAGTCGGTAAAAGCGACGTCCCAGCCGATATAGCGCACCTGCGGCACTCTCAGCGCCGCCTTCTCGCACATCTCAAAGGCTTCTTTGACGCCTTTGATCTTCACGTCCGAGAACTTCTTGCCGGTCATCGGGTGAGTCTCATAGACATTGGCGTAGTCGTCGATAACGTTGGAGTCGATCCTGCCGTCCTCGCCGATCGAAAAGTAGAGATCGTTGGTACAGCCGATGACGTCGGTGTCGTCCTGGTTGATCCGAAGCGCATTGGAGATCACCTTTGCCCTGCCGTCCTTATACAGCGTGACGATACGGTAGGAGTTGACAACATAAGGGTTGATCTCGTTGAGATCTTCGCTCTGGATGATTGCTTCTTCCACCAACAGCTGTCCCCTGCCGGTCAGCTCATGATAGAGCATTTCGGGAGTGCCCGATTCGGCGACGTTGATCTTCGAGATACCGTGGCCGCATTCGCCGGTCGGATCCTTGGCAAAGACCGTTTCTTTTCCCTCCAAAAACTTCGCGAGATCGTCAACGGTGCTGATTTGCAGGTTGATGAAATCACGCTTGAGGTAGTCGCGGAACAGCTCGTTGAATATCAGCTTGTCGTGGAAAATCACGTTGTATTCTTCGTCGTTGAGATACGCCATCAGCTTGTAGAACTTTCTCGCGGTGGCAAAGGTGTCCTTCTCCTCAGAGGTCAGATGGATAAAATCACCGCGGAAATAATCGGTGTAGCCCGTGCCGCGCAAGAGAAAGCTCTTGAACATATCAAACTTGATATACGCCTTGGACTTTCCTGACTTTTCGGAGAGGATCTCCAGATGTTTTTCCATTCTTTCCTTGTTGATGTCGTGGAATTTGTTCATCATCCACTTTCTGACAGGCATTGCCATAGTATCACATTCCTTCCAAATATCAAACGTCATTGCGAGGCTTTCTTTATCGGGGTCCCCAACGCGCTCCTGCGCGGTGGGGAGAGGAGGAGCCGCCACATGAGGTCAAGGTGTACCTACCGGATACGCCTACCGAGCACGGCGAGCGACGACGATGCGGCAATCCCCTTCTTTCTGATGACATCATCAATGACAAGGGGATTCTCACGGGGCTAAGGCCCCTCAGAATGACACATTAATAAATTCGAACATTGTTCTTTCCGATTCCTACCAGCGCTTCGGCAAGGCCGAGAACGGATGAGCGGGAGAACATCCCCAGCGTGATGCTGCCGCCGAGCAGGGTGGCTTCGTCATCGGTATGAACACTGTCGTCGACTTCGACACACAGCATATTCATGCCGATCTCCCCGACAACAGGAAAGTGCTTCTCCCCTATCTTGACGACTCTGCCAATATCCTGATGACCGATCCCGTTGTTGTAGCCGACAGGCAGCACGGCAATCTTCATATCCCGCTGAGCCTGATAGGCGCAGTCGTAGCCGATATATTCGCTCGCTTTCACGGACTTCGTCTGTATCACGCGGGTCTTGAAGGTCATCGCGGGGATCAGATCCAGTTCGACGTCCCTGTTGACTTGACTGAGGTGATATTTTCTGCGGTAATAATCGTCGCGGTATTCTCGAAGTTTATTTTTCATCCCGCCGCCGTAGGAGGTCGGAGCAATATTATAGCCGTACATCACAAGTCCCATGCGGGTGGTGTTGGCAAAGGGGAATTTCTCGTGTCCGAGCAAGGCAACGCCGCTGCCCATATGTACCATAGGGATCTTAGACAGATCCAGCAGGGAGGTCAGCTCGACAAAGCGTTTTGCCTGTTCATCAAAATGCGGATCAAATACGCCCGCGGTAGCGAAGTGCTGATAGACGCCTTCGACGGTGTGACCGTTTTGGATCAGGATATCATATGCCTCTTTGATCTCTGTTTTGTCTTTAAAGCCGAGACGGTTGAAGCCCGTGTCGATCTGCAAATGAATCTTAAATTTATAATTCTTTGAAAGAAGTATAAATTGTTTCAGATAGTCGATATCTCCGATCGCCAAAGAAAGCTTCATTTCGGCGGCTTCGTTAAGACTTGAGAGCGCGATCGGCTGGAGGCAGAGAACGGGAACGTCTTGGTTATGCGCTCTGAGCGCCTTTGCTTCTCCCAAAGAGGAAACGGCAAAATAATCCACGCCGCCTTTGTGCAGCGCGTTCACCGCTTCATAGCCGTGACCGTAGGCGTCGCCTTTGACAATGCCGATAAAATGCGCGTATTCGCTGTATTTGGTTGTCAGCGTTCTTGCGTTATGCGTTAACGCGGCAAGATCGATTGTAACATAGGAATCGGGCATGGTGTCTCCTTTTTCCCCTCCGGGCTTCGCCCACCTCCTCAAGGCTGTTGGGGAGGCTTGTTCTGAGAGAAAAGTGTTTTTGAAAATCTCAAAAATTTTTAGGTAAACAAAAAAGGAAGCCTGAGGCTCCCTTTTATTTCTTTTTACGAATTAAAATGATCGGTGTGGTTTCCTGACCCTGACCGCAGGGGTTGTCGCTGACCAGTCCGAGCAGTTCTTCCTCAGAAAGGGTGATATCGGACGAATAGCCGAGCACCTCCTGGCCGAGGTCGTTCGCGTCAACGATCATACAGGACATCCCAAGCTTCTCTTTGATCTCGTCGCAGACACCGGAGGGATTCTCGGGATTCTCGATACCGATATCCCGATACTCCGACCACACGTGGTCATAGAAGCCGTCCAAGCCCGCGACATCGGAGCCGACGATCTCATAGAACACGCCGCGCTTGCCGAAGATCTTGCACACGCCGCCCGCGAAGGACGCCCACAGCACTCTGGGGAGACCTACCTTTGTGATCGCGTACTGCATCTTGATGGTCTCGCCGACGCCTACGCCGGTATCGGGGTGAGAAGCGAACTTCGATAAAAACTTCGCCCAGAAGCCGATCTTGAGCTCATCGCGTCTGACGACGCGGTTCTGGCACAAGGCGATGATCTTTTCGGAGGAGGAAACGATATCGCCCTCCTCATATAAGGGTGAGACGTATTTCTTGAAGATCTCGATATAGTCCTCGCCCTGCTGTACAAAATGCGTCTTGATCGCGTGACGCATATAAGTAACGC
>CAZPOG010000131.1:0-6193 GCA_964588105.1 uncultured Ruminococcus sp. | reverse complement strand
TATCTGAGGTCGTGACCCTTGCGGTCGGTGACATAAGTGATCAGGCTCTCGGGCTTATTAAGCTCCTTGCAGATCAGCTTGACGATATCGATGTTCGCCATCTCGTTGTGACCGCCGACGTTATAGACCTCTCCGACTCTTCCCTTGTGGATGATCAGATCGATCGCCTTGCAGTGATCCTCGACATAGAGCCAGTCGCGGACGTTCTCGCCTTTACCGTAGACGGGCAGAGGCTTATCATTCAGGGCATTTGCGATCATCAGAGGGATCAGCTTCTCGGGGAAGTGATAGGGACCGTAGTTGTTCGAGCAGCGGGAGATCGTCACGGGCAGCCCATAGGTCCTGTAGTAAGCAAGCACCAGCAGATCGGCACTCGCCTTGGAGGACGAATAGGGGCTCGAGGTGTGCAGCGGAGTAGTCTCGGTGAAGAACAGATCGGGACGGTCGAGCGGCAGGTCGCCGTAGACTTCATCGGTAGATACCTGATGATATCTTTCTATACCGTACTTGCGGCACGCGTCCATCAGAGTAGCGGTACCAAGGATGTTGGTTCTGAGGAAGACCTCGGGATCCTCGATGGAACGGTCCACGTGAGATTCCGCGGCAAAGTTGACGATGATATCGGGATGCTCCTCAGAGAAGAGCTTGTCGACCGCTTCACGGTCGCAGATATCCGCCTTGACAAAGCGGAAGTTCTCATTATCCATCACGGGCTTTAAGGTCTTTAAGTTGCCCGCGTAAGTCAGCTTGTCCAGACATACGATACGATAGTCGGGATGCTCCTTGAGCATATGGAAGACGAAGTTTGAGCCGATAAAGCCCGCGCCTCCGGTTACGATAATGTTCATGCGTCGATCGCCTCCTGCGCGATAGAAATAATATACTGACCATAGTCGGTCGTGGAGAGCTCCTCACCCAGCGCGAGAAGCTGTTTGGCGGTGATAAAGTGACGGCGGTAAGCGATCTCTTCGATACAGGACATATAGAAGCCCTGTCTGGACTGGACAGCCTCAACAAATTCCGCGGCTTTCAGAAGGCCCTGCGGCGTTCCGGTGTCAAGCCATGCAATACCTCTGCCCAAGAGACAGACCTTGAGCTTTTTCTTCTCGAGATAGGCGTTGTTCACCGCAGTGATCTCGATCTCGCCCCGCGCGCTCGGCTTGACGTTCTTCGCGATCTCCACGACGTCGTTGTCATAGAAGTAGAGTCCGGGAACAGCGAAGTTCGACTTTGGCTTCTGCGGCTTTTCTTCGATAGAGATAACATTCTGGTTCTCGTCAAATTCTACGACGCCGAACGCCTTGGGATGCTTGACGGGATAACCGAATACGGTCGCGCCGTCGAGCTTTTCCATCGCCTCGTTGAGGATCGCGGTCATGTTCTGACCGTAGAAAATGTTGTCGCCGAGGATCAGACAGACTGAATCATCTCCGATGAATTCTTCACCGAGGATAAACGCGTCAGCAAGACCTCTGGGCGTATCCTGTACCTTATAGGACAGATTGACGCCGATCCTCTTTCCATCGCCTAAAAGCTCCCTGTACATCGGAACAGCCTCGGGCGTCGAGATGATCAGGATGTCCCTGATCCCTGCCAGAAGCAGCATCGAAAGAGGATAATAGATCATCGGCTTGTCATATACCGGCAGAAGCTGCTTGGATACGACTACCGTCATCGGATAGAGTCTTGTGCCCTGTCCGCCCGCTAAGATGATACCTTTCATACAATCACCTCATTTATTTCTTAGTTTAATCTTAATCCGAGAAAAACAATTTCCGTATTGAAATTGACAGCATATATAACGATTCCCGTGATAATCACGCCGAAGCCGATCATCTTCTTCCAGGAAATCTTTTCCTTCAAAAACAGCCAGCTCAAAAAGGCGACGAACAGATAGCCAGAGCTCTCTAAGATCGGTCCCAAGGACAGCGGGATCACTGTATACGCTAAAATAGTACACAGCGTCGCGCCGAAAAAGATGATATAGGCGAAGATCACGCGAACATTCAGATACTCTCTGATTTTGTTCGGATATTCTTTTTGCGCCGCTTTCTTCAGAATGATCTGAGAGATTGCGGAGATGAATACGCCGAAGATAAAGATCAATGAAAACAATATTTCTCTACTCATCTGCCATCACCACCACTATCACTCCTACGATAACGATCGCAGCGCCGATCAGTTTTGTCCATGTCACAATTTCTCCGAAGAACAGCACGCCCCAGAGAATGCCCCACGCGATGGTCACCGCCTTGTTCGCGTAGGCGGTATTCAGCGGCAGATGCTTGATGATCTGCTGCCATACGATCGCGTAGATACCGAGGTTGAGGATCACCAAAGCATACCAGAAGATGAACCAGAACGAGAGGAAATCATTCTGTGCCGCCATCTTGGAGCATACGCCGCCGAAAGAGAACAGCAGCAGCTCGATATGCAGGATCAAAAACCATTTTTTGTTATTGAATACGGCGTTATTCTTCATCATCTTCACCGTCAAAATTGATTTTTTCTTTGATCACAAACTGCGGAGAATTGTTAAGACTGATATAGATACGTCCGAGATACTCGCCGATCATACCGAGCATCAGCATGATCAGTCCGCCGATAAAGAGCATGATCGAGATGGTCGAGCTCCAGCCGACGCTGATGTTAGTTGATACCAGCTTACGGATGATCGTGACAATACCGAAAACAAAGCCGATCACCGCACAGATAACACCTACCAAAGAAGAGATCCTGAGCGGCTTGATCGAAAAGGCGGTCAGTCCGTTGACCCACATGCCGAGCATCTTGCCGAAGGTAAAGGTGGAAGAACCGGAAATACGCTCGCGCTCTTCCATATTCACGTTGATAATATCCTTGGTGGTCCTGAGGATCAGACCGGTAAAGAAAGGATACGGATTCTTATACTTGATGATCTCGTCAACGATATAGGAGCGCATGATCATAAAGTTCGTAAACTCCATATCCTTGGGACGATTGATAATAAACTCGGTCATCTTCTTGTTGACGAAGGTACCGAAGTTCTTAAACGCAGACTGCTTTCTTTCGGGATACTTTGCGATCGATACGTCATGACCTTCTTCGATCGGTTTGAACAGATCCCAGAATCTCTCCATCGGACACTGGCCGTCGTCATCCATCACGACGACATACTTGCCGCTTACATTATTCAAGCCTGCCATAACGGCGCCGGGACGGTTCATATTCTTCGCGAAGTTGATCACCTTGACGCGGTGATCGTCTGCCGCGAGTACGAGCAGCTTCTCGTATACTTTGTCGGGAGAACAGTCGTTGACAGCGATGATCTCAAAGGTGAATTCAGGACGCTGAGCGACCGTTTCTCTGATTTCCGAAACAACATATTCTATCGTGTTCTCACTGCCGTAGCAGGGAATCACAAATGAAATCTTTTCCATAACTCTCTCCTTTAAAGTCCCTCAAAACGGTCGGAGTTCATTTCTTTTTTATAATCCTCAAGGTATGCGATATAGTCATACTCGGGCTCATAACCCAGAAGCTTTCTCGCCTTTTCGATATTCATATGGGAATCATCGCAGGAAGGCTTTTCGGGGCACTCAATGATCTTCGACTTTTTTCCGTCGGGCGAGAAGACGTCGATCATTCCCTGAATCTGATCTCTCATGCTGACCATCAGATCGGCGCCGACATTAAAGTAAGAAGGCTCACAGTCGGCAAAGGTCGCGAGATATACCATCTTGCAGAAATCCTTAACATATACGATCTCGCGTTTTCTCTCGGGATCGCCCCACAGCTCGATATCTTCTCCCGCGATCGCGCGGTCGATCAGATAGCGATAGGAGATCTTTCGAAGTTCGCCGTCAACATAGTACTCTTTCTCGGGAGAGTAGAGATAAATATTCGGCAGACGCATAAAGTAGTATTTGATGCCAAAATCATGGTAGTAGGTCTTGATGATCTCACATGCGGCGGTCTTGGTGATCGCATAGATGGTGTGATCGGTGCCGTACTTATACTTCGGCGGCATATCGGGCAAGAACTCTTTGTTCTCGGGTAGATAACCATGCAGATCGGAGATCGAGATCGCATAGAGGATCCGATCAACGCCGGAAGCCTTGAAATGCTCGGTGATATTCAAAACGCCTTTGATGTTGATATCCACATACTGCTGAGGCTTGTAGCCCTTCATTCTCGCGGGAAGGATACCCGAGAGGATGATCAGCGCGTGAACGTTCTCGGTAGAGAGGGTCTTTACCTCTTCCTCTTTGGTGATATCGACAGAGCAGTAGGTAATGCCGTAACGGTCAAAATAAGAAGTCTTTCTTCTGCCGACAGCGATGAGCTCATATTCATCGCTGTTCATATGGTTGACAAAATACTCTGTCAGATAAACGCCTGTGGAGCCTGTCGCGCCAAAGAGATATATCTTTTTCTTGCTCATGGTATCTCCTCCTATATCAAGTCAAAATATAATAACCGAGCCGCGTCGAGCTGTCGGTGGTGTTTCCCAGATTCTCCAGTTCGATATCGCTGATCCTGTAGATGCTCTCGGGCGCCTGCGCTTTGATCCTGTCGAGTTCTTTCAGATCGTTTTCGTCAAACAGGAAATGTACCTCGGCGACTTTGTCTTCTTTCTGCGTCGAGAGCGTCGGCTTGATCCCGCAGGCGACGTCGATCACCATCTTCACAAAGTCGTTGCCGGTGGAAAGGAAGACCAGATCGGATCCGATACAATCGCCGCCCATGCGGGCGCCGATCTCAATGATCTTGATGTCACCGTCGGGACTTACCTTAAATTCGGAATGTCCCGCGCTGTTCTCGATCTTTAAAGCGGAAAGCGCTTTTATTACGGTCTGTTTCGCATTGTTTAAGGTCTCTTCATCCAGACCGGAGGGCTCTTTGTGTCCCGTTTCGATAAAGTGCGGCGCGCCGGTGGTGAACTTTTTGGTGGTCGCAAGGTAGTGATGCTCGCCCTGATAGGAGATCGTCTCCATGCTGTATTCTTCGCCCTCGAGGTACTCCTCAATAATCGCTTTCTTCTCAAAGCTGACCTCGCAGGCGGCGGCGACAGCCTCTTTGAGTCCGTCAAGCGACTCTAACTTCATGATGCTTCTGCTGCCGGAGCGGTCGGTGGGTTTGACGATGATCGGGAAGGAAAAGCCGTCAAGCTGACTCTCGTCAATATTCTCTCCCGTGTGCAAAAATTTCGGACAGGGAACGCCCGCGTCGGAGAGCGCCTGACGCATTGCGTATTTATTGGTCTGGATCAAATTGTTTTTGGTCTTGTTGCAGGGAAGTCCTAACCCCTCTGCTACGAAATTCACTGTGATCGACGCAAGGTCGGAAGCGATAGAGCAAACACCGTCGGGAGAGATCTCTCTGCATTTTGCAAGGATCTCCTCCTTCTCAACGATGCTGACGGGATAGAAGAAGTCAGCGTGCTTCTTCCCTACCGCGCCGTCTTCCCATGCGAAAACATGGGTCTCATATCCTAAGGACTTTGCTTTCAGAATCAACTGATCCTGAAAGTCGTTAGCGCCGATGATCACTAATTTCTTTTTCATAAACATCACTCAAATTCTCAGGCTTTTGCCTTCTTTTTTCCTGTGCACAGGTTAACAAGTCGATCATAACGGATCAATTTCTTGAGCAGATCGATCAGCTTCGCGATACCGTAACATACCGCCATCATGACGATGAAGATGATCGGCACATATTTGAACCAATAGATGAAATCTCTGCACGGATGGAAATAGACATAGATAAACGAATGAAACATGAAGATAGACGAGCTTGTCTTGCCCAGTTCTTCCATCACTTTTCTGACCCCGGGGATCCGCGACATCACAAATGCAGAGAATATCACGATTCCGCTTGCGAACAAGGTATCCAGTGCAATAGAATTGTTGTTATAATACCGGAACAGTACGCCCGTCGCAATCAACAGCGCGGAGATGATCAACGCCTTGTAGACTTTGTTGATCCTCACCGACGAACGGTTGATCAGATCGTAGTGGGAAAGGTATATACCGAAAACAAAAGGAAGGAAATGGGTTCTCGCCTCTCCCCAATCGGGAATGAACGCGGCAAAATTCAAAAACAGCGCGACACAAAGAAGCAGCTCGGGAGCGCATTTCAAGAGCTTGATCATCAGCGGGAACAGAATATAATAAACGATGATGATCCCCATAAACCACCATGTCTGGTTATA
>CAZPOG010000130.1:0-6260 GCA_964588105.1 uncultured Ruminococcus sp. | reverse complement strand
AATCCCGATAAGCCGGAATACATCGTCAATGTTGTCGACGCGGTTGGAAGGCCGGTTCAGGTCGATAACAACGAATCCTTTGTGATGCCCGGAGGCAGCACGAACGTGACGGTGTATGCCGAATATTATTCAAACGCGTGCAGTTATATGTATCGTTGGTGGGATGATGAAGAAAATGCGGTTCTTGAGGAGGAACGCTGGCTGACTGACTTCGATAATGTCGTCGATATGTCGACGGTCAGCGACGGCGCTACTTTGCAGGACGAAACATGGTATTATGTCAAAAGAAATGTAACGTTTAGTAAGCGAATTTATACGGACGGTCACGTTATGATCATCCTCGGCGACGGCGCGACGGTGAATTTCAAGCGCGGTTTAGAGGTCAGTATCTATGAAAATCTCGAGGTCTTTGATCAGTCGGGCGGCACCGGAAAGCTGATTTCCACGTCGGAACGTTTTGCCGAAAGAGATGATCAGGGCGAAGCCGCGATCGGCGGCGATTCCAACTGTACCGGCGGAAATATGACTTTTTACGGCGGAAATTATGAAGTTAAAGCGCTGACCGCCTGTCAGGGCGCCGCGATCGGCGGCGGTTCCTACGGTGACGGCGGCTGTATGACCTTCTTAGCCGGCAATTATAATATCCAGAACAACGGCGCCAACGCCGCCTGTATCGGCGGCGGTTATCGAGGCGGCGCGTGCGGTTTTGACAACAGCGGCGACGGCATCAGGATTTACGGCGGCGACTTCAAAATGTATTCCTACAGCGGCGGCGCCTGTATCGGTAACGGAAAAGGGAAAAACGGTTCTGTCGGTCCGATCGTCATTTGCGGCGGTACCATCCTCGCCAAAGGTCATAACTCCTGCGCGGGTATCGGCGGCGGCGACAGCGGCAGCAACGGACCCATCTATATTTCCGGAGGCGAAATCACCGCGATCGCCTATGCCTCAAAGGTGACCGCGGCGGGTATCGGTTCAGGCAGCGGAGCCGATCAGGGCGATACCATCACCATAACCGGCGGTACCGTTATCGCGCAGAGTACACGCGGCGCGGGTATCGGCGGCTCCTGCAATCACAGCGGCGGCTCGGTCAGGATCAGCGGCGGTACCGTTTTCGCGTCATCCAGCTACGGCGGCGCAGGTATCGGCGGCGGTTTGAGCGGCAGCGGCGGTAATGTCGAGGTCACCGGCGGTTATGTTGTTGCTACTTCCTCTTTATATGACAGCACCGGTGAATTTACGAATACGATGACACACTACCTCTCCCATGTTCCGATGGGAGCTCAGGCGCAAAGGAATGCCGCGGCTGCAATCGTTACGGTTTCCAGTTTGATCGATATTTTCAGCGACAACGAATATTCCGGCGCCGGCATCGGCGGGGGACAGGACGGCGCTTCCGGTGGGTCTGTATCGATTACCGGCGGTACTGTTATCGCAGAGTGCGGGCTTTCATCCGCTCAGGCGATCGGCAAAGGCAAAAACGGCGGCAGCTCCGGCGCGCTGAATCTCGGTAATTTGATGAAAGTCACATCCGGCGGCAGCGAAAGCTCCGCAACGCTCAGGACGAAAACCCAGAGAGTCAGCGGATGCCGCAATATGTATGCCTGCATCGAGCCCTGTGATCACCCGAACCATTCATATATAAGTATTGATGAAAACTACCATCGATTAACCTGCGACAACTGTACCGCTGAGAACGAACGACTCAGCCATTGTTTTGACGATGACGGACTGATCTGTACCGACTGCGGCTATGAGCGCGTCAGGATCACCTTTGATCCCGGCGACGGTTCAGGTGAGATGGATGACGCGTATGTGACAAAGGGAGAAAAGTATACACTCCCCGGATGCGACTTCACGCCTCCCGAAGGAAGCACCTTCTACGGCTGGAAGGGCAAGCTGTCCGGCGCTACAGGAACTTATTCTCCCGGCAGTGATCATACGATCAGCGAGTCCTTAACGCTTACCGCTCAGTGGACAAATCCCTATCAGCTGTGGGTCGGCGGTATAGCGGTAACGGACGCGAATAAGGACGATATTCTCGGCGACGGGGAAGGTAAGATCACCTATGATCCCGAGACCGGTACGCTGAACTTTGACGATGTGACCGATCCGCTCCCGGGTCAACACTCTTCAGCGCTGATTTATGCCAATAAAATGGATCTGACGATCACCGGAAAAGCTACCCTGACCATATCGGGAGGTTTTATAAACGGCATCAATGTTCAGGACGGTACGCTTACGCTCAACTGCGACTTGACCATGACGGGTAACAAAGAGGGAAATCTGGGTAATGCGATCAACGCAACGCGCGATGTGATTATTACAGGCGGTGAGATCACCGTCAAGGGAAACAACTACGGTATCCGTGCCGGCAGATCGCTCTACATCCGCGATACGATCACCCGTGTCACTTCCGATGCGGTATCCTACTATTCTTTGCATGCGCAGACCGGCGAGATAGAAGTGGATCCTTCGCTTGTCGTCACGGAGATCAGCGAAACGAGCAGGGCGCGCGCGGCGTTGGGATATAGTAACGCAAGACACATCGTGATCGAATCCGGCGCGGTCGTTACCTTCAAGCTCAACGGCGGCAAGTGGAATAACCGTACCGATGATATCGTCAAAACCATCCCGAGAAATACAACGGTCGAGAAGCCCGATCCGGATCCGACGCGTTCCCAGTATATTTTCGGCGGCTGGTATGAGGATGAAAATCTGACCGAAGAATTTGATTTTACCCAGCCGATCACGGTAAATACCACTCTCTACGCTAAGTGGTCGAGAACCTTCAACGTGGAGATGAAATGGAAGAAGGCCTCTGACGACGAGCATATTCCCGACGAAGTCAAGGTGGTGCTGCAGCATTATAACGGCAGTGAGTGGACAAACGTTGAGACAGTGACCCTCAACGCCGCGAATAACTGGAAGGCGAGCTTTGCGCCTGTTCAGTATCAGAGCGCGGACGACGCCAACAAGTACCGTATCCGCGAGCTGAACAAGGACGACATCGTGATCCTTGACAAGGACGACGACTACGGCAGCGACGTACCTTCCTCTATTTTCAACGTCGACGGCAACGAGACCGGCTATCTGGTCAACTATGTCAGATCGGGTATGACCACCACGATCACCAACAGCAGCTGTAAGGTTTACAGCGTCGAGAAGAAGTGGGATACCGATATCGAGACCGCTGCCGGAAAGCAGGATCGCCCCGATGAGCTGCAGGTTGTACTGCAGAAGAGGGACAACTGGTTCTCGTGGAAAGCGGTTGAGATCCTGACCTTAAACAGGGATAACAACTGGAGCGGTGAGTTCCAGCCCGTAGCGGCAGGCTATGTCAACGCGGTCGGTACCTATGTAGAATATAAGTACCGCGTCCGCGAACTGGAAGCGGAAGAAGAGGACGAGAACGGTCAGCCTCCGCAGTATAATACAGACGAAGAACGTCTCAACGCCGCTGACGACCGTGTCGTCTATGACAAATGGGATCTTGACAAGCCATTCTGGAAGAACGTGATCGAGATGTTCAAAGATCCCGATACATGGATCCACTTTGAACCTGAGATGGATCAGGTCAAGGACTGGGCGAAAGACATTCTGATTCCCTCGCCGTCAGTAGAATTCAAGGTGAAGGAATATACCGATTTCTACGGCGTTAATGTGGAAGAACATACCACAAAATACAATGTCAAATACGAGCATGACTCGAGCACCCACAAGATGAAGATCACCAACCTCGCCGTGCTTGACGCCAAGGTACACAGCTGGTGGCTCAACTTCCAGGATTATACAGATGAGGAGACCGGCGAGACTAAGAACGAGAAGCCCGAGAGCTGTTATGTCATGCTCGAGAGTAAGATCAAGAAGGATTACCGCGATAAGATCGGCGAAGCCGGCGAATACGCCGATATCTATACTCCGTGCTTCAGCACGGTATCAGGCGGTTATTCGCTCGATAAGCTGCCCGGCGTAAGTGATTTGAAGGACGGTGTAAAAACCGGTATCAAAAAGCTGATGGGCGACGGCTTTATCGGTACGATCGGCAGCGCGGCTCTGGACGAATTCGTCTTGGGTAAGATCAGCAGTTATCTGCAGACCGGCGTCGCGATCGCCAAGCAGGACGGCAAAGCGGAGAATCCGCTCAACCGCTGGTATACCACATTTACCGTCAAGAAGTACGGTATGGGTGAATTCAAACTGCCGATGGATTACGCGGCGACAGAGCTGGTGACGGGTCTGATCGAGATGATACTCGACGCCGCGATCAAGTACTTCGGTATCCAGAACGTTCATGTGCCCGTGATGTACCAGCCGATCGATCAGTATTGGAGCATCAAGGGCTATGGGATCAATCTCGGCGATACCTTGTTCCTGTGCAACATTATCAACATCAAGTTCCACGGAGACGACGACAACCTCGGCACTGTGGTCAGCGGTATGAAGTACTGGAAGGATGACAAAGAAGAGGACCGGCCGGACAGTATCAAGATACATGTTTATTACAAAAATGACGAGGGTGAAAAGATAGAACTGACCGGCTCTCCTGTCACAGTGAACAAGTCGGATAACTCCGGCAACGACAGCTGGCCGTGGAGTATCGAGATCCCGCTCGGGGATGACGCCTCTAAGGTGGATAAGGACAGCTTTATCATAGAGGAAGAGAGCGTCTCCGGCTATGATACAAGCGTCAGCGGGTACGATATCACGAACACCAAGAGCAGTTCTTCCGATCCGACCGAAGCGCCTACCGAGGCTCCGACCGATCCTACCGCTCCTACCGATCCGCCCGGACCCGGAGAAGATACCGGAAAGCTCAAGATCACCGCGACCCGCGGCGCTTCCGATAAGGAGAAGGAGCAGTCCTATATCTATGAGGTGACAGGCCCCGACAACATAGCGCTGAACGTAGCGGTTGTGCTCGAGAAGGGCGCGACCTCCGGCAGCGTCACGATCGCGAAGCTCCCGCCGGGAGAATACACGGTGACAGAGAAGCATTCGTGGAGCTGGCGATATAATGAAGGGGGAGAGCAATCGGCGACCGTTGAAACAGGCACCGACGAAGTCACCTTCGAATATACAAAAGAGAATAACAATTGGCTTAACGGCTATTCCCACCGCTATTTTGAGTAACGAAAGGAGACGAGAATATGAAAGCAAAACGCAGAACTCCCGTCTCCGTCGTACTGGCGGCAGCGGTGTTGTGTCTGGTATTGATTTCGGCGCATTTTGCGTCCGGAATGTTCGCCCGTTATACCGTTAAGTCGGGCGGTGACGGTAAAGGCAGCGTCGCGTCATTCTCCGTATCGGCGCAGGAGCCGACGGAAAATCCCGTGGTGATCATCAACAACGGTACGGACGACGCAGGCAAAGCGGAATATACCGTCAAGATCAAAAACAGCGGAGATACCGCGGTCAGATATGAGGCTTGTGTGACTTTCACCGGAGAAAAGGCGACCGAAAACGCCGAGATGTTCGACGAGTCCGACGACAAGCTGACCTTTACCGGCGACCTCGCTCCCTCAGAAGAAGCGGAAGAGACGATTACCTTTGATATGTCCGCGTATTTTGAGACAAACGATAAGTATAACACATTCAGCAACGACGATATGAGCGGCAGCTCTGGCGAAGCTCCCTTTGATGTTGCTGTCACATTCACCCAGATCGACTGAGGAGGGCAGATATGAAAAAGAATAAACGCTTATACATATTGCTCTCTTTCGCGCTGATCCTGATATTGGTCTGCGCGCTGCTTCCGGGCGTCGGTTTTTCCAAGTACCGCAGTGAGGTAGTATTCGCGAATGAAGTGGAGTACACCAACACGCTCGCCGAGAGCTTCATGCTGCTCGACAAGCCCGTCACCGTGCAGGAGGACGGCAGTTATTCTTTGGATGAAACCGCCGAAGCAGAGCCGACAAGCGGCTTTACCTACAAGCTGATCCCGGGGATCTCGATCCCCGCGGCTCCCTATGTGGAGATCAAAAACAAAACCGTGATCCCCGCTTATCTGTACCTTGAGGTAGATAATTCCGGCGCGGTCGAGCTGAATATTGACGAAAACTGGAGTGCTCTCGAAGGCGTACAGGGCAAAAAAGGCGGTACCGTCTATTGCTACAAGAATGAAGCTTTGGTCGGCAGCGCAGGCGAAACACAGGCGGATAACAGCGGCGAAGAGGAAGAGGCAGAGGATGAAGATGAAGTCCTGACGATCCCGACCGTTACCGTTAAGGATCTTGATAAAGTTCCCGCGACTGACGAAG
>CAZPOG010000129.1:0-6271 GCA_964588105.1 uncultured Ruminococcus sp. | reverse complement strand
TTAGGGGAAATGTCCGCAACGCGGACAAAAGGGTCTGCTGTCCTCGCCCAGAGGAAGCATCGTTCCCTATGACTCTATGAAAAGTCGATACAGGAGAAACACTATGAGATTTGTCGCGCCCTGCTTATTGGGGCTGGAAGGCTTGGTAGCCAATGAACTGAAATATCAAGGGATCGAAGGCGTCGCCGCAGAAAACGGCAGAGTGCTGTTTGAAGGCGGCTGTGACGCGATGGCGCGGGCGAATATCTGCTCCCGCTATGCCCAGCGCGTGCTGATCCTGCTTGCTGAGTTTGAAGCGCTTGACTTTGAGACCCTGTTTCAAGGCGTCAAGGCGATCGACTGGAGCGCTTATATTGGAGTCAAGGACAAGTTCCCGGTCAAGGGAAGCTGTGTATCGTCAACGCTGTCCTCGGTTCCCGCCTGCCAGAAAATCGTCAAGAAGGCGGTCGTTGAAAATCTCAAAGAGAAGTATCGTGGTGATTGGTTCGAGGAGTCCGGCAGCGTTCATCAGATACAGTTTCTGCTGTTCAAGAACCGTGTCAGCATCATGCTCGATACCTCCGGCGAGCCGCTGAACAAGCGCGGATGGCGCGCCGTGTCTAATGACGCTCCGATCAAAGAGACGCTCGCCGCGGCGATGGTTGATCTCTCCCGCGTGCGTGAGAACCATATCGTCGTCGATCCGTTTTGCGGCAGCGGCACTATCCTGATCGAGGCGGCGCTCAAGGCGATGCGTATCATGCCCGGCGTGGATCGGACATTTGCCTTCGAGAGTTGGGAGCAGATCCCTCCCGAGTACGCCGCAAATGAGCGTGAACGCGCCAAGGCGGGGGAGAAGCGTGACGCGGACTTTCATGCCTTCGGCTGCGATATCGACGAACAGGCGCTGTCTGTGGCGAAGAGAAACGCAATCCTTGCCGGCGTTGCGGATAAGATCACATTTGAGCTAAGAGATATCGCGGACTTCTCTGAGGACTTTGACGCGTGTACGGTGATTACCAACCCGCCCTACGGCGAGCGGATGCTGGACGTCGATGAAGCGAGAGCGCTGTACAGGACGATGGGAAAGGTCTTTCTCAGAAAGCCGCGTCATTCCTACACCGTCATCAGTCCCGACGAGAGCTTTGAGTCCTTCTTCGGCAGACCCGCCGATAAAAAGCGCAAGCTCTACAACGGCATGCTCAAGTGTAATGTGTATATGTACTTTAAATAGAGAAGAGAGAATAGAGAAGAGAGAAGAGTGAAGGGAGGGCTCCGCCCTCACCCGATCGGAATTTGACAAAAATGGCAAAATCGACTACACTATAGAAAAGTAAAGGAGGATATCGATGAAAAAACATATCATTCCTATTATGAATATCATCTTAGCGATCGTGATCCTCGGCGGAGTCGGCTTGCTGGTCTACAACGGCGTGTTCAAGGATAAAGGAACTGCGGTTGCTCCGACAGAAGCTGTTGAGTCCGACGCGACAGGAAATAACCGCTCCAAGTCTACCTCAGAGCATTTTAAGATCGGCGTCGTACAGCATACCGATATGCCGACCTCCCAGAAGTGCTATGAGGGCTTTTTGGATCGCTTCAAGGAGAGAGAGGTTTTTGACGATCTCGAGTTTGACTACGTCTTCGAAGTTGACGAGACCAAGTGCAAGCAGGAGATCGAGCGTCTTTCAAAGTCCGACTGCGACCTGATCTTTACGATCGGTCAGTTCGCTTCTGAGAACGCCGCCAAGACTATCACGGATATCCCCGTGGTGTTTGCGGACGTCACCGATCCCGAGCAGCTTGAGGCGGTAGCGTCCAACGAGGCTCCCGGCAAGAACGTCACCGGCGTCTCTACCTATACGCCGTGCTTTGAACAGATCGACCTGATCCCGCTGCTCCTGCCGGAGAAGAAGAAGGTCGGATGTATCTACTGCGTTACCGACACGACGGCGATGACACAGGCGCTTATTGCAGAGGAAGAGGCGACCGCAAACCAGAAGTTGTCCTTTGAGAGCTATACCATTTCCGACAATGAGGATCTCGAAGACGCGCTGGATTATATCGAAGATGATGAGATCGAGGTGCTGTATCTGCCCACCGACGCTTTGGTGTTTGAGAACATTGAAGACATCATTGAGTTTACCAACGAGAACAAGATCCCCGTGATCTGCGCCGATGAACCGACCCTCAAGGCGGGCGGCTTTGCTACCTGTCTGATCAACTACGGCTCGGTAGGAGGAAATTCGGCGGATATCGCGTATTCTATCCTGTATGAGAAGAAGCAGGCGGGTACCATTCCGGTCATGTATGTCAACGACTGCTTCAACTACGTCAACCAGAGCGCGGTCAGCACGCTGGGCGTCTCCATCCCCGGTGAAGCGCTCAACTCTGTAGAGCTGAGAAAGTACGATATGACGTAGTTCTACAGTCATTCAGAGGGAGCACCGCGACCGAAGAATCCCCCTGTCATTACTACTGTCTGATAAGGGATACTTAACATAAACGGTAGAAGGAGGAAGGGGATTCTTCGACTAAACGCTTCGCGTTTTGCCCAATGGGCACCGCTCAGAATGACAAAATCAATATGTTAAGAATTTGTAAAAAATCACAGATATGTCATTTTACCCCTTGATTTTTGGAATAGAATAGAGTAAAATAATATTAGCACTCAAGGATAACGAGTGCTAATATTTCGTTTATTATTATTTAGGAGGAATAGATTATGACTATCAGACCGCTGTTAGACAAGGTCGTGTTAAAGCTCGACGACGCTCAGGAGACTACCGCTTCGGGTATCGTACTGTCCACATCCGCTCAGGAGAAGCCCCAGTACGCCAACGTAGTGGCTGTCGGCCCCGGCGGCATCGTAGACGGCAACGAGGTCGTCATGACCGTGAAGGTCGGCGACAAGGTGATCGCGTCCAAGTACGCCGGCACCGACGTCAAGGTTGACGGCGAGGAATACACCATCGTTCGTCAGTCCGATATTTTAGCGATTGTAGAATAACTCAGGGAGGTAAGTATTATGGCAAAACAGATTATTTACGGCGAAGACGCGAGAAAGGCGCTGCAGTCCGGTATCGATCAGCTGGCTGATACCGTCAAGATCACCTTAGGTCCCAAGGGCAGAAACGTGGTTCTCGACAAGAAGTTCGGCGCTCCGCTGATCACCAATGACGGCGTTACCATCGCCAAGGAGATCGAGCTCGACGACGCGTTCGAGAACATGGGCGCTCAGCTCGTTAAGGAAGTTTCCGTCAAGACCAACGACGTAGCCGGCGACGGCACCACCACCGCGACTCTGCTCGCGCAGGCGCTGGTCAGAGAAGGTATGAAGAACGTTGCCGCGGGCGCAAACCCGATGGTGCTCAAGAAGGGCGTTCAGCTTGCCGTTGATGAAGCGGTCAAGGCGATCACCGAAAACTCCAAGGAGATCTCCGGCAGCTCCGATATCGCGAGAGTCGCGACGATCTCTTCCGGAGACGAATATATCGGCAACCTGATCGCGGAAGCGATGGAGAAGGTCTCTAAGGACGGCGTTATCACCGTGGAAGAGAGCAAGACCGCCGAGACATACAGTGAGGTCGTCGAGGGTATGATGTTTGACAGAGGCTACATCGCTCCCTACATGGTCACCGACACCGACAAGATGGTTGCGGAACTCGACAACCCCTACATCCTCATCACCGACAAGAAGATTTCCGTTACACAGGAGATCCTGCCCCTGCTCGAGCAGATCGTTCAGAGCGGCAGAAAGCTCCTCATCATCGCGGAAGACGTCGAGGGCGAAGCGCTGACCACCTTAGTGCTCAACAAGCTGCGCGGTACCTTCACCGTCGTAGCGGTCAAGGCTCCCGGCTTCGGCGACAGAAGAAAAGAAATGCTGCAGGATATCGCGATCCTCACCGGCGGCACCGTGATCACCTCCGATCTGGGCTTAGAGCTCAAAGACGCTACCATTGCTCAGCTGGGCTCTGCGCGTCAGATCAAGGTCACCAAAGAAGACACCATCATTGTTGACGGCGCAGGCGACCAGCAGGAGATCAAGAACCGCGTTGCGCATATCCGTTCCCAGATAGAGACTACAACCTCCGACTTTGACCGTGAGAAGCTGCAGGAAAGACTCGCGAAGTTAGCAGGCGGCGTAGCGGTCATCAAGGTCGGCGCGGCTACCGAGATCGAGATGAAGGAGAAGAAGCTCCGCATCGAGGACGCTCTCTCTGCTACCAAGGCTGCTGTTGAGGAAGGTATCGTCGCGGGCGGCGGCGTTGCGCTGATCAACGCGATCCCCGCTGTTTCTAAGCTTGCCGAAGCGGCGCAGGGCGATGAGAAGACCGGTATGCAGATCGTCTTAAAGGCGCTCGAAGAGCCTGTCAAGCAGATCGCGAAGAACGCCGGTCTCGAGGGCTCCGTGATCGTAGAGAACATCAAGAGATCCGGGAAGGAAGGCTACGGCTTCAACGCGCTCAACGAAGAATACACCGATATGATCTCTGCCGGTATCGTAGATCCGACCAAGGTCACCCGTTCCGCTCTGCAGAACGCGGCTTCCGTTGCCGCTATGGTACTGACCACCGAGTCCTTAGTCGCCGACATCAAGGAGCCCGCTCCCGCTGTTGCCGCGGCTCCCGATATGGGCGGAATGTACTAAAGAATTGTAGGGAACGATGCCCACATCGTTCCGAAAAAGACACTAATTGTTGGGGAGGGCTTCCACGCCCTCCCTTGTTTTTTACGGAACGTTGATGTAACACCGTAGGGAACGGTCTTGACCGTTCCGAACGCTGATAATAGAAGTCGTTTTCGGCTGTAAATATACATCAGCTGTAGGGCGCGATGCCTCCTCTGGGCGAGGACAGCAGACCCTTTTGTCCGCGTTGCGGACATTTCCCCTAACAGGGGAATCTCATCGTGCCGAAACGTTGATATGAATGCAACGTTAATAAATGGGTTACTCCCGTTGGTCGAACAATAGAATTATTCCCCTCCGACCAATCCGCAAGCGGATTGCCCACCTCCCCTAAGCTGTAGGGGAGGCTCGGAACGATGTGGGCATCGTTCCCTACGGTTTAATTGCAATGTTACTAATATCATTCAACGTAACATAATAAAACCGCTTCTGTTTAGGCAGAAGCGGTTAATTCTATATTAGAATAATAATTACTTGCCGGTGCTGGGCATCAGGGATGCGAGCACCTGGGCGGTCTTCTCGATCGGCATGGTCTGGATAATGATTTTGCCGGGTCCGGTGACCACGGTGTTGAAGAGACCCTCGCCGCCGAAGAGTACGTTCTTCGCGCCTTTGATCATCTCAACGTCCATCTTGCAGGTGCCGTCCATGATGACAAGATGACCTGTCTCCATGTACATTCTCTGACCCTCCTGAAGGGTATACTCCTTGGTGGAGCCGTCGACCTCGAGCAGTACGATGCCATTGCCCTCGAACTTCTGCATTACGAAGCCTTCGCCGCCGAAGAAGCCCGCGCCCACCTTCTTCTGGAAGAACACAGAGGTCTCGATGGTGGGATCACACGCTAAGAAAGCGTGCTTCTGAGCGATCACGGGATGATCGGGGGTGACCTCTACCGCGATGATCTCTCCCGGGAAGGAGGAAGCAAAAGCAATATCGCCGTCACGGTTCGCGGTGTAGATGTTGCGGAACATGGATTCGCCGGAGAACATTCTGCCGAACATCTTGCCGACGCCGCCGCCCTTGGTCTCCATCTTGAACGCGTCGTCCATCCATGACATACCGCCGCTCTCACAGATGATCTGCTGACCCTGCTTCATGTGGCAGATGACTGCGGGCAGGTTGCCGCCGATGATTTCATAATTCATAAAAACACTCCTTTGTTTTTTGTTATCTTTATCATAAGTCTTTCCGAGAGAAATGTCAATCCGTTTATGAGGCGCCGCGCCGGTGAGAAAATCTTTTTGCAAGTATAGCATTTTTCTATTCATTTTTGGCTTATTTGGGCGGGATCTGACGCGTATAAGCAAATAATCTCTGCATTTTTCTTGACAAAAGATTCATAAAACGCTATAATTGGACTTGGCTTTTAGCACTTTAAATTATTTTATTAGGAGATGTTCAAAATGAAAAAACTTTTAGCACTGATTCTCGCTATTGCCATGTTAGCATCCGTAGCCGTCTTAGCAGGCTGCTCCAACTCCGGTGAGACTACCACCGAAACTACAGGCGACGCTTCTTCAAACGAAGCTGCTCCCGTATCCGACAAGACCTATATCATCTATTCCGATAACGCTTATGCTCCCTTCGAGTATCTCG
>CAZPOG010000128.1:0-6347 GCA_964588105.1 uncultured Ruminococcus sp. | reverse complement strand
CTGTTTACATTCGCGCGCTTTTATGCGGGCTATTATTGTGGTGTCGAAAAAAGATGACTGCTCGGGTGTAAACGGATATTGGCTTTGTTGTAAGGCGGTTCTGTTTTCGGGCAGAACCGCTTGTTTTATTTATTGTCGTCATTCCGAGGAGGGCATAGCCCGACGTGGGAATCCCCCTGTCAAAAATACCGTTTTGAAATAATCGTCATTTGCAGACGGTAGTAATAGGAAGGGGATTGCCGCGCCCCCCCAAGGGGCTCGCAATGACTGCAGGGAGGATAATATGTCAAAACTGGATGAAGCAAGACTGAAAATCAATGAAATAGACAGACAGATGGCAGAGCTTTTCCAACAGCGTATGAAAGCCGTTGAGGACGTCGCGATCTATAAGAAGGAGCGCGGGCTTCCTATCTTTGACGAGAAGCGTGAGCAGGCGCTGATCGAGAAGAACAGCGCATATGTCACCGATCCTGCGATCCGCTGTTACTATGTGCCGTTTCTTAAAGATGAGATGAAGGTCTCCAAACAATATCAGGAGAGCCTGATCAAAGGCGTGAAAGTGGCGTATTCCGGTATCCGCGGCGCGTTTGCCAATATCGCAGCGCGCGAAATCCTGCCCTACAGCAGACTGGTATCTTTCCCTGACTTTCAGTCGGCGTATAAGGCAGTGGAAAACGGCGACTGTGACTGCTGTGTTCTGCCGATCGAGAACAGCTACGCCGGCGAAGTCACGCAGGTGATGGATCTGATGTTCTCCGGCAGCCTTTTCGTCAACGGCGTCTATACGCTGAAGATCGCCCAGCATCTGCTCGGCGTTAAAGGAGCGAAGCTCTCCGATATCAAAAAAGTCATCAGCCATCCGCAGGCGCTTGCGCAGTGCGCCGATTATATCAGAAAGCAAGGTTTTAAGACCATGGACGCGACCAATACCGCATTAGCGGCGCGTTCGGTCAGAGACGACGGCGACAAGACGATCGCCGCGATCGCGTCAAGTGAGACCGCGAAGCTATACGGGCTGACGATCATCGATCACGACATCAACAAGAGCGCCGCTAACTCTACCCGCTTTGCGGTATTTTCCCGCGCGCAGAACAACAGCTTTGAGTCCGCCGACGCGCGTTTTATGCTGATGTTTTCCGTGAAGAACGAGGCAGGCGCACTGGCAAAGGCGATCAACGTGATCGGCGCCCACGGCTTTAATATGAAGGCGCTGCGTTCCCGTCCGATGAAGGAGCTCTCGTGGGAGTATTACTTCTATGTGGAGGCGGAAGGCAACGACGACTGTGAAGAAGGCAGAAAGATGCTCAGTGAACTTTCCGCCCACTGCGACAAGCTCAAGGTCGTCGGCAGATATTTTGGTGAAAGAATGCTCAAAGACGGTGATGAAGATGAGTAGAACGCTGCATATGGATCTCGGCGAGAACAGTTACGATATTGTGATGGAGCGCGGCGCGTTAGACCGGATCGGCGAGCTGCTTAACTTGAACCGAAAAGTAATGATCATTACCGATGACGGTGTCCCCTCCGCTTATGCCGAAGCGGTAAAAAACGCAAGTGATACCGCTGTGATCGTAACGGTGCCGCAGGGTGAAGGCTCCAAAAGCATCGAGACGTTCAGTAAACTGCTCAGTATCATGCTTCAAGAAGGGTTCACCCGAAAAGACGCGGTAGTCGCTGTCGGCGGCGGCGTCGTGGGAGATCTTTCGGGGTTTGTCGCCGCGTCTTACATGAGAGGGATCGACTTTTATAATATCCCTACCACCGTGCTGTCTCAGGTGGATTCGTCTATCGGCGGCAAGACGGCAGTGAATCTCGACGGGATCAAGAATGTTGTCGGCGCTTTCTGGCAGCCCAAAAAGGTGATCATCGATCTTGATCTTTTGCAGACGCTTCCCTCACGCCAGATCTCGAACGGCCTCGCCGAGGCAGTGAAGATGTCGCTGACATCTGACAAAGAACTATTCGGATTATTCGAAAAAGGAAATATAAATGAGAATATGGACGAGATCATCTACCGTTCTTTGATGATCAAGAAGTCAGTCGTAGAGCAGGATGAGCGCGAAGCGGGACTTCGCAAGATCCTCAACTTCGGCCACACGATCGGACACGGTATCGAGAGCTTTGAAGAGCTTCACGGGCTGTATCACGGTGAGTGTGTGGCGCTCGGGATGATCCCGATGGTAAGCAAATCGATCCGTCCGCGGTTGATCAAGGTGTTAAAGAGTCTGAACCTGCCAACCTCGCTTGATTTTGATACCGACAGTGTCTATCAGGCGATGACCCACGACAAAAAGTCGGAACTCGACGGGATCACTGTGATTTTTGTGAACGAAATCGGCGCTTATGAAATGAAGAAAATTTCTTATAAAGAATTATATCCCTATCTTGATCGGATAAAGGGGGAGAAGAAATGAAGAATACATTTGGAAACAGCGTATCGGTGACGCTCTTCGGCGAGAGTCACGGTCCATACATCGGCGCGGTGCTCGACGGCCTCGCTCCGGGAATTGTGATCGACGAGGAGTTTATCGCCTCTCTGCTATCAAAACGCAGACCGGCAGGGAAGATCTCTACCGCACGCAAGGAAGATGATGAATTTCAGATCGTCTCCGGCGTGTTCGAAGGCAGAACCACCGGAACGCCGTTGGCAATTTTAATTCCCAACAAGAATATTAAAAGCAAAGATTATTCCGCCACCCGCGCTTTGGCGCGTCCCGGTCACGCGGATTATACCGCGAATGTGAAGTATCACGGATTTGAAGACTACCGCGGCGGCGGACACTTTTCCGGCAGAGTTACCGCGGCGCTGGTTGCGGCGGGCGCGATCGTTCTCTCTGCTTTGCAGGAGAAGGGAATCTGTGTCGGCACCCATATCCGTTCGATCGCCGACGTCAGCGACAGAGAATTCGGCGATATCGCTGAGGATATCACGAAGCTCAATTCACTTGATTTCGCCGTTCTGGACGATGAGAAAGCGGCTTCGATGAGAGTCGCGATCGAGAAAGCGGCAGAGGAAGGCGACTCCGTCGGCGGCGTGTTGGAGACCGCGATCTTAGGCGTTCCCGCGGGTGTGGGAGAGCCGTGGTTTGATACGCTCGAAAGCGTGTTATCCCACGCGTTGTTCTCGATCCCCGCGGTCAAGGGCGTCCAGTTCGGACACGCGTTTGACGATGTGAAGAAGCGCGGATCAGAGTACAATGACAGTTTTTATATTTCTGATAAAGAAATAAAAACAGCAACCAATCACAACGGCGGCGTCAACGGCGGTATCTCAAACGGCATGCCCATCGTCTTTTCCTGCGCTCTCAAGCCGACGCCCTCGATCTTTAAGGAGCAGAACACCGTTGATATGATCGAGAAGAAAGACGCGGTACTGTCCCTCAAGGGCAGACACGATCCATGTATCCTCCACCGCGCGCGTGTGGTGGTCGACTCCGTCGCGGCATTGGCTCTTGCCGATCTGCTGGCGCTGAGATACGGCACGGATTGGCTCGCAGAGAATTAGGAATGTATTAATTGTCATTGCGAGGGCATCAGCCCGTGGCAATCCCCTTGTCAAAAACACCGTCTTCTGACAGAAGGGGATTCTCACGGTCGCTTACGCTCCCTCAGAATGACTGCTTTGCATGACGGCGACAGCTCCCTTTACCAAAGGGAGTCTTAATAGGAGACTTTATGGACTACGGATTGATAGGGGAGAAGCTGCCGCATAGCTTTTCCAAGGAAATACATGAGAGCATCGGGAACTATGAATATTCTTTGAAAGAATTAAACCCCGATGAGCTGAAAGATTTTATTCTCCAAAAGAATTATAAAGCGATCAACGTGACCATCCCGTACAAAGAAGCGGTGATCCCGTTCTTGGATGAGATCGATGGAAGCGCCGAAGCGATCGGCGCGGTGAATACGATCGTCAACTGCGACGGCAGGCTCTATGGCTACAACACCGATTTTCTCGGGATGAAGGCGCTGATCGAGCGTGTCGGCGTCGTGCTCAAATACAAAAAGGCGCTGATCCTCGGCACCGGCGGCACCTCCAAGACCGCCTACGCCGTGTGTGAGAGGCTCGGCGCAAAGGAGATCCGTAAGGTCAGCCGTACCGGCAAGGACGGCTCACTGACCTATGAAGAAGCGTATGAGAATTACGCTGACGCGGATGTGATCATCAATACCACACCCTGCGGGATGTACCCCAATATCTTTGACTGCCCGATCGATCTGTCGCATTTTACGAATCTCTCCGGTGTGATCGACGCGGTATATAATCCGCTGTGTACCTCTTTGGTATTAAACGGCATGAAGCAGGGCGTATCCTCCGAGGGCGGGCTGTATATGCTCGTCGCGCAGGCGGTCTATGCTTCCGCGCTGTTTACCGATACCGAACTTGATGCTGTGAAGATCACCAACGAGATTTACGACAAGATATATTTCTCTAAAAGAAATATAGTGCTGACCGGAATGCCCACCTCCGGCAAGTCCACGGTCGGAAAGCTCATCGCTAAAGAGCTCGACCGTCCTTTCATCGACACCGATGCGCTGATCGTGGAAAAATACGGCGATATTCCGACGATCTTCAAAGAACACGGCGAATCATATTTCCGTGATCTGGAGACAGAAGTGATCCGCTCTGTCGCGGACAGAACAGGCGCGGTGATCTCCACCGGCGGCGGCGCGATCCTCAGGGAGGAGAACATCGACGCGCTGAGAAGAAACGGCGCGATCTACTTTATCGACCGTTCTTTAGAGCACCTTTCCGCTTCGCCCGACCGTCCTCTTGCCGACAAGATCGACAAGCTCAAGAAGCTCTACGAAAAGAGAATCAACAAGTATATATTCACTGCGGACTTTATTATCGACGGCGACTGCGATCCCGAAGATGTAGCCGACAGTGTCATCAACGGAGACTGATATGAAGATACGAGTGATCAACGGACCGAATCTGAATATGCTCGGCATCCGCGAGCCTGACCTCTACGGCGCGGATACCTATGAGAAGCTGTGCGCTCTCATCGAGGCGCACGCAAAAGAGAAGGGGATAGAGGTCGAGATCTTCCAGTCTAACCACGAGGGCGATCTGGTGGATTTTATCCAGCAGTGTTATCAGAAGGTCGACGGTATTGTGATCAATCCCGCCGCCTATACCCATACTTCCGTCGCGATCCTCGACGCGGTCAAAGCGGTGCGGATCCCTACCGTAGAGGTGCATATCTCCGATGTGTCAAAGAGAGAAGACTTCCGACAGATCAGCTATATTCGTCAGGCGTGCGAGACCACCATCTCCGGCAGAGGACTTCAGGGCTATCTTGACGCGATGGACTATCTTATCGAGCAATATGGAGCAAAAAATGAATGTTAAGATTTTCCCTTCAAAGGCAAAGGGAGAAGTGATCGCTCCTCCCTCCAAGAGCATCGCGCACCGATATTTGATATGCGCCGCTTTATCCGAGGGCGAGAGCGTGGTGCGCAACCTTGCTTTCTCCAAGGATATCGAGGCGACGATCGCCTGTCTGCGAGCGCTGGGAGCCGAAATCAAACTGGATGGAAATACCGCCCTTATTAAGGGTATCGATCCAAGAAAGCCGCTGATCAACACCCTTGATCTGCCGTGTAACGAGAGCGGTTCCACTCTGCGGTTTATGATACCGCTGTGTCTGCTTTCGGGAGAGAAGCATATCCTCAAAGGCGCTCCGTATCTTATGACGAGACCGCTTAGTGTATATGAAGAGATCGCTCGGGACAACGGTTTTCTTTTTGAGAAGACGGAGGACAGCCTCACGGTCGCAGGAATATTTAGAAGCGGCACATACACCGTCAGGGGAGATATCAGCTCTCAGTTTATTTCGGGACTGCTCTTTGTTCTTCCTCTTCTTCCCGGCGACAGCGAGATCGTGATCACGCTTCCTTTGGAGAGTATGCCGTATATCGAGTTGACGATCGACGCGCTGTATACTTTCGGTATAGACGCCGTCTTCGGTTATGAGCCCGAGAGAAAGGCGTATGTCTGTGAGATCAAAAGAAATCAAAAATATCAGCCGCGGGATGTTACGGTAGAGGGCGACTGCTCCAACGCCGCATTTTTTGCCGCGCTGAATTACGCCGGCTCAGACGTCAGGATCAAGGGGCTGGATCCGAACACCTCTCAGGGCGACCGCGTTTTTTACGAACTATTCCGAACGGTCAGGGATAAAGGGATCGCCGATCTTTCTGACTGTCCCGATTTAGGACCCGTCGCGTTTACGGTAGCCGCTCTGCTCGGCAAAGGAATGTTCACCGGTACCGAACGTCTTCGACTCAAAGAAAGTGATCGTATCGAAGCGATGCGCGAGGAGCTGGCAAAGCTGGGGGTT